>JAZLAB010000045.1:0-23735 GCA_045612985.1 Faecousia sp.
AGCAAGGTTTTACCTGTGCCGGGAGGGCCGGAAAGCAAAATGCCGTGAGGGATCCGGGCGCCGATGGCCGCAAACTTCTCCGGCTGACGGAGAAAGTCCACAACTGCCTGCAGTTCCTCTTTTTCCTCGTCAATTCCGGCAACATCCGCAAAGGTAACCTTTTTGTTGTTGGGAAGGCCATTGACGGTGCGCGCTTTTCCGAAATTGCTCATAGGGTTGGCATTGTTTGCCCGGCCCACCAGGAGGATCCAGAACACGATCAGAATCACACCCGCCAGCAAGATCGGCGGCACATAGGCAAAGGGAGATGCTTCCTCCTTGGGGGTATAATGGTAGCTATCCAGTACACCGGAATTTAGCTGCGTCTCGATCAGTTCCCCCATATCTGCCCGAAAGCCTTCCGGGTCTGCCAATTCTGCGCTTACCGCTGTCTTTCCGTTGTATTCGCTATTGAGCTTCAAATAGATGGTATTATCTTCAATCACGAAGCTTTTAACTTGCTCGTTTTTGAAAAGCTTGATCACTTGGGAATAGCTTAAACCGCTATCCTTTTTCGTGGCAAGACCGATCACCAGAGAGAAAACGGCGATCAAAATTGCCACATAGCACAAGATGGTAAATATTTTGCGATTTTTCAAAATTGGTTTTCTCCTTAATTCTGGTATGCCTCGGGTTTCAAAATGCCCACATAAGGCAGATTCCGGTAATACTCATTGAAATCCAAGCCATAGCCTACCACAAATTCGTCAGGAATGGTAAATCCCACATAGTCTGCCTCCAGCGTTACTGCAGGATTGCGCCGTTCGGGCTTATCCAGCAATGTGCAGATCTTCACAGAAGCCGGGCCTTTACCCATCAGGTGATCATAAGTAAAGGACAGGGAATTTCCTGTGTCGAAAATGTCCTCCAGGATCACCACATGGCGACCTTTGATGTCAGAAGAAATATCCCGCTTTACTTCCATAAAAGAAGACTCGGTGCCGTGATAGGAGGAAATCCACATAAAGTCGATCTGGCAAGGGATGCTGATACTCTTGATCATATCCCCAAAGAACACAACGACGCCCTTTAACACGCCAATAAAAACCGGATTCTTATCCGCATATTCTTCAGACAGTTGCTGTGCCAACTGTTTGACTTTTTCCTGAATTTGTGCCTCTGATATCAGCACGCGCTCTATATTCTCTTTCACGCGATCTCCTCCCTATTCATTCCCATTATTGATCTTTTCAAAACGAATTTGCACAGCCGGCAAAGTACTTGCCAGCCGGTCTTTATTTGCGCCAAAGCCGTAGGCACCCAAAACGCCCCGGCTGTCGGCAATGATCGGCGTAAGTAACCGGCGGGCAGCCGGAAGCTTACTGTCGATAAATAACTTTTTAAGACTTTTTGTGCCGCCGGCGGTTTTCATAGCATCTGCGCTTTGACGGCTGCGGACCCAAATTTCCCCTTCTGCCGCAACTGTAAAACAGTCCTTTTCATCTGCAAGCCGGTCTGCCGGTGTGCAGATGATCTGCACACCCACCGCAGGCAGGCAAAGCGTACCGGGGCAAGGCAAAACTACGCTTTCCAGCAATGTGCCGCCTTCCAGCCTTTGCAACTTTTCATAATTTCTGCAAATCACCACGCCCCCGGGGAAATTGCCTTTGGCAGAGGGCTTATCTGAAAATACCAGGCCTTCTGCCAGAGCAATGTGCTCTGCTTCCGGCTCGGTTACGCCACATTGCTCCAAAAAGGCAGCCAAAGCCCGCCGGCGTAGCGATGCAGGCATCTTGCGCAGCGCAGAAACATCCGGCAGCTCTCCCTGGGTCAGCTGGGAAAGCACCTGCTCATCCTCACGAAGACGCAACGCGGTTGCGGACAGATTTTCCGCAAGCTTTGGATTTTCCTGCTTAAGTAGCGGAACAATATGATGGCGAATGCGGTTTCTTAAAAAAACATCCGTTTCATTGGAGCTGTCGGTAACAAAATCCAAGTGGTACTCCTGCAAAAAGGAAAGCACCTCTTGTCGGGTAACCTTCAGCATCGGCCGGATCAAATTCCCATTGACCGGTGCAATGCCGCCCAGCCCCTTAAGGCCCGTTCCGCGGATCATATGCATAATCAAGGTTTCTGCATTGTCGTCCGCTGTATGGGCAGTGGCAATTTTGCCGGGCAGTGTTTTAAGGAAGGCATATCTTGCCTCTCTGGCGGCAGCCTCTAAGCCTTTTTTGCCGGATACCACTTCTTCCTGTCCTACCTGCAAAGGAATGCTGTAGCGGCTGCAAAAATCCCGTACAAATGCTTCATCCCGGTCAGATTCTTCTCCGCGAAGATGGTGGTTAAAATGGGCGGCAGAAAGGGTAATCTGCAGCTTTTCTTTTAGCAGATAAAGTCCAAACAGCAGCGCAACAGAATCGGCGCCACCGGACACGGCGCAAACCACCGTATCTCCCGGCTTCACCATTTCATACTGCCGCGCAAAGCTTTCCAGCTTATTGAGCATGCTTCCACTCCCGGTCGGTAAAGGTTTGGTACTGGGGAACCCATTGCAGCTCTACCGTACCCACTTCGCCGTGGCGGTTCTTGGATACGATACACTCTGCAATGCCGCTCTTTTCTGTATCAGGATTATAATACTCATCCCGGTAAAGGAACAGCACTTCGTCCGCATCCTGCTCGATAGCGCCGGATTCACGCAGGTCAGAAAGCATAGGACGCTTGTCCGTACGACCTTCCGGGCCACGGGAAAGCTGGCTCAAGCAGACCACAGGGACATTGAGCTCCTTTGCCATAATTTTCAGGCTGCGGGAAATATCGCTGACCACATTGACACGGTTGTCTCCGCCCTTGCCATAGCCGGAACCGTTCATCAGCTGTAGGTAGTCGATGATCACAAGACCCAGATCCTCGACCCGGCGGCATTTCGCGTTCATCTCTGCTACAGTAATGGCAGGATTATCGTCCACGCGGATATCCGTTTGGCTCAGCACAGAGGAAGCCATACAAAGCTTGCTCCACTCGTCTTCAGAAAGCTTACCGGTAGCGATCTTGTTGCCGTCCACAAAGCTTTCAATGGACAGAAGGCGCATCGCCAGCTGCTCCCGGGACATTTCCAGGGAGAAAATGGCAACGGTCTTCTTATACTTTTTGGCCACATTTAAGCCCACATTCAGAGCAAAGGCGGTCTTACCCATCGCCGGGCGGGCAGCCAGCAGCACCAGATCGGACTTGTTCAGGCCGTTGATCTTCACATCCAGATCCCGCATACCGGTGGACAGACCGGGAATGGCAGAATCCGACTGGCTCAGCTCTGTGAGTCGGTCAAACACCTTATGCAGGGTCGTGCCAATATGCTCTAAAGAGTCGCGCCGTTCGCCCTTGCGCAGAGCATAGATCTTCTTTTCCGCGTTTTCCAGAATTTCGGAAGTAGAACCAACCTGCTGGTAAACGGATTCGGAAATGTCAGAAGCCGCATCTGCAAGGCCGCGAAGCATCGCTTTATCCCGCACGATATTGGCATAGCGCACCGCATTGGCAGCTGTGGGAGTGATCTCCATCAGCTGCATAATATAGTTTCTGGAATCCTCCCGATGGAAACCCAGTTCCTTCATTTTATCCAGTACGGTTACCGGGTCAATGCTCTGGGAGAAATTGAACATCGTGTAAATTGTCGCAAAAATCTCCTGATTTTGCTGGAGGTAAAAATCCTCCGGGTGCAGAATGCCGATCACATCAGTCAGACAACGGCTGTCAATCAAAATCGAGCCCAAAACGGCCTGCTCTGCCTCCAAGGAATGGGGGGCTTGCCGGGAAATCAGTTCCTGATCCATTCTGCTCCTCCTCTCTCATCTATTTCTAAAATAGCAATTAAGCTTCTACGATCTTCACAGTCAAGGGGGCAACGATCTCATAGCCCAGCTTGCACTGCACGGTGAATGTACCAACAGTCTTAATTGGCTCTGCGATCACGATCTTACGCTTATCCAGCTCCACACCGGTAGCTGCCTTTAAGGCATCTGCAATTTCCTGGTTGGTAACAGAGCCAAACAGTTTGCCTGCGCCGCCGCCCTTTGCGGTAACCGTCAAGGTCATTTCCCGCAGTTTTTTAGAAAGCTCCACAGCCTCTGCCCGCTCCTTTGCGGCCTTTTCCGCAGCTGCCTTGTCGTTCATACGCATAGTGTTTACCGCAT
Organism: Faecousia sp.; assembly: GCA_045612985.1. Classification (GTDB taxonomy): domain Bacteria; phylum Bacillota; class Clostridia; order Oscillospirales; family Oscillospiraceae; genus Faecousia. Next base: position 4,173 of record JAZLAB010000045.1, read on the forward strand.
CGGCAGTTGCTTCCACCGCGATTTTCCGGGGGAGCATATAGTTTCTGGCATAGCCGTCAGATACTTCAATCATCTGACCCTTCTTGCCCTTACCTTTTACATCCTGCATCAAAATAACTTTCATAGTTTTCTCCTTTACGCCTCGTAGTAACGGTCAATGGATTCCACCAACTGGTCCAAAACATCCTTCACGGAGCTTCCTGCGATCTGTGCGCCGGCAGTGGCCGTATTGCCGCCGCCACCCAAAGGCTCCAAAATCACCTGCACATTGGCATCGCCAACGGACCGGGCGGAAATAATAATATTTTCTTCATCGGGATACAGCACAAAGGATGCCGTAATGCCCGAAATATTCAATAGTTCGTCTGCAGCCTGAGCCGCCAACGCTCTGGGAGCAGTGGTGTTTAGTGCTGCAATGGCAATTTCCTGCCGGTACAGCCGGGCGGATTTGATGATCTGGTATTTTGCCATCGTTTCCTGGAAATCGTTTCGGAACAACTTGTTAACATCCACCATATCCGCGCCGATCTGCCGCAAATAGGCTGCCGCCTCAAATGTACGCTCGCCGGTGCGAACCCGGAAGCTCTTTGTATCCAGGAAAATACCGGCCATCAGTGCCTTTGCCTCGATGGGAAGCACATCCTTTTGCTCCACTGCATACTGCAGCAGCTCCGTAGCCAATTCCGCCGCAGAGGAAGCATAAGGCTCGTGGAAGTTTACCACCACCGGCTGGATATAATCCGCTGCCCGTCTGTGATGGTCTATCACGCAGATTTTGGGTATGGATTCCAAAAGCGGTCTGTATTCCACCTGGTCGGGACGGTTGGTGTCCACCACGATCAAGGTGCTGCGGCTGTCGCTTAACAGCAGTGCCTCCTGACCGGAAATAAATATGCCCTTATATTCCGGCTCTTTGCAGATCTCTGCAAGAAGATTCTGGCAGGCATTGTTTTCCATATCCAGAACAATATTAAAGGGTTTTCCCTTCTTCCGGCAAAGACACGCCACGCCCATCGCCGCGCCAACAGAATCGGCATCGGCCTTTTTGTGGCCCATAATGAACACCCGGCTGCTTTGCCCAATCAATTCCATAAAGGAATTGGCAGTAACCCGGGAATGGACCTTACTGCGCTGGGCAGCCTCTTTGGTGCGTCCACCGTAAAAGCTAAAATTCAGCCGATCTTTCACAACTGCCTGGTCGCCGCCACGGCTGAGAGCCATTTCAATTGCCAAAGCAGCAAACTGATAACCCTCTTCGAAGGTAGCGCCGTCCACGCCCAGGCCAAAGGAAATACTGGTTTCCAGACCGGAGGGACCGGTAATATCGTGGATCTCCTCCAATATAGAGAATTTGCCGTCCATTGCCTGCTTCAGATCCCGCTTTTCAAAAATCAGCAAAAATCTGTTCTTCTCCAGACGGCGCAGCAAACCGTGATAGTCCTGTGCCCACTTGGAAATGGTGTTGTTAATGCGGGCATTGAGTCCGGACATTGCTGCTTCAGACATATTTCTGGTCAGTTCATCGTAGTTGTCCACCAAAATGATAGACACCACCGGACGGGAACGGATATACTCGTCCCGGACCTGATACAGCTCCGTCAAATCTGTAAAATACAGCACGCCCACAGGCGTATCATCCTCTGTGCGAAGGGCCATACCGTGTACTCTGTAGCGCCGTTTGCCCAGCGCCACATCGTAGGGATATGTCTTTTTCCCGGAGGTAAGCCAATCGGTGGTAAATTCCGGCAGGATCTCATCAATCTGGGTCTCTGCCAACGCGCTCTTAAAATCCGCCACCTTACTGAAGGCGTTATTGGCATACATAATTACATTGTCTGTCAGTCGAATTACAACCAACGGGAAAGGAGATTCTACACCCTTGATGGTGGAAATTTTATCCTCGGCCTTCTGCACAAAGGACTCGATCATATTGCGCCGATATGCCCGGAACAGCAGATAAAGCACGAACAAGCCTGCTGTAACCAAAAGCTCTATGCCCGCCAGGACAAACTGTCCCAGCAAAGCCGCTGCAATCCCAAATGCCAGCAGGACGATAAAATAGATTCCCACATTATAGTTGAGCAATTTTCCAAGTCGCTTTCCCACGTCAGACACCTCCCGTATGCGTATAATAACCGCTAGTTTACTCATTATAGCAAATCATTACAAACAGTGCAACTTTTATTTTCCATAAATAAGCATAAATCTTTCCTTTTTTTCAGCAGCTGATTTTGTCAGTTTGAGAAGAAAAATAACTGTATACAAGCGGCTTAAAATGTGGTATAATGCCACTATAGGCGTCGGGTAGGCAGTCCCGGGCATACATATGTCTTTTGACATAGAACTTAATTTATGAAGATTGCAGGCATCTTGGTGTGTTTTCGGTGATTCAGGGCTGAAAATGCGCCGGATGGCTGCCGGTTTGTTGTGCCTTTTAGGCAATTTGAAAGGAGTATTTTATTTGGCTGAAAAACTGAAAATCATCCCCCTGGGGGGACTGGACGAGATCGGAAAGAACATCACCGTTTTGGAGTACGGCAAGGATATGATTGTCGTAGACTGCGGTGTCGGTTTCCCGGAGGAGGATATGTACGGCGTTGACCTGGTCATCCCGGATTTTTCCTATCTTGTGCAAAACGAAAAGAAGCTGCGTGGTATGTTTATTACCCACGGCCACGAGGACCATATTGGCTCTATCCCCTACTGTATGCAGCAGGTAAGTTGCCCCATCCACGCCACCGCAATGACCTGCGGTCTTGTGAAGCTGAAGCTGGAGGAGCACCGGATCGCCGATAAGATCAAGCTCATTACCCACAAGCCCGGTGATGTGGTGAAGGCCGGCTGCTTCAGCGTGGAGTTTATCCACGTAAACCATTCCATCGCCGATGCGGTGGCATTTGCCATTCACACCCCGGTGGGAACAGTTGTGATGACCGGTGATTTTAAGATCGACACCACCGCAAAGGACGGTATGATCAATTTGACCCGGTTCGGTCAGCTGGGCAACGAGGGCGTGCTGGCGCTGCTGTGCGACTCCACCAATGTGGAGCGGCAAGGCTACACCCCCAGTGAAAACATCGTGGCAGAGAGCCTTGACCGCCAGTTCAAAAACTGTGATCAGCGGATCGTGGTTACCACCTTCGCTTCCAATATGCACCGGATCCACGCAGTGCTGGCCACTGCCCATCGCTATGGCAGAAAGGTTGCGGTTACCGGACGCAGTATGGAAAATATGCTGAAGGTGGCCCAGGAGCTGGGCTATTTGAAGATCCCCGCCGGAACGATCGTCGACTTAAATGACATCAAGAGTCTGCCGAAAAACAAGGTCGTCATCGTTTCCACCGGCTCACAAGGCGAGAATATGTCCGCACTGTATCGGATGGCCTTCTCCTCCCACAAGCAGGTGGACATCCATGCCGGCGATCGAATCATCATCTCCGCTTCTGCGATTCCCGGCAACGAAAAAGCCGTTTCTCGCATTATCAATGAGCTGTACCGCAAGGGCGCCGAGGTAGTCTATGAAAAGAGCGAGGGTCTGCACGTTTCCGGCCACGCCTGCCAGGAAGAGCTGAAAATCATTCACGCGCTGTGCAAGCCGAAATTCTTCGTGCCGGTACACGGTGAGCAGCGCCATTTGCAGATCCACGGCAAACTGGCTGTGCAGATGGGTACACCGGCAAAAAATGTCCGCATTGCCGAGATCGGCAGCGTGCTGGAATTCACCTCCAAAAGCTGTAAGATCAACGGCACGGTTACGGCAGGCAAGGTCTTCGTGGACGGCACCGGCGTCGGCGACGTAGGCAGTGTTGTGCTCCGGGACAGAAAGCATCTGGCACAGGACGGTATGATCGTTGTCTGCGCAAACCTTTCCGGTCAGGACGGCAGCCTTGTCAGCGGTCCGGACATCATCACCCGGGGCTTTATCTATGTGAAGGAATCGGAAGAGCTGATGGAAGATCTGCGGGATATCGCCACAGAGGCCATTGAGCGTTGCAGCAGAAAGCATATCCGGGATTGGGCAGCCATCAAATCCGCCATTAAAAACGATTTAAGCGGCTATCTGTTCAAAACCACAAAACGCAACCCTATGATCTTAACCGTCATTATGGAAGTCTAAAATATTCGGTGTGCCGCGTCCGCGGCACACCTTTCTTCAGGAGATCACTATGCGCTATTATTTTGCTCCGCTGGAGGGTCTTACAGACAGTATTTACCGCCGTCTGCACCATAAATACTTTCCGGGAATAGACAAGTATTTTACGCCCTTTTTCTCCCCTACTGTCCACAGGCAGTTGACACCCCGGGAGCAGCGGGAACTGCCTCCGGCAGATTCACTGGGCTATACGGTCGTTCCCCAGCTGCTGACCAAAAATCCGGAAGACTTTTTGTGGATGGCGCAGCAGTGCCGGGATCTGGGCTACCAGGAAGTCAATCTGAATTTAGGCTGTCCCTCCGGGACGGTGACCGCAAAGGGAAAAGGCTCCGGAATGCTCCGGGATCTGGCCGAATTGGATAGCTTTTTAGATACCATCTTCAAGGCTGCGCCCCTTCCTGTTTCCGTGAAGACCCGCATTGGCTTTACATACCCGGAAGAGTTTTACCAAATCCTGCCCATTTTCAATCGCTACCCCATTAAGGAGCTGACGGTGCACCCCCGGGTCCGGGATGCGTTTTACAAGGGTGCCGTAAATATGGATGCATTTTGCTATGCAGCAGAAAACAGTCGCGCTCCGCTTTGCTACAACGGTAACCTCAACACCTTAGAGCAAATTGAATCTTTTGAAAAGCGCTTTCCCGATGTGAAATCCGTGATGCTTGGACGAGGTCTCATTGCTGACCCGGGAATGTTCTGTTCCACAGCATACACCCCGGAGAAATTAGAAGCCTTCTATAACGAGCTTTTAGAAGAATATCTGTCTGCCTTTGGGGGCTCACGAAATGCAATGTTCCGGCTAAAAGAGCATTGGCGGTATCTGGCGGGCAAATTTGAAGGCAGTGAAAAGCTCTATAAAAGGCTGCGAAAAACCACCGATCTTGCTGAATATAAACAAATCACCGCCGAGATCTTTCATACCCTTCCTTTGCGTAAGGATGTGAAAGCAGATTGGTAAAAAACGCGCCTGCACAGTCTTGTGCAGGCGCGTATTGTTTTAACCCAATTCCAGTTCTGTCAGAATGATTTTGCGGTAATTGACCGTCATAGGCCATTTGGCTTCCGCTTCATCGATCATTGCCGTTGTCCGGTCAGAAAGAAGCATTGTTTCCGCTTCGGTCTTCCAGTAAGGCACACCACTGACAAAATACATAATATGGTAGCCAAACTCCGTCTTAACAATGTCTGTATCGCCGGTTTTCCGGGACATATCGATTGCCCATGCCAAAAACTCCGGTACATAGCTGGATACCGGTGTGATATTTTCGTAAAGGCCGCCGCTTTCTGCAGAGCCGGTATCGTCAGTATTGTCCTTTACCAGCGCAGCAAAGCTTTCTTCGGTAGCCTTTCCGTTTTTCCACTGCTTCAAAAGCTTGTCTGCCTTTTTCTTGGCAGCCGCCCACTCTTTTTCAGAATAGGTGGTTTCCTGGGTCTCTTCGTTGTATTCTCCGCCCTCGGGACTTATGAGGATATGGCGCACACTGGAAACCAGACCGCCGTCTTTGGTGATACCGGCTTCCTTGAAGGTGTCCACATACTTATCGAAATAAGCCTCCACCTCCTCATCTGTAGGCGCTAACCGCTGGCTTTCGTGGCTGTAGAACTCCGTGCCGGTGGTTACCAGTCTTACATAGTCCACATAGTCCTGCACCGTGCAGCCGGCGCCCAGAATGTCCTCGACCATCTTTTGCGCGCTTTCATATTCTCCTTCCTTGGCCTGCTCTTCCAAAGCATCTGCGAGGGTGGCAAGCTCGGCCTCCGCATCCGCAGAAAGCTTAAAGCCGGAGTCCTCTGCAAGCAAAGCCACCGTCTGATAATTCTGCCAGGTTTCCAGGGCCATTTTCAGGAAATATTGCTCCCAGGTCAGCTTTTCGTCCATATAGCATTTCTGCTCACTCAAGGGTTTTGTATAATCCAGGCCAATGCTGGACAGGTAGCTGCCGTAGTAGCTCAAAAAGTCCTGCACCTGCATCTTATAGTGGATCTGCAGCTGGGCATTGGTCAGTTCCTTGTCGCCGATCTTTGCAACGACCTCATTTGCCTTGTCCTTTGCCTGCTCGTTGGACACAAGATAGCTGTCCTTGTTGAGAATATCGTTGTCTCTGGGAAGCAGATCCACGCCCAAGGCGGTCAAAAGAACCACTGCAAGCGCGCCTAAAAAGATTACAGCGCCGCCAATGGAAAGCGCCCATTTCCAGAAAGGCCATTTCTTCTTGCCGGTCTCTTCCTTTTCACAGATGACCTCATCGGTTTCCACAGGTGTGGACGCTTCAAGTTCTGTCTGTTCTTCTATAAGCGCTTTGCCGCATTGAGGGCAAATTTCCACTTCCTGCTCAAACTCTGCACCGCAAAATTTACAATTCATAAGTTCCTGCTTTCTCCCGCTGGGGGTTGGTATAGGAATAGTTTAACACGCAGGAAAATGAATTGCAAGTTAAACATTCTTTTCCTTGCAATATGACAAAAAAAATGATATGATTTATTATTGAGATAGTATAGCTTGAAGGAGCCATTTTATGGAGAGGAAAACTTCAATTATTTCAAAAGAAGAACTGGATCTGCAAATGCAGTTTTGTAATAAAATCTATGCTTATTGGCAGGAAAGAAACACCACCCCCCTGGCCTATGTGGAAACCTACGGCTGCCAGCAAAACGAGGCGGATTCTGAACGGATCCGGGGCATTTTAAGCCAGAGTGGCTACAGCATTACCCACAAGGCAGAGGGCGCGGATGTGGTGGTTATGAACACCTGCGCTATCCGTGAGCATGCAGAGCAGCGGGTATTCGGCAATCTGGGCGCACTGACCCACACCAAGCGCCGCCACAGCCGTCAGAAGATCTTCCTTTGCGGCTGCATGGCAGGACAGGACCATGTAGTGCAGCGGATCCGCAAAAGCTATCCCCACGTGGACGGTGTTTTTTCTACTCATCACCTTTGGCAGTTTCCCCAGCTTCTGCACCGGGTGCTAACCACCGGTAAGCGCACATTCTTTGTGGAAGACGAGGCAGGTTCTATCGTCGAGGGTCTTCCCCAGCTGCGAGATCACACCTTGAAGGCTTGGGTCTCCATTATGTACGGCTGCAACAATTTCTGCACCTACTGCATTGTCCCCTATGTCCGGGGTCGGGAAAGAAGCCGCAAGCCGGAAGATATTTTGGAAGAATGCCGCCAACTGATCGCCTCCGGCACAAAGGAAATTACCCTTTTGGGACAAAACGTCAACTCCTACGGCAAAGATTTGGAAGAAAACATCGATTTTTCCGATCTTTTGATGCAAATTGCCGCGCTGGAGGGAGATTTTCTCATCCGTTTTATGACCAGCCACCCCAGAGATGCGGGCAAAAAGCTCTTTGACACGATGGCTTCCCAACCAAAAATTGCAAAGCAGCTGCATCTCCCCTTCCAATCCGGCTCTTCCCGGGTGCTCAAGGCGATGAACCGCCATTATGACCGGGAGAAATATCTGCAGCTGGTAGATTACGCCAAAAGCGTTATGCCGGAGCTGGTGCTGACCTCGGATGTGATCGTGGGTTTTCCCGGTGAGACGGAGGAGGAATTTGAGCAGACCATTTCCCTCATTGAAAAGGTGCGCTATGACGCGCTGTTTACCTTTATCTTCTCTCCCAGAGTCGGCACACCTGCCGCCTCTATGGATGACCCTACCACCAAAGAAGAAAAAAATCGCAGATTTGACAAATTGTGCGCTGCGCAAAATGCAATTTCCGAGCAGATCCACGCAGAGTATGTGGGAAAGACGATGCGCTGTCTCATCGACGGCACGGACGACGATCTGCTCACCGCCAGAACGGAAGGCGGCAGACTGGTGCGTCTGCCCGGCGACGCAGCGCTGGTGGGTACATTTGCCAACATTACCATTACCGGCTCTACCACCTGGAGCTTAACCGGAGAAATCGCAGAAAGGGATTAAAATTATGGCAACAGAGAAAAACGAGCTGACCCCTATGAAGCGACAGTATAACCTCATCAAAGAGCGCAACAAGGACAGCATTTTGTTCTTCCGCCTGGGTGATTTCTATGAGATGTTTGACGAGGACGCCAAGCTGGCTGCCCGGGAGCTGGATCTGACGCTGACCACCCGGGACAGAAATAAGCCCAAGGAAGAGCAGACACCTATGTGCGGCGTTCCCTACCACTCTGTGGATGCTTACATTGCCCGTTTGGTATCCAAAGGCTACAAGGTGGCTATTTGTGAGCAGATGGAAGACCCGGCAACCGCAAAGGGCATCGTGGAGCGGGACATCACCCGCATTGTTACCCCCGGTACGGTTACCGAAAGCTGTATGCTGGACGAAAGCAAAAACAACTATATGGGCTGTTTGTACGGCGAGGGCGACGGCTATGGTCTTGCCTTTTGCGATGTGTCCACCGGCGCTTTCTTTGTAACCACCTGCGCAGATGCCCAGGCGGCAGCCTCCGAGCTGGGCCGCTTCTCCCCCTCCGAGGTGATTCGCGGCGGCAGCAGCTGCCACGACCCGATTCTGGAGGATGCGCTATTTCGTCGGCTTAATTGCTGCGTGGACGAAGGAAAGCCTGAGCAGTTTAATCACGATAACAGCCAGCAGCTTTTACAGCAGCATTTTAACGCGCCTTTGGCCGCACTTTGTCTGACCGGTCTGCCTTTGGCTACCGTTGCCGCAGGGACACTACTGCAGACATTGCAATTCGTACAGAAAAATGAACTTAAGCACATTCGGCAGCTACAGTATTACACCACCGGCCGCTTTATGGAGCTGGATATGGATGCCCGGAGAAATCTGGAGCTGACAGAAACGTTACGCAGCAAGGAAAAGAAAGGCACGCTCCTTTGGGTGCTGGACAAGACCCACACCGCTATGGGCGGTCGTCTGCTGCGCAGCTGGCTGGAAAAGCCGCTGCTTGACCCGTCAGAGATCGGCCGCCGCCAATCGGCTGTCCAGTGGCTGATTGAAAACACCATTTCCCGCAGTGAGCTGATCGAGGCTTTGAAAGATGTAACAGATCTGGAGCGGGTTACCTCCCGGATCGTTACCGGTACGGTCAACTGCCGCGACCTTTTGGGCCTGGCCCGGGGTCTGCGTTCCCTGCCGGTTGTGAAACAGCGGCTGCAGGAGGCAGATACCTCTTTGCTGCAAAATCTGGAAAGCTCCATTGACGGTCTTGCCGATTGCGCTGCGCTGATCGAAAACACCATTGTGGACGAACCCCCTCTGACCGTAAAAGAAGGCGGTATCATCCGCATCGGCGCCAGCGAAGAAGCGGACCGGCTGCGGGATATTATGAACGGTGGAGAAGGCACCATTGCCGCCATCGAAGCTTCCGAACGGGAAAAGACCGGCATCCGCACCTTGAAGGTGGGCTACAACCGGGTGTTCGGTTACTTTATTGAGGTTTCCAAATCCTTTATCGGTCAAGTACCGGAGCATTATATCCGCAAGCAGACCCTTACCAACTGCGAACGCTACATCACCCAGGAGCTGAAAGAGCTGGAAAACCAGGTGCTTACCGCCAAGGAGCGGCTGACCGCTTTGGAATACCAGATCTTTACCAACCTGCGGGAGCATTTGGCAAAGCAGGCTGACCGGATACTTACCTCCGCTGCCGCCGTTGCCGCCACCGATGCTCTCTGCTCGCTGGCAACAGTTGCCGTCCAGAGAAACTACTGCCGTCCGGAAATTACTTTGGATAACGAAATTTCCATTACCGACGGCCGCCATCCGGTGGTGGAGCAAATGCTCACGGACGCTTTGTTTGTTCCCAATGACACATTCATTGGCGCAGCGGACAATCAGGTTTCCATTATCACCGGACCCAATATGGCCGGTAAATCCACCTATATGCGCCAGGTGGCGCTGATCGTGCTGATGGCGCAGATGGGCTCTTTCGTCCCTGCCCGCAGCGCCACCATTGGCCTTGTGGATCGGGTGTTCACCCGTATCGGTGCCAGCGATGATCTGGCTTCCGGTCAGTCCACCTTTATGGTGGAGATGGCAGAGGTAGCTTCCATTTTGAAATATGCCACCGCCAAGAGTCTGCTGATTTTGGACGAGATCGGTCGCGGCACCTCTACATATGACGGTATGTCCATTGCCCGGGCAGTGCTGGAATATGCAGCCAGCCCCCGACATTTGGGCGCCAAGACCCTTTTTGCCACCCACTATCACGAGCTGAGCACCATTGAGGACGAGCTTCCCAATGTGAAGAACTATAATATCGCCGTGAAAAAGCAGGGCGGTAAGATGATCTTCCTGCGCAAGATCATTCCCGGCGCTACCGATGACAGCTACGGCATTGAGGTTGCCAAATTGGCAGGCCTGCCGGCCAGCGTTGTTAACCGCGCCCGGGAGATCCTCTCCCAGCTGGAGCTGGAGGGCGCGCCTGCGCCCACCCACATTGTCAAGGAAGAACCGGATGACCAGATCAGTATGCTGGATCTGACCTCACAGCAGGTCTGCGCTGCTTTGGAAAAGATCAGTGTGGAAACCCTTACGCCCATCGAGGCTATGAACGAACTCTATAAGCTTAAGAAGATGTTACAGTAATTATGAAAAAACTTGCCATTGTTCCCAACAAAACAGAAACCATTGCCGGCTATATCTTTCTGGCGGTCCAGCTTTTGGTGCTGCAGCCGGCATTGGTGATTGTCAATCTCATATTACCGGTACCGATGAGTGATACTACGCTGAACATTGTGTATTTTGTCATCAATTTTCTGTGTGTTGCCATCATTTTTCATCGCTACTTGATCCGGTCCGGCAAAGAAGCATTTAGCGCTCCCCTGCGCTGCTTTTGCAATGCCTTCCTTGCCTTTATCGGCTACTGGGTAGCCAGCATTTTTGTCAGTTCTCTGATTTATGGCATCTATCCGGATTTTTCCAACGCCAATGACGAAGCCATTGACCAAATGGTCCAGGACAACTTCCCCATTATGGCGTTGGGTACGGTTCTGCTTGTTCCGATCACAGAGGAAGTGCTTTACCGGGGTTTGATTTTTGGCAAGATCTATAACCGCAGCCGGGTACTTGCTTATCTTGTATCCACCGCAGCCTTTGCTGCGCTGCACGTTGTGGGCTATATCGGTATGTATGAGCCGAAGCTTCTGCTGCTGAGTCTTCTGCAGTATCTTCCTGCAGGACTGTGTCTGGGCTGGGCTTATGCCCGTACCGGCTCGATTTGGGCATCTATTTCCATACACATTGCGATCAATCTGATCGCTATGCTTTCTATGAGGTGAGCTCTATGGGAAAAATCCAACAACTCTCTCCCCACGTGGCAAATTTGATTGCCGCCGGTGAAGTGGTGGAGCGTCCCGCCTCGGTGGCCAAGGAATTGCTGGAAAATGCAGTGGATGCCGGGGCAACACAGGTAACTGTGGAGATCCGGGACGGCGGTATGACCTTTCTGCGGGTAACCGATAACGGCTGCGGTATGGCCCCGGAGGATGCTAAAACCGCATTTTTGCGCCACGCTACCTCCAAGCTGCGCACCGCAGAGGACCTGGCTGCCATTGGCACGATGGGTTTTCGCGGTGAAGCGCAGGCTGCCATTGCCTCTGTCAGCCGGATCGACCTGCTGACAAAGACCGCTGACAGCCTTGCCGGCACATCCCTGACTTTGGAAGCCGGAGCGATCACAGAAGCCACCGAGGCCGGCTGCCCCGATGGCACAACGATCATTGTAAGAGATCTGTTTTTTAACACCCCCGCCAGAATGAAGTTTATGAAATCTGACTCTGTGGAGGGCGGTAAGGTTTCCGCTGCTGTGCAGCTGCAGGCGCTGGCCCACCCGGAGGTTTCCTTCCGTTTTTTGCGGGACGGAAAGGAAGTTTTAAGTACTCCCGGCACCGGCCGTTTGGAGGATGCAGTTTACTGTGTCTACGGACGCGACAGCGGCGCTATGGTGAAGCTGGAAAGCCATTGGGAAGGCTATAACCTCTCCGGCTATGTTTCCAAGCCTACCAATGCCCGCCCCAGCCGGAATCTGCAAACCTTTTTCGTCAATGACCGGCCGGTAAAATCCCGGCTGCTGATCGCTGCGCTGGAGGAAGCTTACCGCAATCAAATTATGCAGGGCAAATTCCCCGCTTGCGTACTGCATTTAAAGCTGCCTGCCAACGCGGTGGATGTGAATGTCCACCCGGCAAAAACGGAAGTAAAATTCCTCAACGAAAAGGCCGTTTTCGACTGTGTGCATTACGGCGTTTTAGGCGCGCTGAATAAGACTGCCGACAGACCCCAAATGCAGTTTAAGCAGCCTGCCCAACCGGTTTCTGCCCCTGCTGCAAAACCCGGTCCTGCGCCAAAGCAGAATTCCTTCTTCCAGACGATGACCCCGGCAGAGTTTAAAACCTTCTCTGCCGTGATACAGGACGCGCCAAAGCCCAGCGAAAAGGCTGTCTTTTCTACGGTGGCTGCCATTGAGCGGTCCGCAGGCCAAGTCCTGCGGCAGCAGGTGCAGACACCGAAAGCGCCCATTGCACCGGTTATTCACGAGCCGCCCGTCCAGGAGCAGGTCGCTATGCCGATGCCCCAGGAAGCGCCCTGGCAGCTGATCGGTGAGCTTTACGATGCGTATGTGCTTGTGCAGCAAGGCGACGATGCCTTCCTTATCGACAAGCATGCTGCCCACGAGCGCATTTTGTTCGATAAATTGAAAGAAAATCAGGAAGCCATCAGCGCCCAGGCGCTGCTTGCGCCGATCCCCTGCCGCCTTTCTGCGGATGCCATCGCCATTTTGCTGGATAACCAGGAGCTTCTCAACACCCTCGGTTTTGAAATTGACGAATTTGGCGACAATGCGGTTTTGCTGCGGCAGATTCCTATGGATCTTTCTGTGGAGGTTGCCGCCGAGACGCTGGAAACTTTGTCTGTGGACCTGCTTAACGGCCGCAGAGAGAAAAAGACCAATGTCCGGGACGAGATGCTGCACACTGTCGCCTGCAAGGCGGCTATTAAGGCCGGCTGGCACACAGACAAAAAAGAGCTTCTTGCCCTGGTTTCCCAGGTGATGGCAAGAGAAGACTTAAAATACTGCCCTCACGGCAGACCTATTTGCATTTCCTTGAGCAAAAAGCAGCTGGAAAAGCAATTTAAGCGGGCATAGGAGCTTTTGAAGGAGGTGTTGGTTTGGACAATATCATATGCATTGCCGGACCCACCGCCTCCGGAAAAACCGCTTTGGCGGTGGCACTGGCAAAGGCCCTTGACGGCGAGGTGGTCTCCTGCGACTCTATGCAGATCTACCGCCGGATGGACATCGGCACAGCCAAGCCCACAAAAGAAGAAATGCAAGGCATCCCCCACCATATGCTGGATGTGGTAGACCCGGAGGAAGACTTTTCCGTCAGCCGCTACTGCCAGATGGCAACGCCCATTGTAGAGGATATCCTCGCCAGAGGAAAAACGGCGATCATTGCCGGTGGCACAGGTCTATATATGGACGCCCTGATAAACGGCAATGACTTTGCCCCCTACCCCGCTACCGGTATGCGGGAAAAGCTGGAAAAGCAAGCCGATGCAGATGGTATGGAAGCGATGCTTTCCCTGCTGCGCTCCATTGACCCGGAAGCTGCAAGCAGGCTTCATCTGAAGGACCGCAAGAGAATTCTGCGGGCTTTGGAGGTTTACTACGAAACCGGGGAAACCATCACTGCCCACAACTTAAAAACCAAAGCCATTCCTCCCCGCTTTCAGCCGGTGTGGTTTGCTCTGGAGGATGTAAACCGACAAGACCTTTACGACCGGATCGACCGGCGGGTGGAAACAATGGTAAAAGACGGTCTGATCGAAGAAATCCGGTCTTTGCTGAATTCCGGTGTTCCGGAAAAATGCACCGCTATGCAGGCCATCGGCTACAAGGAATTTACAGATGCCCTTGCAGGCCGCGCCACCATCGCAGACGCGATCGCCCAGGTCCAGCAAGCCTCCCGGCATTACGCCAAACGACAGCTGACCTGGTTTCGGCGCAATCAAAACATCCATTGGCTGCGCAGAAATCCCGGTGATACTACCGAAAAAATTCTTCTTTCCGCCCGACAGATTCTGGCGGATTTCGACAAATAGAAAATGGTAAGATTTATGTATCCCAACGGGAATTTCAAAGAAAGAGGGAATACATATGTCTGAACAAATCAATCTACAGGACGCCATTTTGAAAGAGGTTTTCCGGGATAAAGTTCCGGTTACACTGTTTTTGATGAATGGCTTTCAGCTCCGGGGCACCATCACCGGCTATGACAGCTTTGTGGTGGTACTGGTAAGCGATGGCAAGCAGCAGATGATCTACAAGCACGCCATCTCCACACTTGTCCCCATTCGACCCCTGAAAGCAGCACAGACTGCATAACCCCGGGCGACGGAGCATTGCTTCGTCGCCTTTTACTTTACAGAAAGAAGGATGTTTATGTCCATAGCCGAAAACATTATAAGTATCCGCGCCCAAATGGCCCAGGCTGCTGTCGCAGCCGGCAGAGATCCCAAAGAGATCCTTTTATGCGCCGCCACAAAAATGAACGATGCGGAAAATGTCCGCCAGGCCATTGCCGGCGGTGTGGATTGCTGCGGCGAAAACCGGGTGCAGGAGCTGACACAAAAGCTTTCTGAAAATGCCTACAAAGGCGCGCCGGTGCATTTTATCGGCCATTTGCAGACCAATAAAGTTAAGCAGGTTGTGGGCAAGGTAAGCCTGATCCAAAGTGTGGACTCCCTGCGCCTTTTGGAGGCTATCCAAAAAGAGGCTGCCAAACAAAATATTGTCCAGAATATTCTTTTGGAGATCAATGTAGGCGGCGAGGAGAGTAAGTCCGGCTTTGCCCCCGGGGAAATTTATGAAATTTGCGAAAAAATGACCAATTTCCCCAACATTCAGGTAAAAGGCCTTATGACTGTTCCCCCAATTTCCCATAATCCGGGAGAAAATCGCAAATTTTTTCAAGAAATTTATCAGCTTTCTGTTGACATAACGACAAAAAAATACGATAATGTATGTGTTGAAATATTGTCTATGGGAATGTCCGATGATTACCGGGATGCCATTGCCTGCGGCAGCACAATGATCCGCGTCGGCACAGCCATCTTCGGCGCAAGGGACTACTCAAAATAAATAGACAGACATATAGGAGGATATAGAAATATGAGCTTATGGGATAACATCAAGAAGTTTACACAGCCCTATTCTGATGAAGAGTATGATGATTACGACGAGGAATTGGATGAACTGGTAGATGATCCCCAGCCCACCCGTAGCCGTCGCTCCCCCTTTGCATCTGCTGATACTGACGATGCTTTCAATCCTGCTCCCTCCGCTTCCGTTGGCGGTTTCGGCGGTCAGGTTCTGAATATGAGTTCCGGTAAGCAGGAAGTAGTCCTGTTCCACGCAAAGACTTTCGAAGACGCTGCCAAGGCTGCTGACGAGCTGCGCAGAAAGAAGGCAGTGATTTTGAATATGGAAAATGTGGACAAGTCTCTGACCCGCCGCGTTGTAGACTTCCTTTCCGGTAGTGTCTACGCACTGGACGGCAGTGTTAAGAAGATTGCCCAGTCCACTTACCTGTTCTGCCCCCACAATATGGATGTTGTGGGCGATCTGGAAAATGTCCAGGGAGAAATCGAAAGCTACATCTAAATAGTATAGAGAGGATAATCTAATGTTTACACCACAACAGATAGATCAAATCTCCTTTAACCGTGCCGCCTTCGGTGGCTACGATATGCAGGCTGTGGATGAATTTCTGGAGCCGCTCACCGAAGACTACATCACCCTTTATAAAGAAAACGCCCTTCTCAAGAGCAAGATGAAGGTTCTGGTCAGCAAGTTAGAGGAGTACCGCAAGAACGAAGCCAGTATGAAGGATGCCATTGTCAACGCCCAGAAGACCTGCGATATGATGGTCAAAGAGGCAGAAGCCAAGTGCACCCAGATGCTTGCCGATGCCAATCAGGCTGCTACCGAAAATGCAAAGAACGCCGATGCGTTGATCGCCGCTGAAAACGAGCGTGTGGAAGACGCAAAGAAGGTTGCCGCTGCCAGAATCACAGACCTGCAGGAGCAGATCCGCAGCTGTATTCAGGCTCTGGAGCGGATCAAGGAATCCAACCGCCCCGTAACCACCCCTCCCGAGGGTCAGGTGTTCGACTATGAGCGTGTGGAAGGCAACGCCAAGCAAAACGCAGAGACCGCCGCTGTTGCAGACGAGATTTCTGCAAATCTTGAGAATCTTGTTGGCACTGCTGAGGAAGCTTCTCCCAAGGCAGAACCCAAGCATCCCACCACTGACACTACCACCAGCAAGTTCACCAACTTGCAGTTTGGCAGAAATTACGACCCCACACACCGCTAAAATTTATATATAGGCTATGACGAGGACAAGTCAGCGTGCTTCAGGCTTTCAGAGAGCTGCCGGGTGGTGCAAGGCAGTAAGTACAGCATCGCCGGTATCCCCTCGGAGCTGCGCACCGAAAGATAGTAGGCTGCGCCGGGTACGCCCGATATCGCGCCCTTAAGTGCCGGGAAACCGGAATAAGAGTGGTACCGCAGAGGTTATAACACCTTTGTCTCTTAACAGAGACAAAGGTGTTTTTTACGTTTAATTATTTATGGAGGTTATTTCCAATGGAGTATAAAAATACCATTATTACCCCGAAGACAGACTTTCCTATGAAGGCCGGTCTTCCTGCCCGGGAGCCGGGTATGCTGGAGCGCTGGCAGGAGCAAAACCTGTACAAGCTGATGCTGGAAAAGAACAAGGATCTTCCCCCCTTCATTTTGCACGATGGCCCTCCCTTCTCCAACGGCTACATTCATATGGGCCACGCCCTGAATAAGACCCTGAAGGACTTTATCGTCCGCAGCCGCGCGATGATGGGCTATTACACCCCCTATGTCCCCGGCTGGGACAACCACGGTCTTCCCATTGAGCGGGCCATTGAAAAGTCCAAGAGCAAGCTCAATAAAGATATGTCCGTTTCTGAATTCCGGACTGCCTGCGAAGCCTTTGCGGAAGATTTTATTCAGAAGCAGATGGGCGGCTTTAAGCGGCTGGGTGTTGTGGGCGATTGGGAAAAGCCTTACCGCACAATGGACAAGCATTTCGAGGCCCAGGAGGTTAAGGTCTTTGGCCGTATGTTTGACAAGGGCTACATCTACAAGGGTCTGAAGCCCGTTACCTGGTGTCCCGCCTGCGCCACCGCTGTGGCAGAAGCGGACATTGAGTACCAGGACGATCCCTGTACCTCTGTCTATGTAAAATTTGCCCTGAAGGACGATCTGGGCAAGCTCTCCGGTTTTGATCTGAGCAAGACCTATTTCGTGATCTGGACCACCACCATCTGGACGCTGCCCGGTAATATGGCCATCTGCCTGCACCCCAGAGAGAATTATGTGCTGGTAAGACCAGACTACAGCGATGAAACCTTTATTGTGGCAGAGGCTCTGTGCGAGAAGGTTATGGGTATGGGCTGCTATACAAGCTATCAAATTCTGGCCACCTACCCCGGCGCTTACTTCGAGAATATGCTGGCCCAGCATCCTTTCCTGGATAAGACCTCCCGACTGGTCTATGCAGAGTATGTTACCATGGATTCCGGTACCGGCTGTGTCCACACCGCTCCCGGCTTTGGCGCAGATGACTATCAGACCTGTATGCGTTACGGTATGGAGCTGGTGGTGCCTGTTGACGATTACGGCCGCCACACCGACTATGCCGGCAAGTACGCAGGTCTGAAGACCGAAGAATCCAACCCAGTTATTTTGGCGGATATGAAAGAATCCGGCGCACTCTTTGCATCTGAAGAGATCATCCACTCCTACCCCCACCACGACCGGTGCAAGAAGCCCGTTATTTTCCGGGCAACTCCCCAGTGGTTCTGCTCTGTGGAATCCTTTAAGGACAAGGCCATTGAAGCCATTGAAAATGTCCAGTGGTTCCCCGGCTGGGGCGGCGACCGTATGGTCAGTATGATCCGGGAGCGGGCCGACTGGTGTATTTCCCGCCAGCGCCGTTGGGGTCTTCCCATCCCGGTGTTTTACTGCACTGATTGCGGCAAGCCTGTTTCCACCCCCGAATCCATCGAAAAGCTGTCGGGGCTCTTTGACGAGCACGGTTCCAACATCTGGTTTGAAAAGGAAGCTATGGAGCTTGTTCCCGATGGCTTTACCTGCCCCCACTGCGGTGGCAAAACATTTACCAAGGAAACCGACACCCTGGATTGCTGGTTTGACTCCGGCTCTACCCACTACGCAAGCTTGATGCATGATACCCCCGAGCTGTGGCCTGCAGATGTCTATCTGGAAGGCGCTGACCAGTATCGCGGTTGGTTCCAGTCCTCCCTGCTGACCTCTGTTGGCGCGCTGGACAAGGGCGCACCCTTTAAGCAGGTGCTGACACATGGCTGGGTGGTTGACGGCCAGGGCCGCGCAATGCATAAGAGTCTGGGCAACGGTGTTGACCCCGCTGATCTGATCAAGGACTTCGGTGCGGACATCGTTCGTCTGTGGTCTGCCTCCTCTGACTATCACGCAGATGTGCGCTGTTCCAAGGAGATCTTTAAGCAGATCGCCCAGAACTATCTAAAGTTCCGCAATACTGCCCGTTACTTCCTGGGCAACCTCAATGAGTTCGACCCCAACAACCTGGTACCGGTGGAACAGATGGAAGAACTGGACAGATGGGCGCTGACAAAGCTCAACGAGCTGGTAAAGACCTGCCGGAAGGCTTATGAAAACTATGAGTTCCATCAGGTGTCCCACGCCATCAACGATTTCTGCGTTGTGGAGCTCTCCAGCTTCTATCTGGACATCTTGAAGGACAGACTCTACTGCGACGAAAAGGACGGCCTGCGCCGCCGCTCTGCACTGACAGCGCTGTTTTTGATCGTGGATGCGCTGGCAAAGCTCTTTGCGCCCATCCTGGCATTTACCTGCGACGAGATCTGGCAGGCAATGCCCCACCGCAAAGAAGACGACAGCAGAAATGTGCTGCTCAACCAGATGCCCGAAAACTTCGACGAGTATGTGCTGGACGATGCCACTATGGAAAAGTGGGCGACGGTGATCAAGCTGCGCCAGGATGTAAACGGCGTGCTGGAAACTGCCCGGGCAGACAAGCGGATCGGCAAGGCGCTGGAAGCTCACGTTTGCCTGCAGACGGAAGATACCACACTGGTGGAAGCCTGCAAGAATGTAAATCTGGCTGAAGTTTGCATCGTTTCCGCCTGCTCCTGGGAAGCGATCCCCGAAGGCGCTATCACCGGCGAAGGCGCAAACCTGCCCCAGCTGAAGATCGGTGTAACCGAGGCCCGGGGTGAAAAGTGTCCCCGGTGCTGGATGCACTCGGAAGATGCCAACGCAGAGGGACTGTGTAAGCGCTGCGCAAGCGTCATTTCCAAAATGGATATTGAGATCTAATTAAAAACCG
>JAZLAB010000046.1:0-12189 GCA_045612985.1 Faecousia sp.
ACTTAACAACGCCGTGGTACTTTGCGCCTACCTCGATCTCACTCCAGATCTTCTCCAGAGCAGCCTTGCGGGTCTCAGAGGAAACAGCGCGGATAGAGCCGATGACACGGCGGCGGGCGCGGTTGACCTCAGTGATCTTCAGCTGGGTAGCCTTGCCTACCAGAGCAGCCATATCGCCGCCCTTGGCAACACCGGACTGAGATGCAGGAATAAACACGCGGATACCCTTCACATTGGCAACCAGACCGCCCTTATTCTCCTCAGTGATCTTGCCCTCAACAGTGGTCTTCTCCTCACACCATGCGGCAATGTCGTCCCAAACCTTCATACCATCCAGCTTCTTCTTGGACAGCTGGCAGGTGCCTTCCTGGTCGTTAACACGAACAACGAACACTTCGATCTCGTCGCCAACCTTGAGGATACCCTCAGGCTTGACGGTGGGATCGCTGCTTACTTCGTCGTAGGGAATGTAGCCGGCGTGCTTGGTGCCCAAGTCGATCTGGACTTCGGTGCTGCCGATGCCGGTAACGATACCAGTAACCTTATCTCCTGTATTTAAAGTCTTGATGGACTGCTCGAGAAGCGCTTCGAAGCTTTCCTCCTGTACAGCCTCAACATTAGTAATTTCGCTCATAGTCTTGTTGACCTCCTTTATAATCCACGCCGGTGTTGATGCACCAGCCGTGATTCCAACATCAGCCGCGCCGCGAAAAGTTTCCGCATCCAATTCAGAAGCGTTGTCCACAAGGACGACATTTCCGCAGTGCTCCCGACAAATCATAGCAAGGCGGCCAGTGTTGGAACTATGGGTGTCTCCTACAACGACCATGGCCTGACAAATCTTACTCAATTTTGCCGCTTCGCTTTGGCGGGATTCAGTAGCTTTACATATTGTATCAAAAATTTTCAGGTTAGTAAACAGTTTTTTTGCAATTTTTCTGCACGAATTCCACAAAGATTCGGTGGACGTGGTCTGGCAAACCATACAAATTGGCAAATTCTCCCGATTTTCTACGGTTTTTGCCCAATTTTCCAGCTGCTCCGGGGTTTCAAAAATCATACAATTTTTGCACCATCCGGCAATTCCTTCCACCTCCGGATGGGCGCGGGTGCCGATAATCACCGGCAAATAGCCCTCCTGCTCGGCACTACTGACAATGCCGTGGATCCTTTTTACAAAGGGGCAGGTGGCATCCACGATCCGTGCGCCCCGCTGCTCCAGCGCTTCATATACCTGGCGGGTTACACCGTGGGAGCGGATAATTACAGTGTTGTCCGCGCTTGCCTCCTCCGGCGTGTTGATCACCCTGACACCCATTTGTTCAAAATGGGCCACCGCGTGGCGATTGTGGATGATTGGGCCGAGGGTTACGACCTTCTTTCCCTCTTTTGCTGCCTGCTCCACCAGCTCTACCGCCCGGTTAACGCCAAAGCAAAAGCCTGCGCTTTTCGCTACAATAACACTCATAATGCGATCTTCCGGGAAATGATATCCTTCATTGCTTCCAGAACACCGGCGATGTCCAGCTCAGAAGTGTCCAGTAAAACCGCATCCTCCGCCTGCTTCAGCGGGGCAATGGGGCGGTGGCTGTCCTGGTAATCTCTCTGCTGAATGTCCTTGAGTGTCTGCTCATAATCAGCCTTCTGACCCTTTGCGATCAGCTCGTCGGTACGGCGCTTGGCGCGCACTTCGGCAGAAGCCGTTAGGAAGATCTTAACCGTTGCATTGGGCAGCACCACAGTACCGATATCCCGGCCATCCATAATCACATTGTGCTTTTTGGCAACATCCCGCTGCATATCCAGCAGCACATGCCGGACCACCTTGTGGGCAGAAACCAAGGATGCCTTCTGGGAAATATCCTGGGTGCGGATCTCGTCGGAAACATCCATACCATTCATAATCATATGCTGTTTGCCGGTTTCATCATATTGAATGTCCACATTCAGCTCGTCGATGTAGCGCTCTACGCCGTCCACATCCTTGGGGCTAACGCCCAAAAGATCCAGAAAATATGCAACCGTACGGTAAATCGCGCCGGTGTCTACATACTGATAGCCCAGTTCCTTTGCCAGTGCCTTTGCAATGGTGCTCTTACCTGCGCCTGCAGGACCGTCGATCGCGATAGAATATGTTTTTCCCATAATACTTTACCTCTTTTTTATTGTTGCCGCAATTTTGCAAGGGCTGCAGCTTCCCTGGAAATTACTTCCTCTTTTGTAAGGCCCATTTTTACGGCCACCTGTTCCGGTTTCATCGGCAGCCCGCCCTCCAGACCGTAGCGCATTTGCAGCAAAGCTGCATCCTCCTCCGGCAAAACCGAAAGCAATTCGGATATCCGCTGGCGCATCTGAAAATACGCTGTGTCTTCCACTGCCTGATCCTCCTCCTGGGGAAGCTGCTCCGGCTCCGGCTTGTGTACTCTTTGCAGCAGCATAACACTTTCCAGCGTTTCTGCCACCATACCAGCCTCCTGCACGCTCATATGCAGGTCCTGGGCGATCTCCTCAAGGGTGGGGTTTCTTCCCAATTCTGCCAGAAGCTTTTCATCCACCGCGCGGTAATCCTCCAGCGCCTGGCGCAGCCTTTGGCCGACGCCACCGGCTCTTGCCTGGATAAATACCGCCCGGGCCAAATACTGGTGCATATACCACAGGCGGTCCGCTTTCCCCCGGTCTTCCGCCTGCAAAAGGCCAAGACTTGCTTCCTGGATCAAATCCAGCAGCAGCACCCCTTTGCCCACATATTCCCGGGCGCAGGCAACTGCCTGGGAAAGCAATTTGTCTAAAGGTGTTTCTCCGTCATTTTGGGATAGCTCCTGCAAATACAGCCGAAGGGGATCATTTTCTTCCAGGCCCTCCGGAAGCCGATCCTGGCGGACCAGTTTTTCCTCCAAAGCCAGCCGCGCAGCCAGAGCGCCGGATGCCGAAAACTTTGGAAGATCAGAAACATCCAGAGAAATCTCTCTTTCCAGCAGGCAGTCCAGCGCTTCTTCCACCTGTGCTTCCTCTGCTTCCTCCAAAAGAGTCAGCAGCTGGGCAGAGGAGATTCTCTCTCCCTTTTTATAAGCCTTTAACGCCAATTGCCACTGGCTTTCTTCAAAGACAAAATCCAAATCCATCAAGTAAGAAAATCCTCCAATCCCAAATCATTTCCAAGCTTTTTCAGCTTGTCAATGGCTTGGTGTTCGATCTGTCGCGCCCGTTCCTTGGAAACACCCAATGCCGTGCCGATTTCCTCAAAGGTGTGGCACTGACCGTCCTCCAGGCCAAAACGCATTCTCAACACATCGCCTTGCCGTTGGGGCAGCTGTCCCACCAGAATTTCAATGGCGTTTTTCAGCTCCCGGCGGACCAGTTCTTCGTGGGGCTGTACTGCCTGCAGATCCTCCAAAAGAACTTGCAGAGCACTGTCTCCTTCTTCTCCAACGCCGGCATCCAGAGAGTAGACCTCCGGCACCAGGCTGAGAAGGAACAGAACTCTTTCCTCTGAAAAACCGGTCTGCCGGGCAATTTGGGCCGGAGTTGGGTCTTCCCCCATTTGCTGCTTTAACGCAGCCCTCACAGCCAGAACCTTGCGGATTCTCTCCTGGGTGTGCAGGGGAACGCGGATCAAATTTGCGTGATTTTGCACGCATCGGTCCACACCTTGCCGGATCCACTTGGTAGCATAGGTAGAAAAACGGCAGTCCATCGTATAATCGAATTTTCGCGCTGCCGCCAAAAGACCGATACTGCCCTCCTGGATCAGACCCAGCAGCGGCACACCTCTGCCCGTATACTCCCGGGCGATGGACACCACCAAACGCAGATTGGAATTGACCATATTGCGAATGGCATCCGGATCTCCCTGGGCGCACTTTGCTGCCAGTTCCCGCTCCTGCTGCTGACTGAGCAGCGGATACCGGTGTATTTCGCTGACATACTGACTGACGTCATCCTCATGCTTTGCCGGAACGATATTCTCTTTTTCCAACAATGCATTTGTCATTACTTTGTACCTTTACTCTCCTTGAATTTGTTTCGAAGGGCCAACAGGTCATCGTCGCTTTGCACATTCTTTTTCTGGGCGAAGTTTGCAATCGCGCGGACACAGTCCCGGAAAGCATCTTCATTGATCGGTCCTTGCTGCCGCTGGCAGATGCCTGCCACATGGGACATTTCTTCAGCACTTAAGTCCTCAAGAACTGCCAAGCTAACCTCCTGCGCCTGCTTATGGCGGGTGATCATCTGATCATACACCCGTCCCAGCAGCGGCACAGAGAAGCTTGCGCCGGTCAGATCTTTTGCTGCATCCAACAGAGCAGGCTCCCGCATTGCCTGGGCGATAACGCCCTCCTCTGCCATAGCGGATTTCATATTTTCATAGCGAATGGTCCGGCTCTTGGGCTGCAAGGCCTTTGCCGGCTCCAAATCGATTTTTTCCTGCTGCTTCTTTTCCCGGGCGATCCGGCGCTTGTAGGCCTTGCCGATCTCCATTTTCATCGCTTCCGCTGTGATCTTACCAGCCTCTGCGATGCGGTTGCCGTAGACCTCCCTTTGCACAGCGCTGCCCAGGGTGGAGATCAGCTCCGCGGCCTCGTGAATGAATGCGATCCGCTGGGCGTCTTCCTCCAGATTGTACTTTGCCCGGATGGCACCCAGCTGATATTCCACCCGATTGGAGGACTCCTCCAGCAAAAGCTTAAATCTGTCTGCGCCGTACTTTTGCAGATAGTCATCCGGGTCCATTTCACCAGGAATTTGCAGCACTTTTACGGTGATGCCAACCTTTTCCAAAATGGGAATGGCCCGCTTTGTTGCTTTTTGTCCGGCGGCGTCGCCGTCGTAAAGCAGCACCACCTGCTCTGCATACCGGCTGATCAGCGTTGCTTGCTCATCCGTCAGGCTGGTGCCAAGGGATGCAACTGCATTATCAAAGCCGTACTGGTGCATAGTAACCACATCGATGTTACCCTCCACCAAAATCAGACTATCCTGCTTGCTCTTCTTGGCAAGATTCAAGCCGAACAAATTCCGGCGCTTATTGAAAATTACAGTATCATTGGAATTGAGGTACTTGGGCTTGGAATCGTCCAACACCCGGCCGCCAAAGCCTACCACATTCCCCCGCACATCGATAATGGGGAACATCAGCCGGTTGCGGAAACGGTCATAGACCCGTCCGTTTTTCTCGCCGGCCAGATCTGCCGCCACCAATTCTGCATCGGTGTAGCCCTTCTGGCGCATTGCGTCCACCAGAGCATTCCAGCTGTTAGGGGCAAAGCCAATGCCAAAGCGGGTTACGATGGACTTGGAAAGGCCGCGCTTATTGACATAAACCAGGCACTCCGCGCCGGCGGGGGCATAAAGCTGTTGGTGGAAGAAGCGGCCCGCCTCCTTCATCAGCGCCCAAAGGCGTTCCTGTTGGCGGTAACGGCTTTGATACTGCTCGTCCTCCGGCACAGTCATACCCGCCCGCTTTGCAAGGGCGCGCACTGCGTCCGGATAGGTCAGTCCTTCAATTTCCATCATAAAATTGATTGGTCCGCCACCCTTATGGCAGCCAAAGCAGTAATAAATTCCCTTATCCGGAGCTACAGAAAACGACGCGGTCTTTTCCCCGTGAAACGGGCAAAGTCCAAACATATTTCCGCCGGAGCGTTTTAGGTTCACATACTGACCCACCACATCTTCAATGGGATTGCGGGCAATCAGTTCGTCAATAAAGGAAGGGGGAAATGCCATCGTATCTGCCTCCTTTCAAAAAATTACTTTATATTATAACATATTATCCCCGGACTTGCCAACCACCGGGAATGAAATACTGGGAAAACTTATCCACCGCGTACTTGTCGGTCATACCGGCAATGTAGTCGCAGACGGTGCGGCCCAGACCGTCAAAGGACATCTGGGGCAGAAAGTCCTCCGGAAGGGCTTCCGGATGGTCAATATAGTAAGTGTAAAGCTTTTGGAGCATATCCTTGGCCTTGCTCTCCTGGCCCTTTGCCACAGGGTTGCGATAGACACGCTCAAACATAAAGCTGCGCAGATCCAGCAGCGCCTGATCCACCTGCTGGGAAAGGGAGATCACATCCGCATCCCGGGACACACAGATCATATCCTGCACCAAAGTGTTAATTCGCTGCCGATGGTTTTCGCCTAAAATATTTGAGATGCTTTTGGGGATATCCTCGTTGGTCAAAATGCCTGCGCGGATAGCATCGTCAATATCGTGATTGATGTACGCGATCCGGTCAGAATAACGGACGATCTGACCTTCCAGAGTCTCGGGAATGTTTGGTCCGGTATGTCCCAAAATGCCCATTCGCACTTCGTAGCTTAAATTTAATCCGTTGCCGCCGTTTTCCAAAACATCCACCACCCGCAGGCTTTGCTCGTTGTGGCGGAATGGCTGACCGTAGCATTCGGTAAGGGCGGTCTCGCCTGCGTGGCCAAAGGGGGTATGTCCCAGATCGTGGCCCATTGCAATGGCCTCAGTCAGATCCTCATTGAGCTGCAATGCCCGGGCAACAGTGCGGGCGATCCGCTCCACCTCCAGGGTGTGGGTCATACGGGTGCGGTAATGGTCGCCCTCCGGCTGTAAAAACACCTGGGTCTTATGCATCAATCGGCGGAAGGACTTACAGTGGACGATCCTATCCACATCTCTTTGGAAGGTTGTCCGCACATCCTCATCGGATTGCTCCTCCGGGCAGGGTCTGCCCCGGCTGCGGTCGGAAAAAGCAGCCCTTGCATTCAAACGAATATGTTCTTCCTGTTCCAAATGTACTCTGACAGACATTATAATGCCTCCTTCCCAACGGGGAATGCCCGATACTCCTGTCCGGTCTGCAGCGCTTCCACCGTACCGGCGGTCATATCGGTAAGCTTATCCAAAAATGCCTGGGTTTGCTCCCGGGCAACCAAAATCTCCATTTCCACTTCTGCGCCGAACTGGGTGTCCCGGATAATGCCGCCAAAAGCCTCGGTTTCCAGCTTGACACGCTCATAGAAATTATAGGGACAAGGCAGATACAATACACTCCAAACCCGCTTAACGGACTTTCCTGCCGCATCGATTGCGATCTTCGCGCCCTTGGTATAGGCCCGGACAAGACCGCCCGCCCCCAAAAGCACGCCGCCAAAATAGCGGGTTACCACACAGACAATATTGTAAAGGTTCTCCCTTTGCAGCACCTGCATCATAGGATTGCCGGCAGTTCCACCCGGCTCTCCGTCATCAGAAAAACGCGCCGCGCCGTCCCGGATAATATATGCCCAGCAATTATGGGTAGCGTCATAGTGCTTACTTTTCATTTCCTGGATCTTCTCCAAAGCTTCCGCTTCGGTTTCCACGCACCAGACTCTGCCGATAAACCGGGATTTCTTTTCGGTAAATTCTTCTTCACCGTATCCGGTTGGAACCAGATATTCCTCCACGGTCAGCACTCCTTCGTGATGTATTCCTTAAGCTTACCATACAAAATGGGATCTAAAATCGTTTCCACCGCAATACCCTCTGCTGTGTAATCCACATTCAGCACCTGGGCGCTGCTGTGGAGGGTGTCCACCATACCACCCATAGAATAGGGCAGCGTAACGATCACATGGTGGCGGCTGTGTCCCAAGGCCTTTTCGATGCTATTTAGCAAGGTTTCCATTCCCTGTCCGCTCCGGGCAGACATTGCCACCACATCTTCCCCAACAGGGATATCCTCCCGGCTGACCAAGTCTGCTTTGTTATAGCAGCGCAGCACCGGAACGCCCGGCTTTGCCAGCTTGGCGATCAGCTTTTCCACCACCTGAATATGCTGCTCCCGGTCCGGGTCCGCCGAATCGATCACGTGGAGCAAAAGATCTGCATATTCCAGCTCCTCCAGGGTTGCCCGGAAAGCATCCACCAAATGGTGGGGAAGCTTGGCAATAAAGCCAACGGTATCGGAAAGGACAACATCCAGGTTGTCAGAAACGCGAAGCTGACGGGAGGTGGTGTCCAGGGTATCAAACAAACGGTTATTGGCAGGGATGCCCGCATCGGTCAACTGATTGAGCAGTGTGGATTTTCCCGCATTGGTGTAGCCCACAATGGCCACCACCGGCACGGAGTTTTTCATCCGCCGTTGCCGCTGCACGCCTCGCACCTGCCGCACCTGCTCCAGCTCATTTTCCAGCCGGTGGATCCGCTCCCGGATATGCCGCCGGTCGCTTTCCAGCTTGGTTTCACCGGGGCCTCTTGTGCCGATGCCGCCACCTTGCCGGGAAAGGCTTGTACCCATACCGGACAGCCGGGGCAACAGATATTTGTACTGTGCCAATTCTACCTGCAGGCGGCCTTCTCGGGTCTTTGCCCGCTGGGCAAAAATATCCAAAATCAGCGCGCTTCTGTCCAGAACCGTAACGCCCAGAATTTCTTCCAGCGCCCGGATATGTCCGGCAGAAAGCTCGTTATCGAATATGGCCATCGTGGACTCGGTAGCCTCGATAAGCATTTTTACTTCCAACGCTTTCCCCTCACCGATAAAGCTGTGGGAATCCGGTGCGTGGCGATTTTGCAGCACCTTGCCGGTGCAAAAACCGCCGGCGGTTTCCAGCAGCGCTTCCAGCTCCTCCAGGGTCTCATCCGTTGCCGTTTGATCCTGCTTAAAGGTGTCTGCATTCAGGCCAACCAGAACCGCCCGCTCCTGCACTTGTTTTTCAAAATTCGATTCCATATTTCCTCCGGGAAGGTCATACCTCCCCTTATATTACTATTTGTTATATTATATCACAAAAATGTTGGATCTTACAACTGTTTTCTGGCGAAAAAACCACCAAAATGTAAAAAAGTTCCCCGGCAAAACACCGGAGAACTATCGTCTTTCACGAAAAGTAAAAAAGCCGCACTACTGTGCGGCTTATCTTACTTGATACCAAATCTCTTATTGAAACGATCAACACGTCCACCGGTGTCAACCAGCTTCTGCTTGCCGGTATAGAAAGGGTGGCACTTGGAGCAGATTTCAACCTTGATGTCCTTCTTGGTAGAACCGGTGGTAAAGGTGTTACCGCAGGCGCAACGGATGGTAGTCTGTTCGTAATTGGGATGGATGCCTTCTTTCATGTTGTTCACCTCTTTCCTCAGCTTTTGAAAAAGGGCATAGTTGCCCCGCAATTTCTTAATCGCCCGGATATCATAACACATCGTAGCCTTGAATGCAAGTGTTTTTTTCGTTTTTTATGAATTTTGCAACATTGACCTTAAAACGCCCAATTACCGTCCCGGAAAATAGGAACGACCTTTCCATCCCGGGTGTGAGCATCAATGTTCATACTGTCGCAACCGATCATAAAATCCTCGTGGATCATAGAATCGTTGACGCCCAGCTTCCGGCAGTCCTCCAGGGTCAGATCGTGGAAGCCTTCGATGGTGTCCATAAAGCCCATACCGATGGCCAGATGGCAAACAGCGTTTTCGTCAAACAGTGTATTATAGAACAGCAAGCCTGTCTGGTTAATGGGGCTTGTCTGGGGAACAAGAGCGCACTCACCCAGGTAGGCTGCGCCTTCGTCCATATTGACCAGGGTGTTCAGCAGCTGCTCGCCCTTTTCTGCCTTTGCCTCCACCACTTTGCCGTCCTTGAAACGGAAATAGAAGTTTTCGATCAGCTGACCTTGATAAGAAAGGGGCTTTGTGGAGTAAACGATGCCCTCTGCCTGGCCGCGCATAGGAGAAATGAAACACTCCTCTGTGGGAATGTTGGGGTTAAAGTACACGCCGGGCTTGCTGGTTTCGCCACCACCGCAGAATCTTGCCTGGGGGATCATACCCACCGTCAAATCTGTGCCGTTGTCGGCAGTATAGTGCAGCTTTTCAATGCCCAGGCTGTTAAGATAGTCGCAGCGAGCCTTTAGGTCTGCATTGTGCTTTTCCCAAGCCTTCAAAGGATCTTCGTCTACCCGGGAGGTTGCCAAAATCGCCTGCCACAGTTTTTCTACCGCCTGGGTCTTGCTACAGCCAGGGAATACCTTTTTTGCCCATTTGGCGCCGGGAACAGCCGCGATGCACCACTGCTGCACACCCTCCAAAGCATCCTTATAAGGCTTCACAATGGGATAGCTTAACTGTCTTGCCTTGGACACTTTTTCCATATTCATACCCTTCAGGCCGTCCGGATCTTCCGAGATCAAATGGATGCGGCAGGGGTTGGTATCCACCATATGCTGCTGGCGGGCGATCTGCCACTGCTCCACCTTGCCCAGGGTCTTAACGCTCTGGTAACGGGTGTGGATCTTGCTCAAAGGCTGATAGCTCCACTCCACAATGACTTTTCTGGCCTTTGCCCGGTAGGCCTCTTCTGCCACCATCTGCACAAATTCCGGCTGGTCCAGGTCTGCATAGATCAGCACATCCTGCCCCTTTTGCACGTTCACGCCGGCGCGAACGATCAGTTTTGCATATTGCCGCAGTACGGTTTTTTTCATATTTTCCTGTCTCCTCAAAAGTTTTTTGTTATTTTATCAAATAAATTTGCCTTCGTCAATTGCAAGCCGTCGCATTTTGGCGTATAATATGCCCGAGGTGATCGGCTATGCTTACAAAAAAGCAGCTTCACAAGAAAATCGCAGAGGGCGTCCGCCTTCTGGACGGCGCTACCGGGTCTAATCTGATGAAAGCCGGTATGCCCAGAGGCGGCAGCACGGAAAAATGGGTGCTGGAGCATCCGGAGGCGCTGACTGCATTGCAGCAGGAATATAAAAAAGCAGGCAGCCAAATTCTATATGCCCCCACTTTTCAGGCACAGCCTATTGCACTGGCCCAACAAGAGCTGGAAAAAGAAACGGAGAAAATTAACGCCCGTTTGGTCGCTTTGAGCCGGAGCGCTTGCCCGGATTGTTTGATTGCCGGCAACTTAACCACACTGGCGGCCTTTACGGACAGCTGGGATCCGGACAAGTTTGATCTGTTGGTGGAAAACTATCGGCGACAGATCGTAGGTCTTTTGATGGGTGGCGCTGACCTGCTGGCAGCAGAGACCCTGCTTTACCCCCAGGAAGCGGAAGCGATCTTCACAGCCGCGGAAATGGAATGCTCCGGCTGCGCAGTGATGTTTTCCTTTACAATGCAGCCGGACGGCTCGCTGTTTTCCGGTATGGACGCAGGAAAGGTTTTGCAGGAGCTGGAGGATGCAGGGGCAGCTGCGGTGGGCTTTAACTGCGTGGCTGCGGATATGATGACCCCTTACCTTGTCAGCAAGCTGCGCCGCAGTGTGAAAGGTCCTCTGATCTGCAAGCCCAATGCGGGCGTTCCAATCATCGGTGAGGACAATCTCCCCCACTACCCGATGGCTCCCGGAGAGTTTGGAACTATTATGAAAGATTGTGCCAAAATGGGTGCTACTTTACTGGGTGGCTGCTGCGGCACGACCCCGGAACATATCGCTGCAATATGAGATTTTTGCCACCGCCGAACAGGCGGTGGCAATTTTTTGTTCACTTTTTATTCATTTTTGTTGTCAAGCGTCGATTTTTTTGATATACTGTTTTTGTTATGAAAAACAGAACTAACTACTTTGTCAGCCATAAAAATGCGCTGACCTGGCTGATGGTACTGTGCATGGTCTGCTCGGCAGTGGCCCGCATTGTGTTCGTCGGTATGAAAGGAACCGTCGAAACACAGCAAGTGTGGAGTCAAATCGTTCTGCCAATCGTAGCAGCCTTGTTATATGCCGCCATCGTTCTTTTCTCCGGACGGGAGCATTTTTACAAATCTGCCATTCCCGTGTGGATGATCTGCATTTACTACTATTTCGTTTTCTCCGGCTTTAATTTTGGCAGCTTTAACACGATGATCACTGCCCTGTTTGCCATTTCCCTGATCTTTGTGGGCGTACTTTACACCCAGATCACCTGTGGCAAAGTGCCGTATGCGTGGCTGCTGCTGCCGCTGCTGGCCTATCCTCTGGGCGCGCAGCTTTACTTACAGCGCAAGATCTTACTTAGCCGGGATTACATTACCCTTCTTCCGGACATCCTAATGATTGGCGGTTGTCTGTTGACTGTGTTTGCCATCCGGGTACATCCTGCCGGCGATTATCACCCCACCTGGGGCGACCGCAATGACGGCAGAAAGATCCGCACCCTGGAGCCTATGGCCCAGATCACCGCCTTCTTCCAGGTGGAACGAAACACCTGCTCAAACTTGTTTGAGGAGTCCTTTGAGATCTCCCA
>JAZLAB010000047.1:0-6880 GCA_045612985.1 Faecousia sp.
TCTGGGGGGCTTTTTTCTGGGGCGCTTTGTAGCTGCGCTTTGCCCGCCAGGAGTAGGGGATGAGGTTGACAATATCCTTGCCTACAAACAGCAGGTAATTGCCCAGGGCCACCAGGGGGAACAGGTTGTGGGGGAAGTACATAACCGGATAGCTTAAGTTAAAGATCTCCACGATTACCAGGAAAAGGTCAATCAGCGCAATAACCCAGGCCTTAATGGGAATAATAAAGAAAATCATAAACTGGGCATCCGGGTGGGTGGTTGCAAAAGTGAGAATCAGGCTCAGGTGCAGGTAGTAGGACATACCCAGATACAGGGGCCAGGTGGTGTCTGTGCTGAAGATCATAGCAAAGATGTCCATTAAGACAATGCCGGTCAAATAGTACAGGTTAAACTTGAAGGTGCCCATACTCAGCTCCACGTGCCGACCCAGCATATAGAAAAAGTACAAAAACAGCAACTGTATAACACCGCCGCCGGATTGGGTAAAGACAAAGGTGATCAGCCGCCATACCTGGCCCTGCAAAATTTTGGCTTTGTCAAAGTAGAGGGCTTCGTACAGGACCGAGCCGCCGTTAAACAGCGACATGATCAGTACGATGGCGTTGCCCAGAACAATATAGAGCATCAAATTGGGGATGCCCTTGTGGCGGTTATTGTAGCAAAAGCGCTCGAATTTGTTGCGTAAATTATTCAATGCATTCAACTCCTGTGTAAACTTTCCTTATCATAGCATTTTTTGGAAGAATTGTCTATATAGCAATTGTAAACTTTTCCTACTAAAACACCAAAAAAACATTGACTTTTCTGAAAATTCGGGTAGAATATACACGAACTGCATATTCGCCTTATCAAGAGTGGTGGAGGGAACGGCCCGATGAAACCCGGCAACCTGTTTTTTACAAGGTGCCAAATCCGGCGGCAACGAAAGATGAGGATTCGATAGATACGCACATCGGGTCCTTCGGTGTGCGGTATTTTTATGTAAAGGATTGCGTAAAATGGAAAAGAGATTATTTACTTCTGAATGTGTTACCTGCGGTCATCCCGACAAGGTGGCCGACTGCATTTCTGATGCGATCTTGGACGCCTGCCTGGCCCAGGACCCCAATTCCCGGGTAGCTTGCGAGGTTACGGTTACCACAGATTTTTGCCTGATCTGCGGTGAGATCACCACAAAGGCAGTGGTGGACTATCCGGCAATTGCCCGGGATGTGATTCGCACCATTGGCTACACCCATCCGGAAACCGGCTTCTGCGCAGATACTGCAGAAATTCTGTGCAAGGTACATACCCAGTCCAGCGATATCGCTATGGGCACCAATGACGAAGTGGGCGGCGCAGGAGACCAGGGTATGATGTTTGGCGGCGCCTGCACCCAGACCCCGGAGCTGATGCCTCTGCCGGTTGCCCTGGCCCGGGCCCTTTCCAACCGGTTGACCCAGTGCATCCACAGTAACGATCTGCTCCGCCCCGACGGCAAGACACAGGTGTCTGTGGAGTTTGACGAAGAGGGCAATGTTGCCGGCGTGGATACGGTGGTTGTGTCGGTTATGCACACCGAGGATTTTGAGATCGAGCAGCTGCGTAAGTACATCCGTGAGGGCGTGATCGCCCCGGTGCTGGAGCAGTACGGCTTTGATATCAAGGATGTAAGAAGCATTCACATCAATCCCACCGGAAAGTTTGTCATCGGTGGTCCGGACGGTGATACCGGTCTGACCGGCAGAAAGATCATCGTAGATACCTACGGCGGCTATTTCTCCCACGGCGGCGGCGCATTTTCCGGCAAGGACCCCACAAAGGTGGACAGAAGCGGCGCCTATATGGCCCGGTATATGGCAAAGAATTTGGTTGCGGCTGGTCTGGCGGAAAAGGTGCAGGTGCAGCTGGCTTATGCCATTGGCGTGGCAGAGCCGGTGTCTGTCCGGGTGGACAGCTTCGGCACCGGTAAGATCTCTGATGAGGAGATGACCGCTATGCTTCGCAAAACCTGCGATCTGACTCCCGGCGGTATTATCCGGAAGCTGCAGCTGCGCAGACCCATTTACGGCAAGACCGCAATGGAGGGCCATTTCGGTGTGGAAAACCTTCCTTGGGAAGCAACGGACTTGGCAGAAAAAATAAAGTCGATTGTGCGCGCATAATGGGAGCTTTCTCCATTGACTTTTTCCCGGAAGGGTTATATACTAAATATTATGAGAAATAAAAAGAAATCAGGAAGATTGCCATGAAAAATAAAGTTTTATCTACAATTTTGTTTATCACCGTTTTGGTGCTTTTGATTGCGGCTGAGGCATTGACAGCGGCCATTCTTTTGCGGCTGGAAATGCTGCCGGACAAGTATGTCATTATCATGGCAATCGCGCTGGTGCTGTTGGCTGCAATGATCGGACTGCTACTGTTTTTGCCTGCCAGAAAAGGCAAGACAGGCAATGTGCGCAGAGTAATTGCTTGTGTTGTGGCACTGCTGCTGGTTTGCGGCTGCGCTGTGGTTTCCAAGCTAGCTGCCGATGCCTATGAAACCATCCACACGGTTACAAAGCCTGCTCCGGAGGTTGGTCTGCGGGATATGTATGTTTTGGTCCGGGAGGAGGATCCTGCCAAGACGCTGGCAGACACCACCGACTATACTTTTGGATATGTGGAAAACTATAACTATGAGCAGACCCAGCAAGCCATTGGCGAGCTGGAAGCAGCTTTTGGCAAAGCCCCCACATTGGTCGGTTATACTACTTCTGCTGCGACAGTAACGGCGCTTATCAATGGGGAAACCGGCGCGGCTTTCCTTAACGGCATTCATGTTACACTGCTGTTGGAAGAGGATGCGTTTGTAGATATGTTTGATAAGGTCCGCATTCTGAAGACCATTCCCCACACAGAGGAGATTTACACCACCACGACGGAGACGACTCTCCCGGAGCCCAGCATTACCAACACACCCTTCGCTGTCTACATCAGCGGCGCGGACAACCGCAGCGGTATCAACTATTCCGGTCGTAGCGACGTGAATATTCTGATGCTGGTCAATCCGGTAACAAAGCAGATCCTGCTGATCAACACCCCTCGTGATTTCTATGTTTCCAACTCTGCAGGCAAGGGCAAGAAGGATAAGCTGACCCACTTGAGCCTTTACGGTGTGGACTGCTCTATGAAGGCGTTGGAAGAGCTGTATGATGTAAAGATCGAGCATTATGCAAAGATCAACTTTACCGGCTTTGAAAAGCTGGTGGATGCCGTTGGCGGTATTACTGTTTATTCTGACGAATCTTTTACAACGGATTACCGTAAGATCAAGATCAAGGTTGGCGAGAACAAGCTGAACGGCAAAGAAGCACTGGCATTCGCCCGGGAGCGCAAGAGCGTGTCCGGTGGCGACCGGGGCAGAGGCAAGAACCAGATGAAAGTCATTTCCGCCATTGTGGACAAGGCTACCAGTGGCACGACCATCATCTCCAATTATTCCAAGATCTTAAAGAGCCTGAGCGGTATGTTTAAGACCGACTTGGAAAAGAGCGACATCAGCAAGCTGGTAAAGATGCAGCTGAACGATATGGCATCCTGGGATGTAAAATCTTATGCCGTTACCGGTACCGGCGCCAGCGAGATCACCTATTCTATGCCGGGCGTAAAGCTTTATGTCATGAAGCCAGATAAGAAGACGGTGAATCAGGCACAGGAGCTGATCAAGAAGCTCTACGCCGGTGAAGCTATCACCGATGAGGATGTAAAATAAGACAGTAAAAAGGATGGTACATTGTACCATCCTTTTTATATTTTCTTTGCATTTTGGAAAGAATGTGGTATGATAGTGCTATAAATTTGCGGATGGAGGGATTCCATGCTGGATTATATTCGTATTGCCTGCGCTGTTCCGGCGGTCAAAGTGGGAGATGTGAAAAAGAACACCCAGGACATTTGCGCCCGGATCGCTGAGGCAGATGAAAAAAATGTAGATTTGCTGGTATTTCCCGAACTGGCGCTTACCGGCTATACCTGCGCAGACCTGTTTTTCCAGGAAACACTGCTGACCGCTGCCCGGAAGGGCCTGCAGGAAATTGTAGATTGTTCCGGAACGCACCCGGCAATTACTGTCGTGGTGGGACTTCCGGTGAAGCTGGGCGCCCAGCTGTATAACTGCGCGGCAGTTGTCAGCGGCGGTAAGCTCCGGGGTCTTGTGCCAAAGACCTTCATTCCCAATCACGGTGAGTTTGGGGAAAAGCGGTGGTTTGCTTCTGCAATGGACCTGCAAATTGCTTCTTTAAAGGGAGCGGATTTTCCGGAACTGAAGGACTGCGACGGCGTTGTTGTGGGAACAGATTGTATTTTCTCCATTGGCGACGGCGCGCGTTTGGCTGTGGAAATTTGTGAGGATCTGTGGGCGCCGATTCCACCTTCCACCCAGCTGGCGCTGGGCGGCGCAGAGGTTGTTGTAAATTTGGCGGCCTCCAATGAAACCGTTGGCAAGCGGACTTTCCGCACCGATATGGTCAAGCATCAGTCTGCATCCTGCATCTGCGCCTATGCCTTCTGCAGCGCCGGCGCGACGGAATCTACCCAGGATCTGGTATTTTCCGGACACAGCGTCATTGCCCAGAAGGGTAAGGTGCTGGACCAAAATGAAAAAGATATTGATAGCGATTATATGCTCATCACCGATGTGGACCTGGGCGCGATCCGCGCAGACAGAGGCCACAGCTCCTCTTTCCGGGATGCAGCGACTGCCTATTTAGATCCGGAGGACATTCTCTGCGTGGATTGCAGTAAGACCCCTTTACGCAGCGACGGCAGCTTATATCCTCTGGTAAAGCGCCCTTTTGTGCCGGAGGCGAGACAGGCGCGACTCGCCCGGTGTGAAAGCATCTTTCAGATGCAGGTGGCGGGCCTGAAGCACAGGCTGCAGACCATTGGCGCCAACGCAGTGGTGGGTATCTCCGGTGGATTGGATTCCACATTGGCGCTGTTGGTGGCAGTGGCAGCTATCAAGCAACTGGGAAGACCCGCTACCGATGTCTACGGCATCACAATGCCTTGCTTTGGCACATCGGACCGCACCTACCGGAATTCTCTGGAGCTGATGAAGCTTTTGGGCATCAGCAGCAAGGAAATCAATATTCGCAACGCGGTAAATGTCCACTTTGCAGACATTGGCCACGATCCGGCGCTGCGCGATACCACCTACGAAAATGCCCAGGCCAGGGAGCGGACCCAGATCCTAATGGATTTTGCCGGAAAAGTGGGCGGCATCGTCATCGGCACCGGCGATATGAGTGAGCTGGCGCTGGGCTGGTGCACCTACAACGGCGACCATATGAGTATGTATGGCGTAAACTGCTCCATTCCCAAGACATTGATCCGCTGGATCATTGAAGCGGTGATTGAGCAACCGGAATTTGCCGGCGCAAAGGATGTGCTCCTGGACATTCTGGACACACCCATCAGCCCGGAGTTGCTGCCTCCGGATGAGCAGGGAAAGATCTCCCAGCAGACAGAAGATATTGTAGGCCCTTATGAGCTGCACGATTTTTATCTTTACTATATGCTGCGTTACGGCTTTACACCTACCAAGATCTACACCCTGGCCTGCCGGGCCTTCCAGGAGGAATTTGCACCGGCTACAGTGAAAAGGTGGCTGCAGGTGTTCTATCGCAGATTCTTTACCCAGCAGTTTAAGCGCAACTGTCAGCCGGACGGCGTCAAGGTTGGCTCTGTAAGTGTAGGACCGCGCATGGACCTGAAAATGCCCAGCGACGCTGCCGCAAGCTTGTGGCTGCAGGAAATTGAGAATTTATAAAGACCTTTGGCGGGATGTTTGCTGTTGACATCCCGCCAAGTTCCTTTATCATACAAAATGACGAAAAACCGGCAAAAAATAAAGGGAAATATGCGTAAATTACTTATTGTAATTGTCAGGAAAAAGTGATACCATAGTAAAATAAAATCCGTTTGTAAGCGCAAGTGTTTAATTTGCGAAAAAGGGAGATGGTCAAATGAAATATATCGTTATTTTAGGC
Source organism: Faecousia sp. (assembly GCA_045612985.1). Lineage (GTDB taxonomy): Bacteria > Bacillota > Clostridia > Oscillospirales > Oscillospiraceae > Faecousia. The sequence continues at coordinate 6,015 of JAZLAB010000047.1, forward strand.
GATGGTATGGCAGATGAACCATTGGAAGTTCTGGGCGGCAAAACACCGTTGGAGGTTGCCAAAACACCGGTGATGGATTTGCTGGCAAGCAAGGGCGAATTGGGCCTTGCCAAAACTGTACCTGACACGATGAAGCCGGGCAGTGATGTGGCAAATCTGGCGGTTATGGGTTATGACCCCCAGAAAAATTACTCCGGACGATCTCCGCTGGAAGCGTTGAGTGTCCGCGTTGAGATGGAGCCGGAGGATGTGGTGTTTCGGTGCAATATTGTTACACTGACCGAGGACGAACCCTTCGGAGAAAAGACCATTGTGGATCACAGCTCCGGGGAAATTTCTACCCAGGAGGCCGATGCGCTGATGGACACCATCCGGGCGCATTTTAATAATGAAACCTTCCAGTTTTACACCGGCACCAGTTACCGGCATATCACCAAGTGGAAACAAGGACGGGTACTGGATATGTACCTGCCTCACGACCATTTGGGGGAGAAGATCGGCCCTTATCTTCCTAAGGAAAAGTGCTTCCGGGAAATGATGGAGAAAAGCTTCGAACTTCTCAATGACCATCCCATTAACCAAAAGCGGGCTGCCGAGGGGAAGAACAAAGCAAACTGTCTTTGGTTCTGGGGCGCAGGTACAAAGCCTTCGCTGCAGCTGTTTAAAGATAAAACCGGCCTGCAAGGCGCAATGATCTCTGCGGTGGACCTTTTGAAGGGAATTGCAGTGGGTACCGGTATGAAAGTGATCGAAGTGCCCGGCGCCAACGGCTCGTTACATACCAATTACGAGGGAAAAGCCAACGCGGCGGTGAAGGCTGTTTTGGAAGAGGGCTGCGATTTTGCCTACATCCACGTGGAAGCGCC
>JAZLAB010000048.1:0-4718 GCA_045612985.1 Faecousia sp.
AATACATTACGGCGATGCGGTCAGAAATATGCCGGACCACCAGAAGATCGTGGGCGATGAACAAATAAGTAAGACCCAGCTTCTCCTGCAGCTCATCAAACATATTGATGACCTGGGCCTGGATGGAAACGTCCAGCGCAGAAACCGGCTCATCACAGACGATGAAGTCGGGATTGACTGCCAGCGCCCGGGCAATGCCAATACGCTGACGCTGACCGCCGGAGAATTCGTGGGCGTAGCGGGCTGCGTGCTCACTGTTCAGACCCACGTGGTTCATCAGCTCCAGGATCCGCTCCTGCCGCTCTGCCTTGTTGGCGCACAGCTTATGCACATCCAGAGGCTCGCCGATGATGTCGGCAACGGTCATACGGGGATTGAGGGAGGAATAGGGGTCCTGGAAGACCATCGTGGCCTTCTTCCGGAACTCCATAATGTCCTGCTTGGTCTCGATCTTCTTGCCCTTGTACCAGATCTCACCGGCGGTGGGCTTGTAAAGATGCAGCAGTGTACGGCCAACGGTGGTCTTGCCGCAGCCGGATTCACCTACAAGGCCCAGGGTCTCACCCTGGTTGATGGAGAAGGAAACGCCGTCCACAGCCTTCAAGGGCTTGGTCTTAAAAGCGCCTACATTGATGTTAAAGTGCTGCTTCAGGTCCTTGACTTCCAGCAAAGGCTGATTGATGTTTTCAAGCATTGGAAGTCACCTCCTCAGCAACGATCGTTCCGTCTTCGATGCCTTTTTTCACATTCATCCAGCAAGCGGCTGCGTGATCTTCATTGATCTCCAACCGCTGGCAGCGCTGCTGCAGGCAGATCTTCATCGCTGCGTCGCACCGGGGTGCGAAGGGACAGCCGGCAGGCATATTCAGCAGGTCAATGGGTGTGCCGGTGATGGGCTGCAGCTTGGTGCCAGCCGTGTCGGCAGTGGGGATAGAACGCATCAGACCCTTGGTGTACTCGTGGCAGGGATTGTAGAAGATCTCGTCAGCAGTGCCCTGCTCACAAATGGAGCCGGCATACATAACGATCACTTCGTCGCAAAGCTGTGCCACAACACCCAGGTCGTGGGTGATCATAATGATCGCCATTCCCAGTTCCTTCTGCAGGGACTTCATCAGCTCCAGGATCTGGGCCTGGATGGTAACATCCAAAGCAGTGGTGGGCTCGTCCGCGATGAGGATATCCGGCTCACAAGCCAGAGCCATTGCGATCATAATACGCTGACGCATACCGCCGGAGAACTCAAAGGGGTACTGCTTCATACGCTTTTCCGGCTCGTTGATGTTTACCAGACGAAGCATCTCCACAGCCCGGTCATAGGCTTGGTTCTTGTCCCGGTTGGTGTGCAGCACGATGGCTTCCATCAGCTGGTGGCCGATGGTATAGGTGGGATTCAGAGAGGTCATGGGGTCCTGGAAGATAATGGACACCTTGTTGCCGCGAACGGTCTTCATAACCTTTTCGCCGGCGCCCACCAGCTCCTGTCCGTCCAATTTGATAGAACCGGAAACGATCTTACCGGTAGATGCAAGGATCTGCATAATGGAATAAGCCGTTACGGACTTGCCGGAACCGGACTCACCCACGATACCCAGCACCTTATTGCGGTCCAGATTGAAGGAAATGCCGTTGACGGCCTTTACTTCACCTGCATCCGTAAAGAAGGAGGTATGCAGATCTCTAACTTCGAGCAAAGACATTTGTCATACGCTCCTTTCTTAATTGTTGAGTTTGGGATCGAAAGCATCCCGCAGGCCGTCGCCGAACAGGTTCAGAGACAGCACGATCAAGCTGATCACGATTGCCGGGATCAGCAAGCGGTAGGAATAAGAGGAGATGCCGTTGAGGGCATCGGAGGCCAAAGAGCCCAGAGAGGGCATCGGGGCGTTAACACCCAGACCCAAAAAGCTCAGATAGCTCTCGGTAAAGATCGCGCTGGGGATCTGCAAAGCGGTGGAGATGATCACCACGCTGATGCTGTTGGGGATCAGGTGCTTGGCAATGATCCACTTGCCCTTTGCGCCAACGGCCCGGGCAGCCAGCACATACTCCTGTTCCTTCAAAGACAGGATCTGACCGCGGATCTGACGGGCCATAGACACCCAGTACAGCAGCGCAAATACCAAAAACAGGCTGATCATATTGGCGCCCAGCTTTTCCAGGGCAGTGCCTGCCAAAATTGCCTCCAGAGCTGTTCCCAGCATCGCAGACAGCAAAATGACCATCAGCATATCCGGCAGAGAGTAGATCACGTCAACGATACGCATAATGACCAGGTCCACCTTGCCGCCGCAATAGCCGGCCAGAGAGCCCATCACCATACCGATGACCAAAACGATCAAGCTGGCAAAGAAGCCAACTGCCAGAGAAATGCGGGTGCCGTAAACCACGCGGATGAAATAGTCGCGGCCGGCAGAGTCTGTGCCGAAGATGTGGGGGAAAACCTCCTCCCCTGCTTCGATGCGCTTGAGCTCCGTTGTGCCGTACTCAAAAGGTTTGAGGTTGGCGTAAGATGCATCTACAGGCTTGCCGGGGGTAATGCCCAGCTGTGCGTCATAGGAGTAGGGCCAGAACATGGGAATAATAATTGCAGACAGGGTGATCAGCACAATCAGAATAAAGCTGACAGTGGCCACCTTGTTTTTCAGCAGGCGCTTAACACCGTCTTTAAAGAAGGTGGTGGATTCGCGCATTTTTACCATATATTCCTTTTCCGCGTCCGTTGCCGGGGTAAAGGAATCCAGATTCACATGGAGGCTGGGAATGCTAATTTTTCTTTTTTCCATTTTTGCGCCTCCTTACTCCAGAGTAATACGGGGATCAACGACCTTATACAAAATGTCGCTGATCATATTCATAATCACGATCAGGGCTGCCAGCACGATGGTGGTACCCATAATCATCGGATAGTCGCGGTCGGTGATGCTGCTGACGAAGGTACGGCCAATACCGGGAACGGCGAAGATCTTCTCCACCACCAGAGAGCCGGTAACGATGTAAGCCAGCATAGGTCCAAAATAAGTAATGACGGGGATCAGCGCATTCTTCAGCGCGTGGCCGAAGATGATCTTCACGCCGGACACACCCTTTGCCTTAGCGGTGCGGATATAGTCCTGACCCAAAACATCCAGCATAGAGGAGCGGGTCAAACGGGTGATGTTTGCCATAGGCGACAGAGAAAGGGTAATGATCGGCAGGATCAAGCCGCCCTCTGCATTGCCGTTTGCCGGCAGGATGTTCCAGGTAATGGCAAACAAAATCAGAAATAGTGTTCCCATAATAAAGGAAGGCATAGAAATACACGCAGTCGTAAAGACCATGACCACACGGTCAATAAGCTTGTTGCGCCGCAACGCAGCCACTGCGCCCAGCACCACGCCAACCACCAATGCAATGGCCGCTGCAGACAGGCCCAGCTTTGCGGAGGTCTCCATGCCATCAGCAATCACATCGATCACATCACGGCCGCGATTCTTCAGAGAAGGACCAAAGTCAAACTCTGTAACAATATCCGTCAAATAGGTGGTGTATTGCTCCATCAGGGGCTTGTCCAAACCGTATTTTGCTTCCAGCGCAGCCTGGGTCTCGGGGGTGATGGCCTTTTCACTGGCGAAGGGGCCGCCGGGCACAGCGCGGGAGACAAAGAAGGTGATGGTAACCACGATCCACACGGTCAAAATCGCCAACAGGATTCTTTTCAAAATATAAAATAATGACTTGGAATTCATACTGTCATTCCTTTCTTGAGCAAGTTCTTTGCCAACTGCCATTCGGTCGCAAAGCAGAACACTCCATTTTATATGTGATATTTATAAATAATACCACAGTTTTTCCGGGATTTCAACACTTGATTGTACCAAAAATGCAGATTCTTTTGATAAAATTTATGTATTTCCCGCACAAACAAATGTCCACAGGCAAATTTTGCCGCTTTTAAGCTCGAAAAAGCCGCCCCGGTTGAGGTGTCATTTCTCGATTTGTCTTTTTTGCAAACGCTTACCAAATCGGTTCTGCGTATCTCCCCGTTTGCGGTACTATAGGACGCGGAGGCAGGACTCGATATTTGACTTTGTGACGGACATATACCAAAAGCGGTTCTGCGTATCTCCCCGTTTGCGGTGCCCGATAAAATCTTCGGGCTTACGCTTTTCCTCGATTTTATCGACCGCGGCACTCAAAGCCCCTGCACTGCATCTGCCACCGGCAGCATGCAGGAGCTTTGACCCAACGAGCTACGCTCGTCGGACTCATAACCCGGGTGATAGCTGCAAAGCCAGCTATCACAACCAAAAAGAAACCCCATCCGGAAGGATGGGGTTTCTTTTTGGTTGCGGAGGCAGGACTCGAACCTACGACCTCCGGGTTATGAGAGCGCATTTTATCATTTAGTTATATATTTTTTGCTTAAATTATATTGCGGAAACATCTAAATACCATAAAGTTTCAAAACATTTTGCAGTATTACCTTTTAATGTGTTATGTTATCTGTGGCCCAAAATTGACCCAAAATTCTGAAAACGGTTTCTTTGGATGCCCCTCCGGTCCGTTATATATGCAAAAACCTCAACATCTTTCAACGATCCGCGCGAATGAATTGCCATAATGCTGCTGCAGCAAAGAAAGCGACACAGCCCCGCCACCCTATTCCGGGGCGCTTTGTCCTGCATATTCCCTCCACCATCACCGGAGCTGCTACCCTCCTTTTTACTTATGCTGCA
>JAZLAB010000049.1:0-4681 GCA_045612985.1 Faecousia sp.
ATCCCGGTCACTAGCGATCTGAGCTGCTCCGGCAGTATGATACAGCCAATCGACAATATGGTCAAAAGCGGAGACACCCGCAACCTGCTTTTTTCTTTGCCGTATATCTTCACAAACGCGTGCAATCTGTCCCTCGACATCCTTTTGGGGGAGCGTGTCGATCTGTTTTTGTGTCTCGAAACGGGTCAGCGCTGTATCTACCATGATGATCTTTGCCACATAATCGGCATGGCCTGCCGCTTTGGTCAGGTACTGCACTCCGTGTGAAACAGCCGCACCTGCCTGATACCCGAATGTGCTGATATAGAAGGTGTAGTCCGCTATCAGTTTCGCCTTTGAAAGATACTGCTGCACCATTTTCGGGGCATCGGCGCAATAGGTCGGACAGATGACACCGATCACATCATCCTTAATCTCATACTGTCCTTCTTTTACAAGCTTTGGAATGGAAAGCTGCGTACCTCCGATACGCTTTACAATAGAAAGGCAGTTGCCTGTAGCGGTGAAATACAGAATGGTCATTTGCTTTCCCTCCGGACTTCTTATTTCTGTATTATAGTGCAATACTGTGCCAATTGAACATCAATTCGCGCCAACCCACACAGCTCACTCATTATTTCTTTGCACCGTGCTGGTTATACACGAAATTCAGCATTGCTTTCCTTGGGAACAGCGGAGCCATCTTCATCATGGGAGTTTGCCACCCGGGAAGACCGGAAGTCACGTTCAGCTTTCCCTTCAGCATCCCGTTATAGCCATCCTGAGCAACCTTCATTGGATCAACGGCATTGCTGAACATTTTTGTATTGGAAAGTCCACCGGCACTAATAAACCCAGTGCGCATAGCTCCGGGCATAAGGGCGGTAACGGTCACACCCGTACCCTGGACTTCACGCCAGAGTGCATTTGACAGGCTGGTGACATAAGCTTTCGTAGCAAAGTAAACCGCCTGCAGGGGGCCGGGCATGGTGGCGGCGGTAGAGGAAACATTCAGCACCTTGCCACCGCCGCGCTTGATGAAGTCCGGCAGGAACAGTTTGCACAGCCTGGTGGGCGTTTCCACGTTGACCGCGATCATGCTCATGTCCTGCTCCATGGTGCGCTCACGGGCAAAGTCGCCATGTCCGCCAAATCCGGCGTTGTTGATCAGATAATCCACCTGCCAGCCATTTTCCTTGCAGGTATCATAGATCATCTGAGCTGCATCGGGCTTGGACAGGTCGGCGGAGATGGTATGTACTGTTACATGATACTTCTGTTCAACCTCTTTCTGCTGCTTTTCCAGTTTGTCCGGCTCGCGACCGACCAGAATCAGGCTGCCGCCCTTGGATGCATGAATGTTGACAAAGCAGGTGCCAAGACCGCCTGTGGAGCCAGTGATCAGCGCGGTCATTTTCTTGTCTGCCATGAGAAGTTCCTCCTTGCTTGCTGTGATGGGCATATCATACAAAACCCTTGCGCAAACCGGAACATTCTAACGCGCCAAAAAACTCAACAATTCACGCCATTTGGATATGTTAAATCAGCCCTCATCAAAACAAAAAAAGGATTTGCAATAAAAAATCTCCCCGGCATAATGCTTTGAATGCCAGGGAGCGTAGTAAGTTTATATTCCGAGTTTCATTGCAAGTAAATGATTAATCTATCTCCTGAAATCGGCCACGGAAGCAATCTGTCCATTCTGGTGCAGCGCGGCGAAATGCACAGCATCTCCCGTCATTTTGCTGCAGACTGAAATCTCTTCTCCTTCCTTGCACTGGGACATAAAGCAGATCTCCATTTCCTTCGGGGCAAAATCCCGCCAGAATCCGCTGTCACAGGCATCCTGAAACATGGCAATATAGTGCAGGTTGTTCATGTGCCGGTTTACATCAAGGTCAGAGCTCCGGACCGTACGGATATATCTTTCTTCGGTTCCGTCCGCTGTTTTCTCAATTCCGAGGAAACCCGGAATATCATTCGGAATATCCTCGGCAAAATTCTCCGGAAAATCGACTGCGGTCAGGCGCAGGGGACGCTGCCTTGCGAGGCTGAACACACAGCACTCCAGCTTTCCGCAGGCGGCGACCTTTCCATGCTGCAGGATCTCGATATTCTCATTCACCAGCACCGGCTGCCGGTATGGCTCCATCCAGGCACGGAGTGTCAGTTCTCCACGGTAGTCCATCTTTTGTTTCAAAACGACATGATATCGGGTATAGATCCAGCCTGCTTCATATTTCTGCGGCAGGACATCGTTCCCTTTGTCGACTGAATGCAGATGCCAGGTGTGGATGTTCTGGAAATAATACATTGCACCGCGCAGACCGATCAGTCCGTCATCATCTGCGTAATGATACTGGGGTAAGTCTTTTTGGATAAAAGGCATCGCTGGTCTCCTTCAGTTGATTCGTAATGATGGATAAGAATATTAAAACCTGCTAATTCTACGTTTGGAAGCTATCTTCCGATATTCACGATAAAGACGGGAAGAACCTTCTGACCAATAACGGATCATCACAAGCCATAAAGCAACACTATGGATATCCAGGCAGTAATGATGCTGATCAGACCAACCATGCCTCCTGCCCGGAAATAATCCTTGAAACGGTAACCTGCAACCTGGACCATTGTAATCGTTGTGGTCGCCACAGGGGTTGCCATGGCCAGATTTGCGCCGACAGCACAGGCAATGGCAACAGGAATCGGGTTAATCTGATAATCAACCGCCATCGGAACGGCAATCGCTGCCAGCATGGATACCAGGGAACCGTTGCTCATGAACATGGAGATGATCCAGCCGGCACAAAGGAACAGGGCGACCATGACTTTCGGATTGACCAGCCAGGTTCCGAAGGCCCCGACCAGAAACCGGATCACAACGTCGCCTGCGCCGGATTTGACAAAGCCGTCCGCAACAGCCAGGGCGCAGCCCAGGGTGATGATCGCGGGCCACATCATATTGCTCAGTTCCTTTTTGATATCAACACACCTGAAGACAATAATGATCACAGCTCCGGAGACAGAAATCAGCCCCAGATCCCAGCCAAACGGGCGGGTGATGAACAGAACGACACAGGCGAGGAATACCGTAACCGATACAACGGCGTTCTTCCGGTTCAGGCGGATCTCCTGATTTGCTTTTTCATGGCCGTCCGTTTCGTCAAAATCAAACCACCGGACGGTCAGGTCATATAGGAAAAACCAGTAGCAGAGAGCAACGACAGCAAGGATCGCCAGGCAGACAGGGGCTGTCGTGAAAAAGCTGAAAGTCTTCTGCCCTGTGATCTCAAGGACCTCATTGGCCAGGAGCGGCGCTGTGCTGCCAGCCAGCGAACCTGTGCCGCCGATCAGACCGCCCATAGCCAGAGGCAGATAGATATGCTTTCTTTTGATCCTGCCGGAGGACCCCTTTGCCACCGATGTGATAAAAGGCATGAACATGGCTACCAGCGCCGTGTTGTTCGTAAACATGGAAATGATTCCCGCGCTCAGGAATACAAGGACAAGGAATCCTTTCTCGCTTCTGCGGGTCATTCTTTCCAGGACATGCTCATATTTTGTGACCAGACCACTTTCCAGAATGGCATTCACAATGATCACCATTCCGAATACCAGCAGAACGGGCGTGGATCCAAAGTTCGAAAACGCGACAGAAGACGAAACGCATCCGCTGAAAATCAGCGCGAGCATTCCCAGTGCCGTTACCAGGGCGACAGGCAGTTTGCCCCAGATATACAGAACGCACATGGCCCCAACAATAATTAAAGCTACGGTTGATAAGGGCATTATTCATCCTCCCATAAATTTGGATTTCGGTCTCTGGTCAGGTGCGCCTGGTCAGAATCGTCTTTTTTATCCTATGGCGGACAATTTCAAAAGCTGCCATCTTTTTTTCTCATAATCAGCAGCCTCCTTCGAAAAGGAAACAATCCATACCGTAATTTCTGTCCCTGATGGCGCGGAAAATGTTATTAGAATTAAACACAGTCCACCGACAAAATAATAGCAGGTACGCGACCTGCTGTAAACGGTGGACTGCGTTTAATTGCCATTGAACTAAACCGCCCACGAGAACAAGTATGGGGAAAGTAAAAGTTTCAACACCCCGAAATCAGAACGAAGGCGGCAAGCCGGATAACCAAAGTATCATTTTTCGCGGTGACTGGGATAGAAATTCATGTATAATGGACATAGCTTCCCCCTCCCCAGCGGGCAATGGAACTGGAAGTATTCTGTTAAGACACAAGCGGTGGTGGAAGACTGGCGTGTAAGAGCAGAGTACCGCACACAGGACATGTGGAGATGTCGTGGCCAATCAGTTTCCGGATCAGCTGCAGAGTCGGAAGCTTTTCTTTTGGACGGATCGGTGTGTTGGTTAATCTCTTGCAAAGCGTCAGCTTCTTCGTTTTGTTCCGGTTTCCCAGCAAACCGTAATGTCGAATCTTCATAAACCCCTTTGGCAGCACATGAAGCAGGACACGCCGGATAAACTCCATAGCGGACAGCGTCATGATTTTTTCTTTTCTGCCATCGGCGTAATCCCGCCATTTGAATGTGACCTGTCCGTTCCTGACATTCAGGATCCTGTTGTTGGAAATGGCGACCCGGTGAGTATATCGCCCGAGATAATGGATTACTCCGGATGAATCCCGGAACGGCGGCTTGCAATATGCGACCCATTCCTTGTTGTAACAGCGAT
>JAZLAB010000050.1:0-16809 GCA_045612985.1 Faecousia sp.
CTGGGGATTTCTGCCGGAAGCCTTCTGCGGGTTCTTGCTGATGTCTGCACCGGCCTGCTTGACCTTGTGGTTCTTCACAGTGTTGCGGATGTAGACCAGACCGCCCTTGGGGCCGGGGATGGCGCCGCGGATAACGATCATATTCAGCTCTGCATCAACCTTAACAACTTCCAGGTTCTCAATGGTAACCTGCTCGTTGCCCATCTGACCTGCACCGATCTTGCCGGGGAAGATACGGGACTGGTGAGCAGAAGCGCCCATAGAACCTGCGTGACGGTGGACAGGGCCGCCGCCGTGAGTCATGTCAGTGCGGTGTGCGCCGTGACGCTTGATAACGCCCTGATAGCCATGACCTTTGGAAATGCCGGTAACATCGATTCAGTCGCCGGCTGCGAAGGTGTCAGCCTTAACGACGTCGCCCACATTCAGTGCAGCGCAGTCCTCCAGACGGAACTCCTTCAGATGTTTCTTAGCCTCAACGCCGGCCTTCTTCAGGTGGCCAGCTTCAGGCTTGGACAGCTTGGACTCCTTGATGTCCTCAAAGCCAAGCTGCACGGCTTCGTAGCCGTCGGTTTCGATGGTCTTCTTCTGAGTAACGACGCAGGGGCCTGCTTCCACAACGGTAACAGGGATCACCTTGCCGCTCTCATCGAAGATCTGGGTCATACCCACTTTCTTGCCGATGATTGCTTTTTTCATTGGTTGGTTTCTCCTTTTTTAGGTTATTGGTTGACGGCAGCATTGGGTCTGCCTGCCAACATGACCCGTCGCCCGATGCTTTTCAGTGCGGGCAGCGGTGAATTCCTATATTATAATGTATAGGAATTACAGCTTTATCTCTATCTCAACGCCAGCGGGAAGGTCCAGGCTCATCAGAGCCTCAACAGTCTTCTGGTTGGGGTTGAGGATATCGATCAGTCTCTTATGGGTTCTGCGCTCAAACTGCTCACGGCTATCCTTATACTTGTGGACAGCGCGAAGGATAGTAACGACTTCCTTCTTGGTGGGCAGCGGGATGGGACCGGAAACGGCTGCGCCGTTACGCTTTGCGGTCTCGACGATCTTCGCAGCGCTGGAGTCGATCAGCTGATGATCGTAAGCCTTCAGACGAATGCGGATCATTTCTTGGTTTGCCATTGTTTGTTTCCTCCTTGATAAAACGTACTCAGTTTTCGTGGTGTCTGGGTACGGTGACCTGTCTGTCCACGCCGTCGTGCGTATCATTCTGAGGCAAGAAAATAGGCCGACAAAAGCCGACCTCTTCCTCTGCCGCAGCGATATACGCAGCGTAAAACAGAAGCAGTTCAGCCGCCCGATGACCGGACATACTCCGCAGAAGTTACCGCCCTTTGGACGCAATCTCCTGCATCATCGCAGTGCGCAACGCAGACTTCGCCTACACGCGCCCGATTATCTTAACACGCACGGCACCGTTTGTCAACTGTTTTTTTAGGATTTTTCACAAAATTTTCAAGGAATTTTTGTTCAATAGGGAGAATTTTCTTTCCTCTCCTATTTTTGCAAAAAGAGCAGGCGAAAACCGCCTGCTCCTATACATTATATATTATAGTATTTAACCCTTATAGCTAGGCTGACAGGTCAGGTTGACGCCCAACCGCTTAAAGGTCTTTTCATCCACCGGCGAAAGGATCACCGAGGAGTGGACCTGGCAGCCCCGAAGCTTGCCCAGCTGCTCCATCGCCTTTTCTGCTGTGGGGTCTGTAGCCGCGCTGATGGAAAGGGCGATCAGCACCTCGTCGGTATGCAAGCGGGGGTTACGGTTACCAAAATGATCCACCTTCAGATGCTGAATGGGATCGATCACCCGCGGGGAGATCAAATGCAAATCCTTGGGGATATTGCCCAAAGCCTTCAAAGCATTCAGTAGCAGTGCCGCAGATGCGCCCAGCAGCGCAGAGGTCTTGCCGGTAACGATCCGTCCGTCAGGCAGCTCCATAGCTGCTGCCGGCTTGCCGGTTTCCTCCGCTCTTTCCAGCGCAGGAGCAACCACCTTGCGCTGTTTTGCGCTGACAGCCGCCTTCTTCATCAGCAGTTCCAGCTTCAGCACCTCGGCGCTGCCTGCTTTGCCCTGCTTTTCCTCACACAGAATGTTAAAGTAACGACGGATGATCTCCTGGCGGGAAGCCTCGCAGACAGCTGCATCATCTACAATGCAGTTGCCCACCATATTTACGCCCATATCTGTGGGAGATTTGTAGGGGCACTGACCCAGAATGCGCTCAAACATCGTAACCAGAACAGGAAAAGCCTCCACATCCCGGTTGTAGTTAACGGTGGTCTCGCCGTAAGCTTCCAGATGGAAGGGGTCGATCATATTCACATCGCTAAGATCTGCGGTGGCTGCCTCGTAGGCCAGATTCACCGGATGATTCAGCGGCAGATTCCAAACAGGGAAGGTCTCAAACTTGGCATAGCCCGCCTGCACACCACGCTTATGCTCGTGGTAAAGCTGGCTCATACACACCGCCAGCTTACCGCTGCCGGGGCCAGGGGCGGTAACCACCACCAATTCCCGGGTGGTCTCCACAAAGTCGTTGCTGCCGTAGCCTTCGTCGCTGACGATGTGGGAAATGTTCGAGGGATAGCCTTCGATCTCATAATGGTGGTACACCTTCACGCCCATAGATTCCAGACGGGCCTGGAAAGCGCGGGTAATGTCCTTGTCGTTAAAGCGGGTCAGCACCACGGAGCTGACATACAGACCGAAGCTGCGGAACACATCGATCAGCCGGATCACATCCCGATCATAGGTAATGCCCAAATCGCCCCGGACCTTATTCTTCTCGATGTCGGCAGCGTTGATGACAATGACCATCTCCACCTTCTCCTTCAGCTGCAGCAGCATACGCAGCTTACTGTCCGGCTGGAAGCCGGGCAGCACCCGGGAGGCATGATTGTCGTCATACAGCTTGCCGCCAAATTCCAGATACAGCTTGCCGCCAAACTGCTCGATACGGTTGCGTATGTGGGCAGACTGGGTGCGGATATACAGTTCATTATCGAATGCAACAGGTGCCATAGTCCTTCCCCTCTCTTTTTGGGAATATCATACCTAACTATTATATAAAAGACGAAAGAAAAAGGCAAGCAGTTTTCAAAGATTGACAGTAATTTCATTCCGTGTTAGGATGGGAACATCTGATATAAGGAGGGGTTTTATGGATCCCTTTTCCCGCACAGAGCTCTTATTGGGCGCGGAAAGCATGGAAAAACTGAAAAAAGCCAAGGTCGCTGTCTTCGGTTTAGGCGGTGTGGGCGGCTATGTGGCGGAAGCCCTTGCCCGCAGTGGCGTTGGGGCGCTGGAGCTTGTTGACCACGACACCATCAGCATCACCAACATCAACCGGCAGCTGCTGGCCACCCATAGCACCGTTGGCCGCTACAAAGCAGAGGTTGCCCGGGAGCGTGTTTTGGATATCAACCCGGAGATCGTGGCGACCGCCCGGAAAACTTTCTTCGGTCCGGACACTGCCGAGGAATTTGACTTTTCCCAATACAGCTATGTGGTGGACGCCATTGACACCGTAACCGGCAAGCTGGCGCTGATCGCCGCTGCCCAAAGGGCGGGCGTGCCTATTCTTTCTTCTATGGGTACCGGCAACAAGTTAGACCCCACCAAATTCCAGATCGCAGACATCACCAAGACCTCCGTGTGTCCTCTGGCGCGAATTATGCGTAAAGAGTGCGCCAAGCGGGGCATCCGCCACCTGAAAGTGCTGTTTTCCACAGAGGATCCCATCCCACCGCTGGGAGAACCCACAGAAGAACTCCCCGAGGGCCGCAGAGCGTTGCCGGGCAGTGTGGCTTTCGTACCTTCCGTTGCCGGTCTGATCATCGCCGGTGAAGTGATCAAAGATTTAACAAAAGATTAAAGAGAGGTATATTATGGAATTCAATGTAAACCATCCAATTCTATTTGTGATCGCGGGCATTTTGATTGCCGTGGTCCTTGCCCAGTCGGTGTTCTTTCTGGTAAAGGCGCTGCGCCGGAGCAAGCAACTGGGTATGGATCAAAAGAAGCTGAAGAAAACCATGCTCTCTGCCGCGCTGTTTACCATCGCCCCGGCAGTGGCCATCGTCATCAGCGTGATGATCCTGAGTAAATCCCTGGGTCTTCCCCTGCCCTGGCTGCGATTGAGTGTCATCGGCTCGATGAGCTATGAAACCGTTGCCGCCACCAACACGCTGAATGCTATGAATGAGACCCTGGGCGCCAGCAACCTGTCTGCCCAGCAGTATGTAACGGTGCTGACAGTTATGACCATCAGCATTATGCTGGGCATCTGGCTGGTGCCGGCCATTGGCAAAAAGCTGCAAAAGGGTATGCAGACCCTTTCCAACCGGGATGCCAAGTGGGCAGACATCTTTTCCAATTCTTTGTTCATTGGTATGATCGCCGCCTTTTTGGGCTTTGTCTTCTGCGATGTTTCCCGGCTGTGGACCGCAGAAAACGGCGTTGTTTCCGCTGTGAAAGACGGTGTTACTGTGCAGTACAGCGCCACCTCCGGACTCATCCCTGTTTGCGTTATGGCAGTTTCCGCGATGATTATGATCATTTGCGGACTTTTAATGCGTAAGCCCAAGCTGAAATGGCTCAGCGAATACGCGCTGCCCATCAGCCTGGTCTTGGGTATGGCCTCTGCCATTCCCTTCACCATTTGGCTGGGTTAAGGAGGTGCAGACAATGAAAAAAGAAATGACTTATTTAGACAGTGTCCACAGAGACGGCCGTATCTGGAATTTGAGCGTTATGGTGCTGCTTCTGGCTTTCCCTGCCGCTGTGTGTGTAATTTTCAATGTATTGCCCCAGTGGAACAGTCTGCTTTTGGGCCTGGTGGCCACCGCCCCTATGTACTGGGCAGTTGGCGCTATTGAAACCGTTACTTATGTGCCGATGCTGGGCGCCGGCGGCTCTTATTTGAGCTTTGTTACCGGTAACATCTCCAATTTGAAGCTGCCCTGCGCGCTGAATGCCTTGGAGCAAAACGAGGTTAGCGCAACTTCCGAGGAAGGCGAAGTGGTCTCCACAATCGCCATCGCCATTTCCAGCATCGTTACCACCATCATTATTATTATCGGCGTGCTGCTGATCGTGCCGCTGACTCCCATTTTGCAAGCCCCGGTGCTGCAGCCGGCTTTTGACCAGATCCTGCCCGCGCTGTTTGGCGGCTTGGGCGTTGCTTTTGTTTCGAAAAACTGGAAAATCGCCGTTGCGCCTGCTGTTTTGATGCTGATTTTGTTCATTTTTGTGCCTGCGCTCAACGCCGGTACGGTGGGCATTATGGTGCCGGTTTCCGCGCTGTTTACCATTGGCGTTGCCCGGATTATGTATAAGCGGGGTATGCTGTAATGGGATATGTGATTTTAGGCACAGTGGCGCTGCTGCTTTTGGTGATCCTTTTGCGGGCGCTGGCCTTTCAGCCCAAGCCCCAGCCGAAAAAGGACGAAGAAACATTTGCCTTTGATGCAGATGCTGCTGTTTCTGCGCTGCAGCAGCTGGTACAATGCAAGACCATTTCCTATAATGACAAAGCGCTGGAAGAGGATGCCGAGTTTCAAAAGCTGATCGACCTTCTTCCCGGCCTATATCCCAAAGTTTTCGAGGCCTGCACTTTTATGCAGCTTCCCGACCGGGCGCTGTTGTTTCATTGGCAAGGAAGATCCGCTGCCGCTCCCAGTGTTATGATGGCCCACTACGATGTAGTGCCGGTCAATGAGGAAAGCTGGGAAAAGCCGCCCTTTGCCGGCATTATCGAAGATGGTGTTCTTTGGGGTCGCGGTACGTTGGATACAAAGGTTACCTTTAACGGTGTGCTGACCGCCGCCAATTACCTGATTGAAAAGGGCTTCCAGCCGGAAAATGATATGTACTTTGCCTTCTCCGGCGGTGAAGAGATCAACGGTATGGGCGCCGTACACATTGTCAACTACTTTAAGGAAAAAGGCATCACCCCGGCTCTGGTGGTAGACGAAGGCGGCGCTGTGGTGGAAAATGTGTTCCCCGGTGTCAAGCAGCCCTGTGCGATGGTGGGCATCGCAGAAAAGGGAATGATGAATGTGCGCTACACCGTCCTCTCCGGTGGCGGACACGCCTCCGCTCCCCTGCCCAAAACGCCCCTGACCTCTCTGGCAAAGGCTTGCCAGAAGATCGTGAAAAGCCCCTTCAAAATGCACATCACCAAGCCGGCAGCGGAGATGTTTGACACCTTGGGCCGCTACTCCGGCTTTGGTCTGAAGATCGTGTTTGCCAATCTGTGGCTGTTTAAGCCGGTGCTGGATCTGATCTGCCGGGCCAGCGGCGGTGAGCTGAATGCTTTGGTGCGGACAACTACCGCTTTTACGATGGCGGAGGGCAGCAACGCCCGGAATGTGATCCCGGCCCAGGCAAGTCTGGTCAGCAATATGCGCTTAAACCCGGCCGACAGCGTAGACAGCGCCCTTGCCTATTTGAAAAAGACGGTCAATGACGAGGATGTGCAGATCACCGTTTTGGAAAGCTTTGAGCCCAGCCCCGTGTCGGAGACCAACTGCGAAAGCTGGAACAAGGTGGCCGCCGCAGTGGCAAACACCTGGCCCGGCTGCATCGTATCCCCTTACCTGATGGTCCAATGCTCCGACTCCCGGCACTACCGGGATTTAAGTAACCACGTTTACCGCTTTTCTGCAATGGACCTGACCGCCCAGGAGCGCAGAAGCATTCACGGCAACAACGAAAAGATCCGCCTGGAAACCATTGGCAAAGCGGTGGAATTTTACATTCGCTTGATGAAAACCTGTTAAAGCAAAAACCGGAGTCAACCGACTCCGGTTTTTACATTCAGCAGAGGTCAAAGAAGCGCCAAAGACAAGCAACTCGCACTCGTCGGCGTACATAGAGTGCGAGTTGTGCAGTAAGTCAAAACACCTTGCGCAGCAAGCTCCTCTACACCTCATCCACCGCTACGCGGTTCCCCTTCTCCTCAAGGAGAAGGCTTTTATGCAACCTATTTAGGTAAACGCTGTGTTTTGACGGTTTGGGGGGTTCTATGATCCTCGCAAATTTAATCCTGGCGGTAGGTGGGGTCTGCCGGGTAAAGGCCCTTGAGCTTTTGCATACTCCGGGACACCGCGTCCTTGGAATTTTTCCAGGGTGCGGAGGCGTTGCGGTAATCGAATTTCTCGATAAACCAGTCAAGATCCCCGTGTACCCGGGAAAGATTCTGCTGCATTTGGGTAAGTACCGTATTATAAAACCAATCGATCTGGCTGTTGGGCAGCTTTTCCTGGGCAACCTCCAAAAGCTTTTCAAAATGGTGCAAACAGAAGCCCTTTCCGGCTTCCGCCTTTTTGCGGAACTGCTCATCCTTGATCAGGTGAAAATAGGTGGCGTAGTAGCGGTCCATATTGTATTTTATCTTATTGCACAAAAAGCAGGTGCTGTTTTTCTGCCGCAGCCACTGCAAAAGGGGCAGCTGACCTTCCGGCTTTTTGCCGAAAAGTTTCTTCTTTTCCGGGGCGATAAAATTGGCGATCTGGGCATCCAGCTCCCGGCGCATACCCACATAATAGGTCTGCAGCATCAGAGCGTTTCCCAGAGAGTTGCCGTAGTCGTACATCTTCTTATAATGCTGCCGGCAAAAGCCTGCGGCGTCCGTTGCCGCCCGCACATCCGGCTCCATATAGCTGGCGCTGGGGCCCAGGGCATAGCGGATGGCTTTTTGCTCCACCTGCCGCTCCAAATAGCAAAACGGACACTCATCGTCCTTTTCAAAAGCCTCGTTTACCGGAATGGTATCCAGATGTTCTTTCATAACCATCACTCCTTTTGGGCCATTTTACCACAAAAAAGCACCCGTTGCAACAAAAGAAAACCCGCCCGAAGGCGGCTTTCTTATTAGCCCAAAAAGTCCTTGGGGTTGACCGGCTGGCCGTTGCAGCTGACGCTGAAATGGACGTGGTCGCCGATGGCGCTTTCCATCAGGGCGGTTGCGCCTACTGTGCCGATGGTCTGACCGGCAGTTACCGTGTCGCCTGCCTTGACAGGCACCTCTTTGGCCAGGGATGCATATTCGGTAATATAGCCACCTTCGTGGTGGATCACCACCGTCATACCCATCGTATCGTCCTCATAGACGGTGTGGACCGTACCGTCTGCCGCAGCGCACACCGGTGTGCCTGCCGCAGCCGCGATGTCTGCACCGTCGTGGACACGCCAATCCCGGGTAGTCTGGTTATAGACCAGCGCGTCCATAGAGTAATCGGCGATGGTCTCACCGGACACCGGTTTTGTGATCTTGGACGGCTTTTTTGCCGGTTGGGTCGCAGTTTCCTGGGTAGGCTCGTCCTCTTCCCCGCCCTGGGTGGCCACCGCCTCCACATTGCTGTCGGTCTGGTTTACCACACCGGTGGCGTCATTGGTGGGCGCCTGCAGCTGAGGCGTTTGCTCCTGCGCATTTTGATAGTACAAATAGCCGGAAATCCCGATTGCCGCGGCACACAGGATCAGGGCTATGTAGTAGCCCTTGCCGTTGATGCCGCTGAATTTTTTCTTGCTCATTTTTAAGCACCTCCGAAAACCATTATTTCCGGTTTTCAGGAAAATAAACCATTTTTTAGAAATTTTTCACAGCATTTTCCCCGATGCCCCAAAAAGCCCGAATACGATTGGCATTAAACGAAAATCTTTATTGACAAAGAACATATTTTAGGATATATCTATAGTATTATATTCGACGCATTTTGCGATCCTTTAAAGAAACGGGGGAGGATAATGTCCAAGGAACTCATCAGACTCCAGGATCTTGTTATGGAGTTCGACGGGGAGCGGATACTTGATGGTATCAATCTCTACATTAACGACAAGGAATTTCTTACGCTGCTGGGCCCCTCCGGCTGCGGTAAGACCACCACTCTGCGAATTATCGGCGGTTTTTTGAACCCCACCGATGGCAGGGTGCTTTTTGACGACAAATGTATCAACGATGTGCCTGCCTATCAGCGGCAGATCAACACCGTTTTCCAGCGGTATGCCCTTTTCCCCCACCTGAATGTGTATGACAACATTGCATTCGGCTTGAAGGTAGCAAAGCTGCCCAAGGAGGAGATCCACGAAAGAGTGCAGGAGATCCTGCAGGTGGTGGGTCTGCAGGGCTTTGAAAACCGGCACATCGATAATCTTTCCGGCGGTCAGCAGCAGCGGGTAGCCATTGCCCGGGCGCTGGTGAACCGGCCCAAGGTGCTGCTTTTGGATGAGCCTTTGGCAGCGCTGGATCTGCGTCTGCGCAAGGATATGCAGAACGAGCTGAAACGCATCCAGCAGGTGATGGGTATCACCTTTGTCTACGTTACCCACGACCAGGAGGAAGCCCTTTCGATGTCCGACACCGTGGTGGTTATGGACAAGGGCCGCATCCAGCAGATCGGCAGACCCGAGGACATTTATAATGAGCCGAAGAACGCCTTCGTGGCGGACTTTATCGGCGAAAGTAATATTTTGGACGGTGTTATGCTGGCAGACTACAAGGTCAAGTTCTTCGGACGGACCTTCCAGTGTCTGGATGCCGGCTTTGCACCCAACGAGCCGGTGGATGTGGTCATCCGCCCGGAGGACATTGACTTTGTTCCCCCGGAGGAAGGACATTTGACCGGCACGGTTATCAGCGTTACCTTCAAGGGCCTGAACTACGATATTATCGTGGATTTCAAGGGCTTTAAATGGCTGATCCAGACCACGGATCATCAGCCGGAGGGCGCAACGGTAGGCATTCGGCTGAACCCGGAAGACATTCATGTTATGCACAAGAGTGAATACTCCGGTATGTTTGGTGACTACAGCTCCTACTCTGCCGAGTATGACGAGCTGACGGAGGATGCCGGCGATGAAGAAGAATAAGTCTCTGCTGCTCAGCACCCCCTATATTATTTGGATGGTGGTCTTCACCCTCATTCCTCTGGGTGTTGTGTGTTATTACGCGCTGACCGATCCGGCAACCGGCGCTTTCACCTGGCAAAACATTCTGGATTTGGGAATGTTTCTGCCCACACTTGGCATTTCTGTTTGGTATTCCCTGATCTCGGCATTGATCTGCCTGCTGCTGGGCTATCCGGTGGCCTATTTCATTGCCCACCGCACCCCGGTGATGCAGAAGATCCTGTATATGCTGGTGATGCTGCCTATGTGTATGAGCTTTTTGCTGCGGACACTGGCGTGGGTAGGTCTTTTGGAGACCAACGGCATCATTAACCGGTTTTTCGGTCTTTTGGGCATCGGTCCTTTGACGATGATCGGCACCTCCGGCGCGGTGATTTTGGGTATGGTGTATAACTACCTGCCTTATATGATCCTGCCGCTGTATGCCATCATTGTTAAGATCGATAACCGCCTCATTGAAGCGGCGGAAGATCTGGGCTGCACACCGACGCAGGTGTTTTCCAGGGTGGTTTTGCCCCTTTCCATGCCCGGTATTTTGTCCGGCATCACAATGGTCTTTGTGCCTGCGGTATCCACCTTCTACATTTCCCAGAAGCTGGGCGGCACAGAAACGATGCTCATCGGCGACGTGATCGAGCGGCAATTCAAATCCGCCGGCAACCCCAATCTGGGCGCCGCGTTGAGCCTGGTGCTGATGCTTTTGGTGTTTATCTGCACCGGCATTATGAACCGCTTCGGCTCGGATGAGGAAGGCGGTGTTGTGGTATGAAAAAAACGACCCGCATTTTCACCATCCTGATCTTTGTATTTCTGTATATCCCTATGGCAGTACTGATCCTGGGTTCTTTCAACACCGGCAAGAATCTTGCGGTGTTTGAAGGCTTCACCCTGGGGCAGTATGCGGAGCTTTTCAAAGACGGAGACCTTTTGGCGCTGCTGGGCAATTCCCTGCTGATCGCCATTTTGTCCACCGCCATCGCCACTGCCTTTGGCACCTTTGCCGCTGTGGGCATCCACGCGCTGACGCCCAAAATGCGTAAGGCCGTTATGAGCCTTACCAACATCCCTATGACAAACCCGGACATCGTTACCGGTATTTCTCTTTCGCTGCTGTTTGTCTTTGTGGGCACCGGTATGCTGGGCAACAAGCAAAGTCTCAATTTCTGGACGCTGCTCATCGCCCATGTCACATTTAACCTGCCCTATGTCATCTTAAATGTAATGCCAAAGCTGCAGCAGATGAATCCGGCGCTGCAGGATGCGGCAATGGATCTTGGCTGCACCCCTGTGCAGTCCTTCTTCAAGGTTACCCTTCACGAAATTATGCCCGGTATGATCGCCGGCGCAATTATGGCTTTTACAATGAGCCTGGACGATTTCGTGATCAGCTACTTTGTTACCGGTACGGATTTCGTAACCTTGCCGGTGAAGATCTATTCCTTTACCAAAAAGCCCATCCATCCCAAGATCTACGCAATGTTTACGTTGCTGTTTTTGCTGATCTTTGTGCTGATGGTCATTATGAACCTGCTGCAGCTGCGGGGCGACAAGCGTAAGCCCGAAAAGCGCGCAAAGCCGGTCAGCCGGAAAATGCAGATATTTAAGCGGATCGGCGCCATCGCCTGCGTTCTGGTGCTGCTTTTGGGTACCGCTGCGCTGATCATCACCACCCGGCAGGATAAAGTAACCCTGAACATTATGAACTGGGGTCAAAACATTGCTGACGGCAGCGACGGAACGATGGATATCATTGCCGAATTTGAGAAGGCTTACCCCAATATTGATGTCAATTACTCCGAATACGCCTCCAATGAGGAGCTTTATTCCAAGCTGTCCACCGGCGGTCTTGTTGTGGATCTGGTCATTCCCTCGGATTATATGATCGCCCGGATGATCAAGGAGGATATGCTGCTGGAGCTGGATTTTGACAACATCCCCAATTACAGTAACATTAGCGCTACCTACAAAAATCAGGCCTATGACCCGGACAACAAGTATTCCGTGCCATACACCTGGGGTACTGTAGGCATCATCTACAACAGCAAATTCGTGGATGAAGCGGATGTTACCGGCTGGGAGCTGCTGTGGAATGAAAAGTACGCAGGTCAGATCCTGATGTTTGACAACTCCCGGGACGCCTTCGGTGTTGCCCAGTACAAGCTGGGAATCGATGTAAACACCACCGACAAGGCCGAGCTGCAGCGCTGCGCAGATGAGCTTGCCAAGCAGCGGCCTCTGGTGCAGCAGTATGTGATGGATCAGGTCTATGCCAAAATGGAAGAAGGCAACGCCTGGATCGCGCCTTACTATGCCGGCGATGCCATGATGATGATGGACAACAACCCGGACCTGCGATTCTATCTGCCCCAGGAGCAGACCTTCAATCTGTTCATCGACGCAATGTGTATTCCCGACTGCTGCGAAAACAAGGAAGCTGCAGAGCTGTTCATCAACTTTATGTGCGACCCGGAGATCTCCGGCGCCAATATGGACTATATCTGCTACGGCTCTCCCGTTGAGGGCGCAACGGAATATATGGACGATTACCTTGCAGAAAGCGAAGTGATCTATCCCCCCGCAGATGTATTGGAACGGGGCCGCAGCTACGGTTTCCTGCCGGAAGATATCACAAGATTTGTGGAAAATCTGTTCCTGAAAGTAAGAGTCAGCTAAATAAAAATGAACTGGCGACCAACTTAGTTGGTCGCCATTTTCTTATTCAAAGCGGATCTTGCCGGTGTCGGTCTCGATGAGATAGTCTTTTTTCTGCCAGGCTTTCAGCACATTCTACAAACAAATGGCCGTTCTTGTCGCAGTATTGCTGATTTGTTGCACCGGGTGTGCCAAAGGTGCCGTCTCCGATACAGAGCAGCCTTCTGCCGTCAATACGACAGCAGCAAAGACTATATCCGTTGATGAAGCAGAAGAATTGATAAAAGCCAACTTGCCTGAAGAACCCTATCCACTGTATTTAAGGTTTGAGCGTGAGGAATCGATAGATCAAAGTAATTATTACTATTTTGTCGTATATACCCTAAGTGAAGAACCTATCACCGGTCCAGACGGGCCCTTTTACCAACAGTTTACTTACGCTTGGATATATGTAGATTCAGAAACCGGCGATTTGTATAAAATGGAGCCTTCAGGCGAAACGTTGAAACCCTGGGAAAAGCCCGACTGAAGTTACGAGCGAAGGGGCAAGACCCCTTGTCCCCTTACTCATCATTTGTGTTTTTTACGACAATTAACCGAGAGATACTTAATAACCCTATCACGATAACAGCAATAATAATGAGAGGCGGGTTGTTTTGCAGAGTTATAAGTAGAGATTTAAACTCCCCTATAAATAAAGAAATTATAGTAAACACAAGAACGATTATTAGCATAGGAGCTAATAGTGAAATTTTCAACTTCATAAATCTCACTAATTCATTGACATCTTTTGCCAAAAGTGTAGGAATATCAAATATCCAAGACACAGTAATGTGAATAATTCCAAACAAATGACACAGAAAGAACACGACTCCCCACAGCCATCCGAGGTAGAAAATGCTGGCCACTAATAAAATAGGATGCTGCAACAAGCAAAATAAGGTGGTTCCAAACGGATACGGATTATATCCAGTTTGCTGATCTACCGCTACCGAGTGGATTAATTGAGATGATATAACAAAAATGATGATAAACAGTATTTGCATGCTAATGCTCCTTTGAAGATGATTGTATGATAAATAAATTTCTGTTGTTACACAACAATCAAATTTTTTGCAATATATGCAAAAACAACAGTTTTTGTTATCAAAAGCGCCTATTGATTATCAGATAGGATAATTTTCTAAGAACTAACACTTGAAATATGTAATGCCGATGCGGTTGGCGATTTTGGTTGCCTCATCCCGAAGTGCCTTAATCCTGGCAGTGTCCCTCGGTCCTTTAGCAAAAGACAGTTCCTTTATTTCGGTATTTAACTTATGGAGCTTCTGCTCTTCGGCCTCAATAGCTTCCACCTTTGCCTTATACTCCGTAATTTTCTGCTTCTCGATATCATTCTGTGCTACACTCTCAAGAGCATTGGTAAGCAGAGTTCTGGGGGAAGTGTCTTCAGCTACAGGGAGCTTGTAATTGATATTATTCTTTTCACGAAAACGGTTGACTTTTTTGCGGGCACTTGCTATATTGTTAGTGAGAGCATCTCTTGTTATATTTCCAACCCTCGTGTGGTTGGCGATCACTGACAAGTAGGTGCTCATTTTTTCTTTGTCATAGCTAATGACACGTTTTTCATCGATAGCGCGATTAATTAGTTCGAGGTAGCCTTCATGACCGTCGTTTGATACTATGTCTTTATTAGAGATAGTCAAAACGACATGAGGTTTTTTGGTGAGCTGTCCATTTATTGGAATACCTTTATAGAAACTTAATGCTGCATACAATGGAGCACCATTATTCCCTTCAACTGGCAATATCATAACAATCTCCGGGTTGCCATACTCAGTCCCATCCTCTATTGTCATGATTGGGGTCGCTAGTGCCATAATTGCATCATTTACTTTTTCAATCCCCAAACCGTGAAAGTGAATTTCTTTTCCATTTCTTGTAATAGGTCGTCCGTCCTTAATTGCTTGTTCTTTTGACACCATATTCTCATATGCGTGGTTGCGATAGATGTAAAAATCCCCATAAATCCCAAGCAATTCAGTTATAAGATGAGGCATACTGCCAACCTTAATTAAGTTGTCATCTCCTCGATCTGCATGATTCATCGCATCATAAAGAGCTGCCTGCACTTCCCATTCTTCATAAGATGGTTTCAGATAACCTTCCCGGCCCGTTTTGCTCTCCACCGGAAGCTTGTACCGCTCACCTGTCGCATCTTGCGGTACATATTTTTTTGCATCACCATTGACAAGATCCAAAAGTTCTGCTATCTTAATAGTAGAGTTTGGTGTGCCTTTCGCCCCCAGCCGTTTACGGTTGGCGACACTGGCTGAAGCACCAGACTCTTTTTTTGTACCCTCAATAGCAATGACCTCAAGCACTTCTGCATCATAGAGCCGGTTGTGCGTTTCTTGCTCACCATTTTCCTCAAAATGCCTTCTGATGTTTTTAGGAATTTCTGAAGGCTTTCTGCCAACATACTCCTTAACCGTGAGTTTTACAGGCTCAATTCCGTTTTTTCCCTCGACGGCAGCGAAGAAGGTAAAGACTCTGGACTCTGCCTTTCTGGGATTCTTAGGTGGAGCTATATGCGTAAGAACTGCCTCGTGGATAATTTCCGTAATGTGATCCATGGCCAGGAGGGTATCAGCTCCAAAGTCTGCCGTAGGATTGCTAAATGCGTGAGAGTAAGATGCAGGAGTGAGAAAAATTGAAACGCCTGTATCCTTGTTCAGGTGGGGCTTGTCAAACACTTTCTTATCATTTGCATTCTTTAACACCTGTTTTTTAATCTCCGCATAGCTCAAACCCGCTTCGTTGTGGCCAATGCTTATAATCTCGATTGGCTTTTTGTTCACCAGTTCCTGGTATGTAGGCGTTTTGCTCTCCACCGGCAGCTTAAACAACTTCTTGCTATCTTGCTTGGTTTCGTTCTTGACAATTTCACTGGCATTGCGTATACTATTATCAGAGTAGTTCTCTTTAACGCCTTGGGCGTACGCCTTGCGGATTTCTTGTAAATCAGCGAGATATTGAGAACTGCTCTCTTTTTTGTTTATAGCCGCTATTAGCCCATATAAATTAGGGATTTCATCAATGCCAGTCTTGACCATCTGCTTGTTCACAAGCAGTTTTTCATTGTGATATTCTGTAGTTACTGCCTCCACATAATATACAACATTGTTTTCACCGACTTTTACATAAACTATGCCTGGCTTTCCTCGAGAATTTGTTTTCACAAAAACCTTATCGTAGTTCTCGACGATATAAGGAATCCTGGCAAGATCACTTTTTGTAACAGGGTATTTTTCGTTTGTGTTCTCGCCGTGAGAGTTCCGAATGTGCCTAATATCGTTATCTCTTAATGCGTGAGAATACCCCGATATATCGATTTCGCTAGATACTGCATCAATCAATCGATCTGATGCTTCTGCATATTTTACAACATCTTCGGAATTGTTATTTTCATACGCAGCATCAATATAGGTATCGATATCCGCTTGCGTAATACCGAAACAGTATTTCACACCACCCTCGTTGGTGGTGATTTTTTCTAGCATTCCGGCTTCCTTGATGGTGCTGAGCTTTTCGCCGGCATCGACGCTCATATCCACAAACATGTTGGCTAGAATCCGCTTCACATTGGTGTCAAACTTCTGGAACCCTTTGGCTGGTAAAGAATCTGGCTCTACATTGCGGAATAGATCTCTCAACTTCTCCAGCGATTCCGTAAGCCACTTCTTAAACTCCGCAAGGAAGTTTCTGTTCTGCTCACTCTGGGCGCCGAACTCTGCCAGCTTCATACCTGCATCGGTATCCATAAGCATTTTCTGACAAGCATCGCAGATTACTTCTTCATAGGCCTGCTCCGGAGTCAGCTTAATACCCGCCTCCTTCGCTGCCGCCATCTGTTCGCCGATCATAGCCTCGATGTCAGCGCCTTGTTTGCCATACTCTTGAATCAAGAAGTCTGCAAAAGCCTTAAACTTAATAGGAGAGCCAGCCTTCGCTCTATGTACCAACTCGTGTGCAAGTGTAAACGCCATCATAGAAGTCTGATTCCACTTTGCATTGGCATTATAGCACAGGGGACGGTTTGCGTGAACCCTAATGAGAAGAAACACCTAAAAAGGCGCATAACAAGTAACCGCAATCCCTCGGCTTGAAAATCAAATTGGGGCAGTATTCATTCTGCTGCTTTTACGGAGTAATTCGGATCG
>JAZLAB010000051.1:0-27184 GCA_045612985.1 Faecousia sp.
GACCGCTTGGCCCGACTTCGTCCGATTTGTAAAACAAATCGGAATTGCCATCGGCGATAATTCTTTATTTCCTGCGGAAATTCAAACAATTTGCACGCAAATTGTTTGGCGGGCGGCAGATTGCCGCCCCTACATTCGCTATCGAAACAGCTCGATAAACCGGAATTTGAATATCCGGGCATAGAAAACAGGCGTGCCGCGGCACGCCTGTTTGATCTCAATAATTTTCTGCGTTGACTTCAAAATAGCTCTGGGGATGGGCGCAAGTGGGGCAGATCTCCGGCGCTTTGGTGCCGATGACCAGGTGGCCACAGTTGCGGCACTCCCAAACCTTGACCTCGCTCTTTTCAAAGACCTTGGCAGTCTCCACATTCTTAAGCAGGGCGCGGTAGCGCTCCTCGTGGTGCTTTTCGATCTCGGCCACCAAACGGAACTTGGCTGCCAGCTCGGGGAAGCCTTCTTCCTCTGCGGTCTTTGCAAAACCGGCGTACATATCAGTCCACTCGTAGTTTTCACCCTGGGCAGCGGACAGCAGATTTTCTGCGGTATCGCCGATGCCGTTCAACTCCTTGAACCACAGCTTTGCGTGCTCTTTTTCATTGTCTGCGGTTTTCAGAAACAGCGCAGCGATCTGCTCAAAGCCGTCCTTCTTTGCCTTGGATGCAAAGTAGGTGTACTTGTTTCTGGCTTCACTCTCACCGGAGAATGCTGCCATCAGATTCTTTTCGGTCTGGGTGCCTGCGTATTTATTTGCCATTGTTGTTTCCTCCTTAGTAATTTATCTTTTTGTTTATTATACCACTAATTTCCAACTTTTCAACTAGTTACGGTTTAAAAAATATACCCCAAGATTCAAATATCCGGCAAAGGTTACCCAAAGGATATAGGGCAGCAGAAAATCCCCTGCCCGTTCGTCGATTTTGGAAAATGCCCGGATGGTCAGATAAATGAACACCCACAAGGCGATCAGAATAAAAAAGGCAAGCAGCCGCCACTCCAGGCCGAAGAACACGATGGGCCAAACAAAGTTAAGGATCAGCTGCGCGCCGTAAAGCTTCAGCGCTTCCTTGATTTCCGCCGGGTCTTTTCCCGAGGTCAGCACCCGGTAGCTGGCATAGCCCATCAGCAAATACAAAATCGACCACACAATGGGAAATACCCAACCCGGCGGCGCAAGAGGCGGCTGCTGCAGCGCCTTATAATCTCCCATTCCCCCGGAAAGCAGCGCCGCAAGGCCGCCCACCGCCAAGGGTATTGCCAGACAAATAAGCAATTTCTTCCACTGAATTTTCATTGTCATCCCTCCTATAGATAGTCTACAGAAGAAAATCCTTCTTTATCCGTAAAATTTTTCTTGCGTAAGCTTTTTCTGCCGGATATAATAAAAGTGTAACAAGGAGGGATGATTATGCTGTCAAAAGTTTACTTTTCCAAAACAATCACACCGGAATCGGTGCTAAATCTCTTTTCCCGGTTGGGAAAGGCCCTTCCCGGCAAGGTGGCCATCAAGGTCCACTCCGGTGAGCCGGGCAATCAGAATTTCCTGAAGCCGGAATTCTGGAAGCCGGTGATCGACCACGTGGGTGGTACAGTGGTAGAGTGCAACACCGCTTATGACGGCGGCCGCAACACCACTGAACGCCATATGGAAACGATGCAAAAGCACGGCTGGCGGGACTATTTCTCTGTGGAAATTCTGGACGGTGAAGGCCCGGACCTGGTTCTCGATGTTCCCAACGGTCAGCGCATCCAAAAGAATTTCGTAGGCAAAAGCATCGCAAATTACGAAAGCTGCCTTGTGCTGTCCCATTTCAAGGGACATCCTATGGGCGGCTACGGTGGCGCGCTGAAGCAGCTGGCCATTGGCTTTGCCTCCGGCTACGGCAAAAAGTATATCCACGGCGTAGGCGACCCGGACAATTTCTGGTCCGCAGACGGTGATCATTTCAAGGAAGCGATGGCAGATGCCGCCAGCTCTGTGATCCGACACTTTGACGGAAGAATCGTCTATATCAATGTGATGAAGAATATGAGTGTGGATTGCGACTGCTGCTCTGTTGCCGAAGACCCCTGTATGAGCGATATCGGTGTGCTGATCTCCACCGATCCGGTGGCCATCGACCAGGCTTGTCTGGACTTGGTCTATGCTTCCAACGACCCGGGCAAAGATCACCTTATTGAGCGGATCGAAAGCCGCAACGGCATCCGCACCATTGAAGCTGCCGCCGCTTTGGGCATCGGCAGCCGGGAATACGAACTGATTGAAATTTGAAGATAAAGAAATCGCCATCGGTGAAAGCCGATGGCGATTTTTGTTTACATCTTGTCCGGGGCGGAGAAGCCCAGCAGGTCGATGCACCGCTCCAAAATATTCTTTGCCAGTGCGATCAGGGCAATATAGCCTGCCTGCAAGGTCTTGTCCTCTTCCGTAAGGATCCGGGTTTCGTGATAGAACTTATTGACGCAGCCTGCCAGCTCGTAAATATAGGCGCAGACCAGATTGGGGCTGGCGGTCTTCAGCGCCGCCTCCAAGGTAGGTGCCAGCTTGGTAATGGCAAGCATCAGCTCCTTGGCATAGGGATTGGCTGCGGGAGCGATGGAAAGGTTTTCCCAAGCACCGTATTTTGCCAAAATGGATTTAATACGGACGATGGTATAGAGAATATAGGGGCCGGTGTTGCCCTCAAAGGCGGCAAAGCGGTCCATATCGAACACATAGTCCTTGGTGGGTTGGTTGGAAAGGTCGCCGTATTTCAGTGCCGCCATCGCGATCTTACGGGTAGTTTCCTCCACCTCATCATCGGCGACGATCTTGTTTTCCACCACTTTGGTCCGGACAAAATCGGTCATATCCTTGATCAGCACTTCCAGCCGCATAACGCCGCCCTCACGGGTCTTAAAAGGCTTGCCGTCTGCGCCGTTCATTGTACCAAAGCCAAGATGCTCCACCTGGTAATCCTCCGGCAAAATGCCGCCCAGCTTGGCAGCCCGGAACACCTGCTCAAAATGCAGGTTCTGGCGCTTGTCGGTGATATAGAACATCCGGTCCGGCTTAAAGTCCTGCATCCGCTGGACCATCGTTGCCAGATCGGTGGTGGCATAGATTGCAGAGCCGTCTGATTTTACCAAAATGCAGGGCGGAACTTCCTTCTTGTCCTCCTCTTTGGCAACGGGAATGACCCACGCGCCTTCACTTTGGACAGCAATGCCCCGCTTTTTCAGATCCTCCACCATTGCCGGAATATAGGGATCGGCATCGCTTTCACCCAGCCAGGCCTCAAAATGCACATTGAGGTTATCGTAGATCTTGCGCATATCTGCCAAGGAAAGGCGCATAATGTGCTGCCACAGCGCCCGGTAGCCGGGACGGCCGGTTTGCAGCTCATAGGTGGCAGTGTGTGCCTTTTCGGCAAATGCCTCGTCTTCCTTTTTCTTGGCCGCCGCTGCCGGATAGATCTCCTCCAGCTGGGAAATGGTAAAGGGCGCTTCTTCCGGATACGGACCTTCGTAGCTTTCGTCAAAGTAGCAAAGCTCCGGCTGCCGTTCCTGCAGCTCGGTGATGATCAGACCCATCTGCAGACCCCAGTCGCCCAGGTGGATATCGCCAATGGCATTGTAGCCAAAGAATTTAAAAAGCCGTTTGATGGACTCGCCAATAATGGCAGAGCGCAAGTGGCCGATGTGCAGCGGCTTTGCCACATTGGGTCCGCCGTAGTCCACCACCACCGTCTGGCCTGCGCCGGTCTTTTCCACGCCGAAATCCGGCGCGGTGCGCATAGCTTCCAGATACTGCTGTAAAAACGCGTCGCTTAATTTCAAGTTGATAAAGCCGGGCATTACCGCATCGCACATAGAAAAGTCTTCCTTTGGAAGCTTTTCCACCACAGCATTGGCGATCTGAATGGGCGCGCACTTATACTGCTTGGCAGCCGCCAGCGCGCCGTTACACTGATACTCACACAGGTCCGGGCGGTTGGAAACCGTAACCTTACCGAACTGGGCATCATAGCCGGCGTCCAAGAAGGCCTGCTGCATTTTTTCAGAAATAATGTCTAATATCTTCTTCATTTTCATTCTCCTTTGTGGTCCTGGAGACTTATTGCTGTTGGTTATTCTTCATCCATTCCAGGTAATCGTCGTAAGTGCCGTAGCGGTCAATAATCGTGCCGTCCGGCTGGAAGGCAATGACGCGATTACAGGTGGAGGTCAGCATTTCGTGGTCGTGGGAGGCCAGCAACACAACGCCGTTAAAGGCCTCCAGACCCTTGTTCACCGCCTGAATGGACTCCATATCCAAGTGGTTGGTAGGCTGGTCCAGCAGCACCACATTGGCGCCGGAGAGCATCATTTTACTGAGCATACAGCGGACCTTCTCGCCACCGGAGAGAACATTGACCTGCTTGAATACATCTTCGTTGGAGAAAAGCATTCTTCCCAAGAAGCCCCGCAGGTACACATCGTCCTTCTTCACGGAGTACTGCCGCAGCCAATCCACCAGCTCCATAGAGTTTCCATCAAAGTACTTGGAGTTGTCCTTGGGCAGGTAGCTACGGATGGTGGAGATGCCCCATTTGACACTGCCTTCGTCCGGCTCAAGCTCGCCCATCAAAATCTGGAACAGCGCGGTCTGGGCCAGCTCGTTTTCACCTACAAAGGCGATCTTGTCATTTTTACCCACAGAGAAATAGACCTTGTCCAAAAGCTTAACGCCGTCTACGGTAACAGACACATCGTTGACGGTGAGAATGTCCTTACCCAGCTCCCGCTCCGGCATAAAGCCCACAAAGGGGTAACGACGGGTGGAGCAAGGCATTTCTTCCACAGTCAGCTTGTCCAAAAGCTTACGCCGGGCAGTCGCCTGCTTAGCCTTGGACTTGTTGGCAGAGAAGCGCTGAATAAACAGCTGCAGCTCTTCGATCTTTTCCTGGTTCTTCTTGTTCTTGTTGCGGATCATTGCCTGCACCATCTGGGAGGACTCGTACCAGAAGTCGTAGTTACCCACATACATCTTGATCTTGCCATAGTCAATATCCACTGTGTGGGTGCAGACCGTGTTCAAAAAGTGGCGGTCGTGAGAAACGGCGATGACCATACCGGGGAAATCCAAAAGGAAGTCCTCCAGCCAGTTGATGGCTTCAATGTCCAGATTGTTGGTAGGCTCGTCCAGCATAACGATGTCCGGGTTACCAAACAACGCCTGGGCAAGCAAAACCTTCACCTTCAGCCGGGGGTCAACGGTGGCCATAATGTCATAGTGCAGCTCTGTGCCGATGCCCAGGCCCTGCAGCAGACGGGAGGCGTCAGACTCCGCTTCCCAGCCATCCATCTCCGCAAACTCCATTTCCAGTTCAGAGGCGCGGATGCCGTCCTCATCGGAAAAGTCCGGCTTTTCGTAGATAGCGTCCTTCTCTTTCATAATGTCATAAAGGCGCTGGTTGCCCATAATGACGGTGTCCATAACGGTAAATTCGTCATAGGCGTTCTGATTCTGCTTCAAAACAGAAACACGCTTTTCCGGGTCCACGTGGATCTCGCCGGTGGTAGACTCCAGCTCTCCGGTGAGCATCCGCAAAAAGGTGGACTTACCTGCGCCGTTGGCGCCGATAATGCCGTAGCAGTTGCCGGGCAAAAACTGCAGATCCACGTGCTGGAACAGCCACTGTCCGCCAAATTGCATTCCTAAATTACTAACTGTTATCATTCTCATTTCCTCGCAGGCACATAATAATACAGTATAATACTATCACATAATCTCAAAGAATAAAAGACCTTTTTTCCGCCTATTTCCAAATTAAAAAGCGGTTGCGAAAGCAACCGCTTCTTTTACTCATTATAAAACAGCAGTGAATACCAGGTAACGATATCGTCGCCGTATTGGAAATTCAATCCGTTTTCTTCCAAAACCGGAATCATATTGATGCCATGGCTTTCCACACAAGGGTGCATCCGCTCCGGCTTTCTGCAGGGCTGCCCGTCCAAAATGGCGCAATGGTCGCACTCGGCGCAGGCCTCTGTGGAAAGGATGTAAGGTGTTACGCCCTGCTGCTGCAAAAGCGCCGCCACCTGCCGGGTGATCTCCTCGTGGGCAGGGCGGGTGGCCAAGGTTTTTTCCATATTAGAAATGTCGTCCGTTTCGGTGATGGTACCTACCACCAGGCAGCTGCTGTAGCCAAAGCAGCGGTTTTTGCACTGCTCCACCGTACCCACACCCGGAGGGCAGGCCCAGGTCTTTCCGTACCGGGGGCATTCGTGCTCGCAGATCCAGCGGATCCGCTCCGAAAACTCCAGCTGCTCCGGCTTTATGAAGAAATAGGCATACAGCGGTAGCTCCGCCAGCTGCTGCTCCAATCTTTCTTTGTCGATCATTTCAATTCCTCCAAGATCCGGGCGCAGCCTTCGCAGATGTCGGTCCAGGTCTGCTCAAAATTTCCGTAATACCAGGGATCTGCCACATCCCGCTGAAGGAAGGGCTTGAATTTTGTTTCCCCGGGAAAAAGTCTTCTTAAGTACCGCAAATTGTTGCTGTCCATATAGTAAATGTAATCATATCCGTCCACATCTGCCTGGGTGATCTGCCGGGCGTGGTGTCCGTCGCAGCGGATACCGTGGCGGTTTAGCTCCCGCCGCGCCGGCGGATATACCGGATTTCCCAGTTCCTCCCGGCTCACCGCCACAGAGGCGATCTGAAACTGCTCCCCTACCCCGGCCTTCTTCGCCATATCCTGCAACACAAATTGCGCCATCGGACTGCGACAGATATTCCCGTGGCAAACAAAAAGCACCTTTTTCATACCGTCTCCTCACTTTCGTTAGGGATATTATAGCACCCATCGCGGCAGATTGCAAGAAAGGCTTCTCCTCGAGGAGAAGCTGTCACCGTAGGTGACTGATGAGGTGTAAGCAGTTCATCATAACACCTCATCCACCGCTGACGCGGTCCCCCTTCCCCTCAAGGGGAAGGCTTTTGCGCATCCCGTCGGCAAGAGTTTTTTATCTAACATAGACGCCAAAAAACGGCTTTTTATGTTGCAACTAGGAAAAGGGTGTGATAAAATATTTGTGCGACACAATTCTATAAGAATGACATTGACCGAAAGTGTGCATTTTTACTTTGGTAAAAATGCATGCTCATTCAGCATACTTTCGGTGTGTCTGGAATTGTGTCGCAGCAATCGGAGCCTCTGCGTTTTTCGGTGCGTGGCTTCGGTCACGCACTTTTTTATTGGGAGGATAACACTATGTATTGCAGCCAATGTGGTAAAGAACTTTCAGAAAAATCAAAATTCTGCAGTAATTGTGGTTGCCCTGTAGAAGAAGAGGCTAAACCCACTCCTCCACCAGTACAACAATCATCTTTTGATGCTGTGGAGGACCTTCGGAGAAAACTTAGAGAAATCGACAGCCGCAAAAGGCCTACTACTAAGAAAAGCGGAGTGGTTAAATCAGCATTTGAATCTTTGAAAGAAACTATTAGAGAGGAAGCAGCTGCCTCGGGTTTAGGATTCTTTAATGATAGTTTTGAAGAACAAAAGTTAGAGGACAAGAAACAATTAATATTGAACTACCCTCTTCCCACCGCGCCAAAAGCTCTTGCGAGTTTTGCTAAGTATATAAACTTAGAAATAGAAGCCAAAAAGAAAGAACCCGATGCCCTAACGCCAGTATGGAAAGAAAAGTTGAAGCAAGTACATCTATTTGCAGAAACAGAATTAAGCTCCACGGAGGAATTTGCAGAAATTCAAAAGTGTCATAAAGCAAATAAGCGGAGAGAAAGACACGCCACAATCCGTGAGTTTATAGTTTTGTTGGCTTTCCCCATTGTTGGAGCTTTCATTGTATCACTTGTTTTCTGTTGGCCGTTATTGCTGTTTGCATCAATCCTGGCCGCTGGATGGGAAGTTTTCTTGATTTTGTATGTGTACGATTTGCTGGATGATATGGTTGCTTCTATAAAGCAGCATAGTGCAAAACGGCCTAATATACCCAAAAGATTGCGGTCTGCTGCTTGGCACTTATTAGTTCCGTTCCTTGCAGCCTTAATTACATCAATAGCTTATCATTCAGTAGGCTTAATCGTTCTTTTTGCTATACTATTTGGCGTGGATGCTTTCTTCCTTTTGATATTCCTTTGTGATGTATACGAATTGTGATATAAACTTAAATTGGAGGGAATGACAAATATGCAGATGTGCGGTTTTTGTGAAAAAGTATATGATGAATCCGAGTACAGCCATTGCCCTTATTGTTCTGGTGAAATAGAAGAAGATACCAGCGCAAGACCTTATAAGGATTGCCCCGAGTGTGGTGGCATTATGTATTGGGATGGATGTTGGGAATGCTCTGACTGTAACCACGAAATTCATACCGATAAAGATGATAATGACGGCATAATTGAAGGCTAACAAAACACAGCCGCCTCCGTGATGGAGGCGGCTGTGCTATTTCGTGTCATGTTGGGGCAAAAGGTGGTTATTTTCAAAAGTAGTATGCGAGTAGTACAAATGGGGCAAACCCGTTGCAAAGGGTGGTATAGCATTGTATAGCTTGGCATCCGTTACCTGGCTTAAATCTTCCCGTGGCAAACAAAAAGCACCTTTTTCATACCGTCTCCTCACTTTCGTTAGGGATATTATAGCACCCATCGCGGCAGATTGCAAGAAAGGCTTCTCCTTGAGGAGAAGGTGGCCGAGTGAAGCAAGGTCGGATGAGGTGTATCGGCAAGTATTCTTGTGCATTTCTTTGACACCTCATCAGTCAGCTATGCTGACAGCTTCTCCTCAAGGAGAAGCCTTTCTTTATCCCATCGGCAAGAGTTACGCATCTAAAGTAGAAGCCGAAAAAACGGCTTTTGAGCAGCGGAACAAACACCGAAAAATAAAAATCCCGCCACCATCATCATAGCTGGTTTTCCAGCAATGGACGGGCGGCGGGAATAAGGGATAGAACGGCTTATTCTTTCTATGCCATTGATGTGTAATAATTAAGCAAACAGTTCAAACAGAGGAATACCGATTAGATACGAAAACTAACCGATAAGGCCCAAAGTCACATTTTCTCAATACGAACTGCTATAATTAGAATCGCAAATTTCTGATGCGGAGGAAATGGACTATGAAAGCCATAAAAGCGATTAACCTAACAAAGAAATACAAAGATTTAACTGCAGTCGATAACTTGAATCTACAAATCGAACAAGGAGAATTATTCTCTTTACTTGGTGTCAATGGTGCGGGAAAAACGACGACAATAAAAATGCTTTCTTGTCTTACAAAACCTACAAGCGGAGATGCGTTTGTCGGCGGCAGCAGCATCGTGGACAAAAAAGCAACTGTTAAAAGTATGATCGGGGTTTCACCACAAGAAACTGCGGTTGCACTAAATCTATCCGTCAAGGAGAATTTGGAACTCATATGCGGTATTCACAATTTTTCAAAGGAGAAAAGCAAAGCGAAAGTCCAAGAACTTTCAGAACAATTTGGCTTGGAAAATGTTCTCAGCAAAAAGGCAGGCAAACTTTCTGGTGGTTGGCAACGAAGGGTCAGTATTGCCATGGCTCTTATAAGCGAACCTCAAATACTGTTTCTTGATGAACCTACACTAGGTCTTGATGTGATTGCTCGAAGCGAACTATGGGATACTATTCGTTCTTTGAAAGGGAAAATAACAATAATACTTACAACACACTATATGGAAGAAGCCGAGGCACTCTCTGACCGCATTGGTATCATGAAAAATGGCAGGTTGTTGGCACTAGGAACAGTCTGGGAACTTATGGACATGACCTCTGCTGATAAATTTGAAAATGCTTTTATTTCGATAGTACGGGAGGCAACATTATGAGAATGCTAACTTTTGGAAAAAGATGTGCGAAAGAAACTTTGCGAGACCCGTTGAATCTGTTTTTTGGATTAGGTTTTCCGATTGTGTTACTGTTATTACTGAGCGCAATACAAGCCAATGTTTCTGTGAGTTTGTTTGAAATAAAAAGTCTAACACCTGGTATTACGGTATTTGGTCTTTCGTTTATGACCCTTTTTTCTGCTACTTTGGTAGCCAGGGACAGAGAAAGTGCTTTATTGCAAAGACTGTACACCTCTCCGTTAAAAGCCTCTGATTTTATTGTCGGATATATGCTGCCTATTATTCCGATAGCAATAGCACAATGTGCAATCTGCTATCTTGTGGCGATTATTCTTGGCTTATCCGTTACGGTGAATATCTTACATGCAATTCTGATGATTATTCCATTTGTGATTTTTCAAGTTGCACTTGGTTTATTATGTGGAAGCGTTTTGAATGTAAAGCAAGTAGGTGGTGTTTGTGGTGCGTTGCTTACCAATTTGACCGCTTGGCTTTCGGGTGTTTGGTTTGATCTTGACCTTGTAGGAGGCTCTTTTAGAAAAATTGCAAATATGTTACCATATGTTCATGCAGTCGAGCTTGAAAGAGCAATGATAAACGGTGATTATTATGAACTATTACCACATGTATGTGTTGTTATTGGATATGCAATTGTGATAACGATTGGTGCTATTTTGGTGTTCCTGCGACAAATGAAAAAACAGTAATTCCAATTAGTCGCACAAATAACGACAGCCGCCTCCGTGATGGAAGCGGCTGCTTTGTTATCATTTTCAAAAAGCAAAAATGGCTATTGGGCAACAATCTTTGCAATAGTGCAATACCCATTTACAAATCAGTCAGTAGGATTTGTTTTGCTTGTTTCGTCATTTCTATTGAACACGAAATTCTTAATAAATTGTTCGGCATTTGGGAATTGCGACTGAACCAAGTTTAACAAACGGGTAATTCCCTGCCCATATTCATCAGCACTAAGGTGTAAAATCTTCTTAAATGTTGGTGGTATTACATATAAACTAGCAGGATCATTTCCCACCACATATATCACAACATATGTTCCTTCTACATCGATAAAGAAGCTGTCTTCAGTATTAAAGTGGGGTGTATTTTCCGAACCAGTAAGTGATGCTAACAGGTTCTCTGTCATCCAACCCATACTTTTACATAAGGATTTATTGGTATCTAGGTATTTCCAAGTAATGCTCTTAGCTTTTGTCTTTTTAATCAACAATTCTACAAATCGTACATTCTGCATTTCAGCCATTTTTTATGTCCTCCTTTTTTGAAAGCCGACCAGATAGCTTTGCAAGATAATTACAAACCTTGTTAAAATCTACATCTTGAGCCTCTTTTTGTAAAATGCGCTTAAATTGCCACAACAGCGCTCTTTCGCCCCAAGAGAGAATTTCGCCAAATTTAAACGAATATGCCTCCACATTTTTCAATATGTCTTTTAGAAGCATATCTGTCTTAATTCCATCCTCTGCAATACTCTTTGCATGTCCTTCGAATGTTTGTTGAAAAGCTGTTCTTTCTCTGTTGTACAACGAGGTGACAGAATTATACTTAAGAATCTTAGAAATCTTCCCTGTTCTAAAATACGTAAAAATCGTTATTACAAATCCCAGTATTCCAAGAACAGAACAAACGCCTAAAATCAAAGGCTCTGTGCCCATGAATTTCAAGGCTGTTTTTAATAATTCCAGCATCCCATATTTCACCTCTGTTTCTATTCGGTAACATCAGCAGATCAGTTAATAATTCTGTAAGGTTTCTACATAATACATATCATTAGTATTAACAATATAATACATAAATATCTTCTATTAGTCAACAACCCCTTTTATTTACTAAACAAACACAGCCGCCTACATCATCGTAGGCGGCTGTGCTTATATAGTCATGTTGGGGGCAAAATGTGGTTATTTTGAAAAGTAGTATAGCAGTAGTACAAATAGGGTAAACCCGTTGCAAAGGGTGGTATAGTGTTGCATAGATTGGTATGCCGCTGCTGGGTCAAATCTTCCCGTGGCAAACAAAAAGCACCTTTTTCATACCGTCTCCTCGCTTTCGTTAGGGATATTATAGCACAGAAACCAGCAGTTTGCAATAAACGCAGATTTACTTGCATTCTCTACGCCATCGGTATATAATTTCATTAGGCAAATAGTTCGATAAACCACAATTTATCTATCATATCCTGTTTCGGAGGTGCAGTATGGAAAGAAAATATCCCACAAAAATGTTTTTGTTCTTTATTCTCACTAATTTCGTGTTTCACTTTTTCTATCTGTTCGTCCCCGGAATCATCCTCTGTGTCGTGGGAATCTGGGCAAAGACTTGCCTGTGGATTGGTTTAGCTATCCTGGGCCTTGACTTGATTCTTTCAATCATTGAACAGTTGAGCCTTCGAAAAGCTGCCGTAACACCCAGTGATAACCCAGAGTTCGACGAGTTGATGGATGCATTCTGCAGCCCCGGTGGTCTTGATGCTTTAAAAAATGTTTTGGACGAAAAAATCAAGTCTACGCCCCCTGTTAAACCTCAAGAAGATGACAATTGAATAACAGTCGCTGACCGGATGGTCGGATGGTCGGCGGCTGTTTTTTCATATTGGGTTTGGTTATTTTTCAAAAGCAGTATCGTGGCAAAGTCCCTACAAAAAGCAATTTGGCCCCATCCCGGTTTGGGATGGGGCCGCGTGATTATTTGGGTGTTACTGGAGCTGGGTGATCACCAAATGGGCAGAGACCGGTCTGGTTCCTCCTGCAAGGGGCGTGATCGTCAGCGCCGCAGCAGTGCCATCGGGATTTCGCACAGTCAAGGTAGAATTAATGACCGTTGTTTCCACGATCGCCATTCCCACGATTTGAGAGCTGCCTGTTGCGCGTCCTGCAACTGTATACGCCAGATCTTCTCCGTTTAAGGTCAGAATCAGCTGTCCGGCTTCGGTAACACTTACCTGGAACAGCACCTGATAAGTGCCAATTTCTGCCAAATTAAACGAGTCCGGACCGGAGCGGGTAATGCCGGCGCCGCTGCTCGGTCCATCCTGGGGGAAGCTGACATCTGTACCGGGCGCAACAGTAGCCGAATTGTCAGGGGGCATTAACGCATAGAAATCTGCATAGTTCAGAACACCGCCTGCGGGGCCGGCGGGGCCTGTTTCACCGATAGGGCCCTGAGGACCGACAGGGCCTTGGGGCCCTACAGGACCGGTCTCACCGACAGGACCCTGAGGGCCTACAGGACCAGTAGCACCGACCGGGCCTTGCGGACCGGCGGGGCCGGTTTCACCGGCAGGACCTTGCGGACCGGCAGGACCGGTCTCACCGACAGGACCCTGAGGGCCGGCGGGACCTGCTACACCGGCTACGCCTTGCGGGCCGGCAGGGCCAGTGGCGCCAACCGGACCTTGCGGACCGGCGGGGCCGGTTTCACCGGCAGGACCTTGAGGACCGACAGGACCTGCTTCACCCGTTGGGCCTTGAGGGCCGACGGGGCCGGCTACACCGGCAGGGCCTTGTGGGCCGGCAGGACCGGCTACACCGGCAGGACCCTGAGGACCGACAGGACCTGCTTCGCCGGTTGGACCTTGGGGACCAACCGGACCGGCTACGCCAGCTACGCCTTGCGGACCGACAGGACCGGCTACGCCGGCAGGGCCCTGAGGACCAACAGGACCTGCTTCACCGGTAGGACCTTGTGGGCCAACCGGACCGGCTACGCCCTCCGGCCCTTGCGGGCCTACCGGGCCTCTGACGCCGGGGACACCTTGGGGACCGGCAGGGCCTCTTGGGCCAACCGGGCCCTGGGGACCGGCAGGCCCCGGCGGACAATTTGCGCAGCTGCAACATTGCTCCCGGTCTGTACAGCCATACTCTTTCGGAGGATAACGTTTGCAAGAATTGTCATCAAATTGGGCATCGCAGTTTCTGTCATCGAAGCCATTGTATCTGTTCAAAAGAATCCCTCCTCATATTGTTCTTAATACATCTTACGCGTTTTCGACACAATCTGACACATTCGCAGGCAAGGGATGGTTATGCTGCCCTCTCGTTCTGTTACCGGCATCAACCTATTATATGAATCCGTGCGCAATCGTGTGCTTCCCTTTTCACTACAGCCTGCATCACGGACGGAAATTCTTGCTTTCTCGGAAAAAGTATTGTATAATTGCATTAGACAGACAGGGGGCGAAATTATGGAATTTGCCGAAT
Source organism: Faecousia sp. (assembly GCA_045612985.1). Taxonomy (GTDB): domain Bacteria; phylum Bacillota; class Clostridia; order Oscillospirales; family Oscillospiraceae; genus Faecousia. The sequence goes on from JAZLAB010000051.1 coordinate 14,082, forward strand.
ATATTCCTTTTTGGAACAAGCTCACCGCCGAGCAGCAGGCGCGGATCGCAGGGGTAATTGAATACCGGGAAGTTCCCAAAGGCACCCACATCCACGACAGCAGCGCCGAGTGTCTTGGTCTGGTAGCCGTTCGCAGCGGTCAGCTGCGGGCGTACATTTTGTCCGAGGATGGCCGGGAGATCACAATTGGGCGGTTGTTTGAATACGATGTGAGCCTTTTAAGCGCCTCCTGCGTGATGCCGGATCTGCAGCTAAACGCGATGATCGAGGCGGAAAAAGACACCCAATTTTGGAGCATTCCTGCCTGCCTGTTCAAAAATCTTATTGACGAATCTTTGGCAGTTTCTTCCTATGCCAACAGCCTGATCAGCGGCAATTTCTCCGAGCTGATGTGGCTGATGGAGCAGATTATGTGGAAAAGCTTTGATAAACGCCTGGCAAATTTCCTTTTGGAGGAAGCCGCCATTGAAGAAGATAACAGTCTGAAGATCACCCATGAAAAGATCGCCAACCATATGGGTACTGCCCGGGAGGTGGTTACCCGGATGCTGCGGTACTTCCAAAGCGAGGGAATGGTAAAATTGACTCGGGGCACTATCGAGATCACCGATGTACAAAAGCTGGAAAAATTACAAAATACATAAAAAATGCCCAAGCCAAAATTGGCTTGGGCATATTTTTATTAAGCTCTTGCCATACCGTCGACACTGAGTATCACACCGGTGATATAGGACGCTTCCTCCGATGCCAGGAATACAAAAGCATTGGCAATGTCCTCCGGCTGACCCATCCGGCGCAGGGGGATGCGCTGGATCATCGGCTCGATCACCTCTTTGGGAACAGCTTTCATCATATCCGTTTCCGTGATGCCGGGAGCGACCGCATTGACACGGATGCCCTTGGGACCCAGTTCCCGGGCCAGGGAAATGGTCATACCATTCACAGCAAACTTGGATGCCGGGTAGGCAAAGCCGCTGGGCTGGCCGGAAATGCTGACCATAGAAGATGTGTTCAGAATCACACCGCTCCCCTGCCGGATCATATGATCGGTTACGGCCCGGGTGGTATTGAACACGCCCTTCACATTCAAATCCATCACCTTGTCATAAGTTTCCTCGGTGTAGGCGGTCAAGGGTGTGCTTTCGGAAACACCGGCATTGTTGACCAGAATATCCACCCTGCCAAACTTATCAATGACCTTTCCAAAAGCTTCCCGGACGCAGTCCAACTGGGAAAGCTTGGGGCTGATGCCCTCCACAACGGCATCCGGGTATTCTTCTTTCAGCTTTGCCGCGGCCTTTTGGGCGTTTTCCGGAGAGCTGGCAGTAAGGATCACCTTTGCGCCCTCCCGCAAGAAAGCCTGGGCTGTGGCAAAACCGATTCCCCGACTGCCGCCGGTGATGATGGCAACTTTATCTTTTAATCTCATAGTTTACGCCTCCTTTTAAATTTGTAACTGTATCTTACCCCAGAAAATGGGATTTTTCTGTGATAAAGTCACTGTACTTTTTTAAAAATAATGTGTATAATACACCCAAAGACCAAATGAAGGAGATTATTACAATGTTTATTACCAACGATATCAAATACATCGGCGTCAATGACCACAAGGTCGACCTGTTTGAAGGTCAATACATCGTTCCCAACGGCATCAGCTATAACTCCTATGTAATTATGGATGATAAGATCGCCGTTATGGACACTGTAGACCAGCATTTCACACACGAGTGGCTGGACAATTTGGAAAAGGTGCTGGAAGGCCGCAAGCCGGATTATCTGGTGGTGCAGCATATGGAGCCGGACCACTCCGCCAACATCGATAAGTTCCTGACCTTCTATCCGGAGACGGTGGTGGTATCTTCTGCCAAAGCCTTTGCGATGATGAAGAACTTCTTCGGTACAGATTATGCGGATCGGCGCGTTGTGGTTGGTGAGGGCGATACCCTTTCTTTGGGCAAGCACACCCTGGCCTTTGTTACCGCACCGATGGTCCACTGGCCTGAGGTCATCGTAACCTATGATCTGTGCGACAAGGTGCTGTTCTCTGCTGACGGCTTTGGCAAGTTCGGCGCGCTGGACGTGGAAGAAGACTGGGCCTGCGAAGCCCGCCGGTACTTTATTGGCATCGTTGGTAAATATGGCGCGCAGGTGCAGGCGCTGCTGAAAAAGGCCGCCACTTTGGACATTGAGAAAATTTGTCCCCTCCACGGACCGATCCTCACCGAAAATCTGGGCTACTACATTAACCTGTACGATATCTGGTCTTCCTACCGGGTGGAAAGTGAAGGCGTTGTGATCGCCTACACCTCCGTTTACGGCAACACCAAGACCGCTGTAAAGCTGTTGGCCCAGAAGCTGGAAGAAAAGGGCTGCCCCAAGGTGGTCATCCACGATCTGGCCCGGACCGATATGGCCGAGGCCGTGGAGGATGCTTTCCGCTATGGCAAGCTGGTGCTGGCCACCACCACCTACAACGCAGATATCTTCCCCTTTATGAAGGAATTTATCCACCATCTGACCGAGCGGAATTTCCAGAACCGGACCATCGCTCTGATGGAAAACGGCTCCTGGGCGCCCCAGGCTGCCCGGGTGATGCGGGATATGTTTGCCAATTCCAAGAACATCACCTTTACCGATACCACCGTCAAGATCCTCTCTGCTCTTAATGAGGAAAGCACCGCCCAGGTGGAGGCTATGGCAGAGGAGCTGTGCAAGGAGTATCTTGCCCGGCAGGATGCCACCGCCAACAAAAACGACTTGAGCGCGCTGTTTAACATCGGCTACGGTCTGTATGTGGTTACCTCCAACGACGGCAAGAAGGACAACGGTCTCATCGTCAACACCATTTCCCAGGTAACCAACACCCCCAACCGGATCGCCGTTACCATCAACAAGCAAAACTACTCCCACCATGTGATCAAGCAGACAGGCATTATGAATGTCAACTGCCTGGACACCTCTGCCCCCTTCTCTGTGTTCCAGAACTTTGGCTTCCAGAGTGGACGGACGGTGGACAAGTTTGCAGATATGGAGCAGCTGCGCAGCGATAACGGTCTGCGTTTCCTGCCGATGTATATCAACTCCTTCATTAGCTTGAAGGTGGAAAGCTATGTGGATCTGGACACCCACGGTATGTTCATCTGCTCCATTACCGAGGCACGGGTGATGTCTGACAAGGAGACCATGTCCTACACCTACTACCAAAACAATGTTAAGCCCAAGCCGGAAACGGAGGGCAAAAAAGGATTCGTCTGCAATGTCTGCGGTTGGGTCTACGAAGGCGAAACCCTTCCCGACGACATTGTTTGCCCCCTGTGTAAGCACGGCGCAGCAGACTTCTCCCCCATCGCCTGAATCAAGTCAACTCCCCGCGGTTTTCAGCCGTGGGGAGTTTTTGTGATTTTATCACGGAAAGAAAACATTTTTCGGGGTATACTGAAGAAAAAAAGAAAGGAGCTGACTTTTATGGCAGCCAGAAATATCAATCAAAAAGAATTTAAGGAACTGATCGGTGGCGAGAAAGCCGTTTTGGTAGACTACTGGGCACCCTGGTGCGGCTACTGCCGGCGGATCGGCCCGGCTTACGAAAAGGTGGCCGAGCAATATGCAGATCAGCTGGAAGTGGTGAAAGTCAACATCGACGATGAGCCGGCTCTTGCCAATGCAGAGCGGATCGAGGTGATCCCCACCCTGGTGCTTTACCGAAAGGGAAGCGCCCTGGGCAGCGTGGTCGCGCCGGAATCCAAGGCAGCCATCGATGCCTTTATTGAGGAAACCTTAAAAAAATGAGGTAACGGTTATGAAGCAGTATGATATTGTCATTATCGGCGGCGGACCTGGCGGCTATACCGCCGCGCTGTACGCCGCCCGGGCAGGACTGAAAGCTGTCGTTTTGGAAAAGCTTTCTGCCGGTGGGCAAATGGCGCTGACCACCCAAATCGACAACTACCCCGGCTTTGAAGAAGGGGTGGACGGTTTTGATCTGGCAGAAAAAATGCAGCGCCAGGCAGAGCGCTTTGGTGCGGAAACGGTGCTGACGGAGGTTTTGTCCCTTCACCTTGAAAAGCCGATAAAAGAGGTACACACCACCGAAGGTGTTTTCCTTACCAAGACCGTTGTTCTTTCCACCGGCGCAAATCCCAGAGCGCTGGGTCTTCCCAATGAGCAAGCGCTGATCGGCAGAGGTGTCAACTACTGTGCCTCCTGCGACGGTATGTTCTACCGGGGAAAGACAGTGGTGGTGGTCGGTGGCGGCAACAGCGCTGTGGCTGATGCCATTACCCTCAGCCGGATCGCCCAAAAGGTCATCCTGGTCCACCGGCGAGACACCCTCCGGGCAACAAAAATCTACCATAATCAGCTGGAAAACACCCCTAATATTGAGATCCGCTACAACAGCAAGGTTGTACAGTTTTTGGCGGAAGACAAAGTTTCCGGCGTAGTTTTACAGGATGTCAACACAAAGGAAGAATTTAAGCTTTCCTGCGACGGTGTGTTTATCAGCATCGGCAGAGCGCCGGCATCTGCTTTGGCAGCCGGCCAGCTTTCTATTGACGAGGCTGGTTATATCGTTGCGGACGAGTCCACCCGCACCAGCATCCCCGGCGTTTTCGCTGTGGGCGATGTCCGGACAAAAGCCTTGCGGCAGATCGTTACCGCGATGGCTGACGGCGCAACCGCTGTCCACTATGCAGAAGAATATTTAAACGAAAATCAGGAGGTAACACTATGAAATATGTTTGTGAGGTTTGCAACTGGGTATATGACGAAGAACTAGGCTATCCGGAGGAGGGCATCGCTCCCGGCACCAAGTGGGAGGATGTTCCGGAGGATTTCCTCTGCCCGCTGTGCGCCGTTGGCAAGGATATGTTCTCGGAAGTATAAAATAAGCCCCTCGGTTTCCCGAGGGGCTTAAATTTATGTCAGTCAAGCATTTCCAGGATCTTGTCTTTAGGCTTTACTCCGATGGACTGGTTGACTACCTTTCCCTTTTCCACCACCAGCAGTGTAGGAATGCTCATAATCTGGTACTGAATTGCCAGATCCTGGGCCTCGTCCACATCGATCTTTACCACTTTGATGTCCTCCCGCTCCTGGGCAATCTCCTCAATAATGGGAGCGATCATACGGCAAGGGCCGCACCAGTTGGCCCAAAAGTCGATGAGCACCGGCTTATCCGACTGCAGCACTTCCTGCTGAAAATTCTCTTTGTTGATGTGAATAATAGACATAGCTTTGTCCTCCTTTTGTTTGATGGCTTCAGTATAACAGATATTTCCCGAAAAAACTGTGAGTTTGTCACGAAAAACATCGCCCGAGTGGGCGATGTTTTTGCAGGCTTTATCGTTCTTCCCGGAAGTAGGAAAGGCCCAGACTCTGAGGAGGCTGATGCTCTCTCTTCTTACGCATACTGGTGATGATCAAAACCAGCAGCGTTACCACATAGGGAAGCAGCTTAAACAGCTCCTGGGTTGCATCGCCCAGGCCGCGAATGTAGTTGTTGGCGTTGCAAAGGGCGCCGAACAGGAAAGAGCCGAAGATCGCCATTGTGGGCTTCCACAACGCGAAAATAACCAGCGCGATGGCCATCCAGCCACGATCGCCGAAAGCGTTATTGGACCAAACGCCGTTGGCGTAGGCCATAACATACTGCAAACCGCCCAGACCGGCAATGGCGCTGCCAATGCAGGTTGCCACATACTTATACTTGGTTACGTGGATACCGGCAGCATCTGCCGTTGCAGGGTTTTCACCCACAGCCCGAAGATTCAGGCCTACCCGGGTGCGGTTGAGCACAAAGGACACGACCAGTGCGATCACGATGGATGCGTAGGTCAGAAAATCGTGGGAAAGGAAGATCTCACCAAACCAACCTGCGCTTTCCGCAAAGGGCAGATTCACCCGGAAGAAGGAGCTGGTCTTTGTCAGAACGATGGAGGGCAGATCGCTTTCCACCAGCTTGATCAGAGAACCGCCGAAGAAGTTACCGATGCCGATACCAAAGGTGGTCAATGCCAAGCCGGTAACGTTTTGGTTGGCCCGGAGGGTAACGGTCAGGAAGCTGTAGATCAGTCCCATCAGCACAGAGCCGGCAATGGAGCAAAGCAAGGGGATCAGCACAGCCAGGATCGGATTCATATTCTCCAGAACATTGCCGCAGCCCTTTTCATAAAGGAATGCGCCGATAACGCCGCTGATCGCGCCCATATACATAATGCCGGGAATACCCAGATTCAAATGGCCGGACTTTTCCGTTACGATTTCGCCGGTAGAGCCGAAAAGCAGAGGCACGCCCAGAGGAATGGCGCTGCTGATAAATTTAACGATCATATTCATTTGGTCTGGCCTCCCTTCTTAAACTGGCGAAGTCTTACCTTGTACTGGATAAAGAATTCGCATCCCACCAGGAACAAGATCACCACGCCGGAAACGATATCCGCGTAGGAGCTGTTCAGGAAGAAGGTGTCCGCCACCTTGGCTGCGCCGGTTTCCAGGAAGGTAACCAGGCCTGCCATACCGGCCATAATGAAGGGATTGAACTGTCCCAGCCAGGAGATCATAATTGCCGTAAAGCCCTGACCGCCCATCGTGTTGGTGTTGATGGAGTGGTCAGTACCGGCCACCATCAGCATACCGGCAATGCCACAGACTGCGCCGGAAATGATCATCGTGCGGATGATAATCTTTTTCACATTGATGCCAGCATAGCGGGCTGTGTTCTGGCTCTCACCAACCACGCAGATCTCGTAGCCGTGCTTGCTGTACTGCAAATAAACATACATTGCCACCATCAGCACCGCCACGACCAAGACATTGAGCAAATATCTCTCGCCAAAAAGGATGGGCAGGTTGCCGGTTGCCACCGGCTGGATAATGCCGGAGCCGGAGCCGGTAACATAGACATAGTAAGCCACGATCTGGCTTGCTACATAGTTCATCATCAAGGTAAACAAAGTTTCGTTTGTTTTGTAGTGTGCCTGGAAGATCGCCGGGATCAAGCCCCAGATGGCGCCAGCCAGGATGCTGCAGATCACAATGATCACCAGCAGCAGGCCCTGGGGTACTGCATCGCCGATCTCGATCATACAGACCATCGCTGCCAAACCGCCCACAAGGGCCTGGCCTTCTGCGCCGCAGTTCCAGAACCGCATTCTAAATGCCGGGGTTACTGCCAGAGAAAGGCACAGCAAAATGGCGACCTGTTGCAAAAAGCGCCACAAAAGCGCGGTCTTACCTTCAAAGATACGGCCAAACACGCCCTTGAACATAATGTCATAGACATCAAAAAATCCTGTTCCGGTAATCAAGGAGGAGAGCACACCGCATACCAGCAAGCCGATGAAGATTGCCGCAAAACGGATCAGCCAAGCCTTCCAACCGGGCATATCGTCCCGCTTTGCAATGTGCAGCAGCGGTTCTTTATGCTTCTTCATTGTCTGTTCCATTGGCTTTCTCTCCTTCCTCGGTATTTTCTTCTGCCGTCTTCGTCATCAGCAGGCCGATTTCTTCCTTGGTAGCGGTGCGGGCATCCACAAGGCCGGTAACGCGACCGCCTGCGATGACCATGATCCGGTCGCACAGCTCCAGCAGCACATCCAAGTCCTCACCAACAAAGACGATGGCTACGCCCTTTTCCTTCTGCTGATTGAGCAGGTTATAAATCAAATAAGAGGAGTTAATATCCAGGCCGCGCACCGGGTAAGCCACCATCAGCACAGTGGGCGCAGCCGCGATCTCACGGCCCACCAGCACCTTCTGCACATTACCGCCGGAAAGACGGCGGACAGGGGTATCTGCGCCGGGGGTAACCACTTCCAGATCGGCAATGATATGCTCTGCCAAATCCTTGGGTGCTTTGCGCTCCAGGAACATACTCTTACCACGCCGGTAGCTGCGAAGCATCATATTGTCCACGATGTCCATATTGCCAACCAGACCCATACCCAGCCGGTCCTCCGGCACGAAGGACAGCCGGACGCCCAGCTCACGGATCTGCAAGGGGGTCTTGTTGCGCAGGTCATCTACCTGACCTGTCTTGGGATTGTGGTAGTAAATATCGCCCTGGGTCAAAAACTGCAGACCGGCAATGGCCTCCAGCATTTCTCTCTGACCGGAGCCGGCAATGCCGGCAACACCCAAAATTTCTCCGCTGCGGGCGGTAAAGGAAACATCGTCCAATACCGTTGCGCCCTGCCGGTCTACACAGCTAATGTGCTGGACCTCCAAGCGGTTCTCCACATTCTTCGGCTCGCTGCGGTGGATGTTCAGCTCCATCTTCTTGCCAACCATCATTTCCGTCAGCTGGCTTTCGTTGGTCTCGGCAGTGATGACCGTACCCACATATTCACCCTTACGCAGGACGGACACCTTGTCGGAAAGGGACAGCACCTCGTGGAGCTTATGGGTGATGATGATAATGCACTTGCCGTCATCGCGCATACGGCGCAAAACCGCAAAGAGCTTCTGGGTCTCCTGGGGCGTCAGCACCGCAGTAGGCTCATCCAAGATCAGAATATCCGCGCCGCGATAGAGCACCTTGATGATCTCAACGGTCTGCCTTTCAGAAACGGACATAGTGTAGATTTTCTTCCTGGGGTCTACCTCGAAGCCGTACTTTTCACAGATATCGGAAACCTTCTTTTCTGCAGCCTTCAGATCGTACTTGCCGTCCTGGTCCATACCGAGTACGATGTTTTCCGTAGCGGTAAACACATCGACCAGCTTAAAGTGCTGGTGGATCATACCGATCTTGTAGTCAAAGGCGTCCTTGGGAGAGGCAATGGTAACCTCCTGTCCACCAATGAAGATCTGGCCCTCATCCGGGAAATAGATGCCGGAGATCATATTCATAAGGGTAGTCTTGCCACTGCCGTTTTCACCCAAAATGGAGAGAATTTCTCCATAGTTAGCGGTAAGGCAGACATTTTTGTTGGCAATTACCTTGGGGCCAAAAGTCTTTGTGATGTTTTTTAACTCAATCGCAGCTTTCAAAAGAGTTTCCTCCTCTTTCCAATTCTCAAAAACAGACTGCCCACAGGCAGTCCATTGTTCAAAATTAGAACCATAAGGCGGGGCAGGGTTGCCCCCGCCTCGCCTTAGTGTCGTTTAAATATTAGCCGTAGTTGCGGTCCAGCAGAGTGATGCCGTCGATTTCAACATCCCAGTAAGGACCGGAACGGAACTTGGACTCCTGGAAGATGCCGTTCTCGATAACCTGAGTATCCTTAGTAAAGTCAGGATCAAAGTCAACGTCAGCCTCGTAGGTATCCAGCTTCTTGCCGCCAACAGTGAAGTTAGCAGTGTCGAATACGTTGATGGAGCCGTCCTTCAGACCAGCAATCACTTCATCCAGCTTCTTCTGGGTGCCTTCAGCAACGTTCTTGCCCATTTCGGTGAGCACAACAGAGCCGGTCTCCAGAGTGCCGGTCCAGTCAAGATCGATTGCCTTGCCGTCGCGAACCTGGGTGATCATATACTCGAAGTAGGGAACCCAGTTGATGCGGGAGGAGATCAGGAAGGTCTCGGGGCAAGCAGCGGCAGTGGAGCCGTTGTAAGAAACGTTGGGAACGCCTGCGTTCTCACAAGCAGTGGGAGCGCCCATGGAGTCAGCGTGCTGGCTGATCAGAACGCAACCGCCGTCGATCAGAGCCTGTGCAGCCTGCTTTTCCTTCTGCTCGTCGTACCAGGAACCGGTGAACTTAACGTCCATAGTTACACTGGGGCAAACGGACTTAGCGCCCAGGTAGAAGGAGGTGTAGCCGGACATAACTTCTGCGAAGGTGAAAGCGCCAACATAGCCCATCTTAGCTTCCTTCTCGGTGATCTTCTTAGCTTCGATCATCTCGTTGAGCTTCAGACCGGCAACAACACCAGCAGCGTAACGGCCCTGGTAGATGGATGCGAAAGCATTGTGGAAGTTCTTCAGACTAGCGGTGTGAGCCTGGGTGCCGGTAGCGTGGCAGAACTCAACCTCGGGGTATTCCTTGGCAGCCTTCATCAGGAAGGACTCGTGGCCGAAGGAGTCAGCGAAGATAATGTCGCAGTCTTCGTTCTCGATCAGTTCAACAGCTGCATCGTAGCAAGCTTCGGACTCGGGGATCTGAGTCTTCTGAACCATCTTAACGTCCATCTTCTTGCAGGCTTCTACCGCAGCGTCGATAAAGTTCTTATCGTAGGTAGAGTTCTCGTCGTGCAGGAAAATGAAGCCAACCGTCAGGTCCTCGACCTTTGCATCATCGGCGGGCTTTTCGCCACAGGCAGCCAGAGACAGGATCATCACAGCAACCAGCAGCAGAGCAAACAGTTTTTTCATTTTGTTTTCCTCCAAATTCATTTTCTTTCTTCTTTTTATTATACTACCTCTTTCTCAAATTCTGCAGAAAGGGATATTATAAACGACAAAAAGACCGACATCGCATAGGATCATCCGGTCAATCAAAAAGAGCAGCCTGCAAAAACGCGCAGCTGCCAGAACATAAACCAATAGTCGCAACTTACGGCGTTGCGGTAGAAACATTTTGGCCCAACGGAAAATCCGTTACTCAAAAACTATACTGGCAACAATATAAAAATTACGCCCTTATAGTACCACGAAACGACACATTTTGTCAATCGATTTTCCGGGATTTTCCCCATATTTCGGGCAAAAATCAAAATTCCCCAAAAGTAACAAAGATCGCCTTTTATTTGCCGGCTTTTTGTTGCATTATGCGAATAGAGCTGATATAATACTAGCAACACAAAAAAGAAAGGTGTGGCGGTTATGAATTGTCTGGAACAAAAGATTTTGACAGATGGTGTAGTAAAGGAGGGCAATGTGCTGAAGGTGGACAGCTTTCTCAATCACCAGATGGACATTGGGCTGCTCGATGAGATCGGCAAGGAGTTTTACCGCCGTTTTCAGGGAAAAAACATCAACAAGATCCTGACCATCGAGGCTTCCGGCATCGCCATTGCTTATGCCGTTGCCCAGCAGTTTCAGGTGCCGCTGCTCTTTGCCAAGAAATCCAAGAGCATCAACATTGCCGGCGATACATATGTAGCCACAGTAGAATCCTTCACCCACAAAAACACCAACACTGTTGTGGTCTCCAAGCAGTTTTTGTCTGCGGAGGATCACGTTCTGATCATAGACGATTTTCTCGCCAATGGCTGCGCGCTGCAGGGCCTGATCTCCATCGTTGACCAAGCAGGTGGCACTGTGGAGGGCATCGGTATTGCTGTGGAAAAAGGCTTCCAGGTGGGCGGACAGGTTATTCGCAATCTGGGCTATCATCTGGAGTCGCTGGCCATTGTGGACGCTATGGACCACAAAACCGGCTCCATCACTTTAAGAGGAGTTTAATGATGAAAATCCTGGTTACCAATGACGACAGTATCAGCGCGGCCCAGCTGCTTCCTTTGGTCCGCTGGTGTCAAAAGCTGGGTGAGGTTACCGTGGTTGTTCCCAAGTTTGAACAAAGCGGAAAAAGCCAGGGCATTGAGCTGCTGAAAGGCTTTGAGATCAAGCAGGTCCAGCTCGCTCCGGATGTCAGCGCTTATGTGGTGGATTCCACCCCGGCTGACTGCGTCCGTTATGCGGTGCTGGAATTGGGCATCCCCTTCGACCTGGTCATTTCCGGTGTCAATCGCGGCTTTAATGTAGGGCAAGACATCCTTTACTCCGGCACAGTCAGCGCCGCTTGCGAAGCTGCCTCCTGGGGCATCAAAGCGCTTGCCCTTTCCACCAGCGCCAAGCATTATGACCAAGCCGTCGAGCCACTGGACAAGGTCTGGGATTTCTTCCAAAAACATAAGCTTTTTGAAGTGAACGACCATTATAATGTCAATGTTGTCCCCGATGACAAGGGCATCCGGATCACCCGCATGGGCGGCCGGTATTACTGCGACCGCTTTGTTCCCCAGGGAGATGACATTTATAAAGCCCAAGGCAGGCGGGTTTGGGAGGATTCCGGCGAGCTTTTACTGGACACCGACTGCATCGTACACGGCTATATCACCATTATGCCCCTGTCTTTCAGCCGGGTCAATATGGACGCTTACAACAAGCTGGTACATTTGTCTCAAGAATAAGAATACACCCGCTGCAAAGCAGCGGGTGCTTTTTATAGGCCCAAGCCTTTCAGTATTTCTTTGGCAGCCGCTTCCGGTGTGGTCATATCCACCACATAGTCGCAGATCCGCGCATTTTGCTCTTCCGCATCCAATGCCATCAGGCGGCTGACCTTTTCGTCCACATTCAAATTCTTTTGAATCAGCGATGCCAGCAAGGTAGGCTTATCTCTGCGGATATAAATGGTGGTTACCTTGGGGAAATGGGTCTTCAGCGCCATCGCGCCGCAAATGTCCATAACCGTCAGCACGTGCTTGCCGGAATCCAGGATCTTTTCCACATCTGCTTTCCGGGAGCCGTAATGGTGGCCTGCGTAAATGGTAGACTCAAACAGCTCGCCCTTTTCCTGCATTTGATGGAAAGCATCTACCGTAATATAGTGATACCACTCCCCGCCCTGCAGACCCACGGAGGCATCGGTGGTGTAGCTGATGAGCTTTTCAAAAGCTTTCTTCCGGGAAAGCTTTTTTGCCACCTCATTTTTACCGCTGCCGGACGGACCTACCAGCACTACGATACCGGGGCCTTCTTCTTTTTCTGCGGTGGGGTGGACATTGTAGCTATCGGAGATGACCTCCACAAGTCTTAAAAACTCGTCATAGGTGTTGACCGCCAGCACGCCGGTGGCGTCCTGGTTCCAGGGGCGGCGCATCAAAATGGGATAAGCCGCGTGGCTGCGGGATACATTGTGCATACCGTCATCAAAGAGGATGTCCACATCGATCTTATCCTTCCTGGATCCCATATAAATATGGTCCTGGGGGATCTCCGGGAACTCCTCCATGATCCGCTGGGCACGGATACTCATAAACTGGGGGTATACAGAGGTGGAAACAAAGACCTCTGTCATCTGTGATAATTTGCGTACAAATTCTTTGGCGCCGGGAATCACAGGCTGTGTCCGGAAAAACTCCGGGTCATCAAAAAATTCAAAAATCACATCAGCCCGGGAACCTAACTTTCCCCACCGATTCACCTCGTAAATGGAAAG
>JAZLAB010000052.1:0-15387 GCA_045612985.1 Faecousia sp.
GATCCAGTACCGCAACCCCAGGAAGTTCTATCTTCTAAAAGAAGCGCTTTTGAAGGCCCACCGGGAAGACCTGATCGGCTCCGGTCCCAAATGTCTGATCCGGGCAGTTCCCCCGCGGACCGGCAAGCAAGCGCCGCCACCCAAGCCTGGCAGCAAAAAGCCGCTAAAGAAAGCGCCGGCAAAAAAGCCGGCACCCAGAAAGAAACGCTAAACCAAAGGGCAGCACTTTATCCGGTGCTGCCCTTGTTCTGTTTGTTGTTTTGGCGCATAGAATGTTCCATACATCTGTAATTGAGGTGGTCCTATGGAACAAACGACAAACAGCATTACACTTCGCGGAAGTTTGCAGTCCCTTCCCCAATTTTCCCACGAAAATCACGGACGAAAATTTTACCGATTTCTATTGGAAGTCCCCCGTCTTTCCGGCGCGATCGATTTGCTGCCGATCATTGCCGAAGAACAAATCATTATGGAAATTGACCCCTTTGCCGGTGAGATGCTTACCGTAACCGGACAAATCCGCTCCCACAATCTGCGCAAGGACGGCTCTCGCCATCTGCTTATTTTTGTCTTTGCAGCCACCATCACAACAGAGGACGGCGAGCCGATCAACGATGTGATTTTGGAAGGACCCCTTTGCCGGGAGCCGACCTACCGCCGCACCCCTTTGGGGCGGGAGATCTGCGATGTTATGCTGGCTGTGCCCCGGGCGTTTCACCGGGCAGATTACCTTCCCTGCATTCTATGGGGGCGCACCGCTTTGGAGGTCTCCGCCTGCCACACCCGGGACTGCATCCGCATTTGTGGGCGGCTGCAAAGCAGGACCTACACCAAGCTCACGGAAGCTGGTGCGGAGGAACGCACCGCCTATGAAATATCTGCCTTAAGCGCCGAGATACTGGATGAGCAGGTTTAAAAGGATACATAAAATGCACCCCACAGCGGTTGGCAGCAAAAATGCCGCCGCTGTCTTTTTTATGGACTTTGTTTCCCGGTAAATCGTGATTAAGGTGGTACTGCAAGGCCAGTGAAATACGGTAAAGACCATTGTACACACCGCCATAGAAAGGGTCATTGTCTGCAAAAGAAGCCCACTGCCGTAAATATCTGCAGATTGCAAATTTCCGGTTTGTGTCAGGCTCATTAAAATCACCGGGATTAGCAATTCGTTGGCAGGCAGCGACAGTATGAATCCCAGCAAAATGACTCCATTCATTCCTAAAAACAGTCCTACCGGGTCTAATACAGCAGACAGCCAGCCAAGAACAGGCGTATTGGCCATCACCCACAGCACCACCCCCGCAGGAGCAGCCACGCACAAGGCTCTTCCGGCGATAAAGAGCGTTCTGTCAATTAAGGACCGTACCAAAATCTGCCCAAGCCGGGGGCGGCGGAAGGGTGGCATTTCCATTAAAAACACGCTGGCTGTCGCCCGAAAAACGGTCTTGCTCAGCAGTCCGGAAACGCCCATCGCGCCCACCACCCCCAAAGCCACGCAGGCAGCCACCACCAATGCCGCGCCCACATCCGGGAAGAACAGGCTTCCCAGCAAGATCAATGTGGGAAAGCGCCCATTGCAGGGCACAAAGGCATTGGTTAAAATGGCGCACAGGCGTTCACGGGGAGAATCGATAATGCGGCAACCCATCACCCCAACCGCATTACAGCCTAACCCCATACACAGTGTCAGACCCTGCTTTCCGCAGCCGCCGCACCGGGCCATACAGGGGTCAAGCAAAAATGCCATTCGGGGCAGATACCCCACATCCTCTAAAATGGTAAACAGCGGAAAAAAGATCGCCATTGGCGGCAGCATAACGGAAATGACCCGCGCCGAGGTGGCGTACACGCCATCAAGAAGCATACCTTTCAGCCACCAGGGAAGAATGGACAGCCATCCATCCAGCAGCCCATAGCCGGAATCAAACAGCCTTTCCAGCAGCATACTGGGGTAGTTCGCGCCCCAGACCGTCAGCCAAACGATCCCCAAAAGCAGCAAAAACATCAGCGGCACACCAAATCGGCGGCTGACCAAAAGCCGGTCGACCTTTGCCCGGAAATCGTCCCCTTCTGCATTTTTCTTTGTTACACACCTCCGGACGATCTCCTCTGCAGCTTTCACCGGGTCTTCCCAATTCGGCGCTTTTAAGCGCTCTGTTCCACAAGCGGTTTTCTCAACCTGAAAAAGCAGCGCATCCAACCCCTGCTTCTTCCCGGCAGCTGTTAGCACCACCGGCACACCCAGCTGCTTGGAAAGCTCTTTTTCGTCAATGGCGATACCGTGGCGTTTGGCCTCGTCTATTAAATTCACGCAGACCACCGTGCGGCTGCAAAGCTTTATGATCTCCAGCGCCAGAATAAGGCTTCGCTCCAGGCAGCTGCCGTCGCAGACCACCACCACACAATCCGCGGTGTTGGCGCGGACATATTCTCCTGCAATTTTCTCATCCTCGGATATACCGCCAAGAGAATATGTACCAGGCAGATCTACAAAGGAATAGGCGATTCCCTGTCTGCGCAGCTTCCCGGTGGCGATGCCTACTGTTTTTCCCGGCCAGTTTCCTGTATGCTGACGCAGCCCGGTGAGGGCGTTAAACAAGGTGCTTTTCCCCACATTGGGATTTCCCGCAAGGGCAACAGTCAATTCTGTCTGTGGCATTCCCATCGCCCCCAAATCCGTTTCATATCCCCGGTGCGCAGCGCAATCACACTGCCCCGGCATTCCAGTGAGGTAACACTCCCGTCCGGGCTTTTGTAACGGCAGCACACCGTCGTTCCCGGGGTCATTCCATAAGCCATCAACCGCTGCTTTAAATACATATCTTCACTCAAATCTGTGATCACTGCTTGCTGCCCGGGGCGCAGCTGATCCAGCGTCATATTCATTCCTCTCCCTCCGTTTCTAATCCATCATATCCCAAAAGAGGCTATCTTGTGCAAAAGCGAAAAATTACTTTTCATTTTGTCGTTTCTATGGTAAAATCAAGGCAAACGGAGGGAATCCTATGAAAGAGAAAGTACTTAATATTATAAAGCTTTTAAAGCAGCAATATCCCGACGCGCTGTGCGCGCTGCAATATGAAAAGGATTATGAGCTGATGATCGCGGTCCGTCTGTCCGCCCAATGCACCGATGCCCGGGTCAATTTGGTAACACCTGCGCTGTTTGCAGCCTATCCCACCTTGGAGGCGATGGCAAATGCAGACATTGCAGATGTGGAAAAGCACATCCATTCCTGCGGCTTTTACCGGCAGAAAGCCAAAGACATCGTTCTCGCCTGCCAAATGCTGATCAAGGATTACGGCGGCAAAGTTCCGGACACGATGGAAGCGCTTTTGAAGCTGCCCGGTGTTGGCAGAAAGACCGCCAATCTGCTTTTGGGAGACATTTATGCCGTTCCCGGCAGTGTGGTGTGCGACACCCACTGCATTCGTATCTGCGGCAAGCTAGGCCTTTCCCAAGGAAAAGAGCCGGAGAAGGTGGAAAAGCAGTTAAGGGCCATCCTGCCGCCGGAGGAAAGCTCCGATTTCTGCCACCGGATCGTGCTGTTTGGCAGAGAGATCTGCACCGCCAGAAACCCCAAATGTGGCAGCTGTCCCCTATCGCATTTGTGTAGCCACATCACCGGTCAATAAACGCATATACACCCCCTTGTCCGCATAGCTTTGGACAAGGGGGTGTTCTTTTGGCAAAGAAAATGCCCATATTTTATAGCGCACTCATCCTCACCGGTGTAAATTTACTGCTTCGCTTTGTTTCCACATCCTTTCAGGTGTTTGTGTCCCGGAAGATCGGCGCTGCCGGTGTTGGACTTTTGCAACTGGTGCTGTCTGTGGGCGCTTTGGCAATGACCGCCGGAATGGCCGGCATCCGCACCGCCACAATGTATCTGACAGCAGAAGAGCTTGGCCGCAAAAAGCCGGAAAATGTTACCCGGATCCTCTCCGGCTGCTTTGTTTACAGCATTGTTTGCAGCGGTACGATTTGCGTTGCGCTGCATATTTTCGCGCCTTTTTTGGCAGAAAAATGGGTAGGCGATATTCAAACCGTTGGATCTATTCGCCTATATGCAAGCTTTATCCCCATATACTGCCTGTGCGGTGTGATGACCGGATATTTCACCGCTGCCAACCGCATCGGTACATTGGCGATTGTGGAAATCGGTGAACAGCTGATTTATATGGTGATCACCCTGTCCATCTTGACATTCTGGGCAGGAAGCAGCTCCCAAAGGGCCTGCGAAGGCATCGTTTTCGGCAGCGGCATCAGTTCTGCTACTACCCTTTTGATATTGATCCTCCTTCGTATCCGGGAAAAAGCAAAAACCGGAAAGACAATTCCGGTGAGAAGCCGCCTTATGCAAGCAGCCGTACCCCTGGCTTTGGCAGACGATTTAAAAGCCGGGATCTCCACCACAGAAAACCTAATGGTGCCGAAACGCCTTGCCCTCTATCCAAAGGCAAACGAGCCTTTGGCAGCCTTTGGCATTGTGTGCGGAATGGTGTTTCCGGTTTTGATGTTCCCTGCTGCCATTTTGTTCGCCCTTGCGGAGCTGCTGATCCCGGAGCTTGCCCGTTGCGCAGCTGCCGGCAGCAAGGTACGCACCCAGTATTTGGCAAAGCGCAGTTTGCGGGTCTGTATGCTTTACGGATTTACCTTTTGCGCGTTGGAATTTTTGCTGGCAGAGGAGCTGTGTCTTAAGCTATACGACAATTCCCAAGCGGGCGAGCAGTTGCGGCTTTATGCCCTGTTGATTCCGGTGCTGTACTGCGACGCTATTACCGATGCCATGATCAAGGGCTTGGGGCAGCAGAAAATTTGCGTCCGGTACAACATCCTTACCTCTGCAATGGATGTGGTGTTTCTTTTCTTCCTGCTGCCAAAATACGGGATGATGGGATACTTCTTTAGTTTTCTCATTACGCACCTTTTAAATTTCGGTTTAAGCCTGCGGCGGCTGCTGAAAATTGTGGGAAATGTGGTGCAGTTTTCCATTCCTCTACTGACCGCCCTTGCCACAGCTATCTCTATGTGGTGCGCCCAGCATCTGCAGCAGCCGACGCTTAAAATAGGGGCTTTTCTATTGATCTTTGGCAGCCTTTTGGTGCTGTTTCGTGTCATCAAAAAAGAAGATATCACCTGGATTGCCGGACTTGTGCATAAAAAAACGACCTGATTTTTCAGGTCGTTTTTTCTTATAATGCTTTTAAGATTTCTTTCAAAAATTCCCAAGTCCGCTGGGTAGATGCAATGTCCAGCCGCTCCCGGGAGGTGTGGATGTCCTGCATATCCGGGCCGATGGAAACGCAGTCCAGACCAGGCAGCTTCTTACCCAGCAGGCCGCATTCCAGGCCTGCGTGGATAGCGTTGACAATGGGCTCTTTTCCAAACATCTCCTTGTAAATGCGTACCATTGTATCCCGCAAAGGAGAGTCTGCACGGTACTCCCAGGCCGGGTAATCGCCCATCTGGCTGTAGCCTGCGCCGTGGAAAGCGGCAAGCTGCTGCAGCTTTTGAAGCAGCTCTTCTTTTTCCGCATCCACGCTGCTTCGGACGGAGAAAGTAAACACCATATCCTCTTCCAGCTTTGCAATGCCCATATTCAAACTGGTCTGCACCAACCCCTGTACATCACTGCTCATTTTCTGCACACCGTTGGGGGATGCGCAAAGCAGCGCCGTTACAGTCGCAGACAGCTCTGCAGACAAGGCGTTACCGCCCAGTGCCTCCACATTCTCGCCATATACAACAGCCTCCGGCTCGTCATACTGACTACGGAGCTCATCCTGCAGCTGCTGGGCGATGTCATTGATCCGCTCCGGGTGCATACCCAGCATCACCATCGTTGCCTGGCAGGACCGTGGAATTGCATTATCCTTGGCGCCGCCGGAAAAAGAGGTCAGGCAAACAGGCATAATACTCTGGACACGGCTTAAAAGATCACCCATTACTTTGTTGGCATTGGCCCGGTTTTTGTGGATCTCCACACCGGAGTGTCCGCCCTGCAGTCCATCTACCACCAGGCGAATGCACGGTCCGTAAACTGCGTGGCGCGGCGCAGGCAAGGAAATCGTCGCTGTTGCACCACCGGCGCAGCTGACAGTGAACACGCCCTCTTCTTCCGAGTCCACATTGACTAGTGTCCGGCCCTTCAGCATAGAAAGGTCGATGGCATCTGCGCCCAGCATACCGATTTCCTCATCAACGGTAATGATCGCTTCAATGGGCGGATGCGGGATGCTTTTGTCCGCCAAAAGCGCCAGAATATATGCAACGGCAATGCCGTCATCGCCGCCCAGAGTCGTACCCTTTGCAAAGACATACTTTCCATCGTGGGTAATATCCAGGCCGTCCGTTTCCATATTCAGCGGGCAATCCTCGTCTTTTTCGCAGACCATATCCATATGGCCCTGCAAGATCACCGGCGCGCGATCTTCATAGCCTGCCGACCCCTCCTGGAACAAGATCACATTATTTTCAGCATCCTGCACATATTTTAAATCGTGCTTTTTTGCAAAATCCACCAGATAATCGCTGATTCTCTTTGTGTTGCCCGAGCCGTGAGGAATGGCGCAGATCTCCTCAAAATAGGAAAAGACTGCCTCGGGTGCTAATCCTGTTAACTTATTCATAACATCACTCTTTCATTAAGAAATGGCCACAGGAAAATCCTGTGGCCGAAAATCTTTTTATCAGGGAAGCAGGGTCAGAACCAGAGTCAGCGCAATCCAAACCAGAGCAACCCACTTTGTGGACTTGGCCAGAAGCTTGTCCAGACCGCCCTTGCCGCTCTTTGACAAATAAGAGTCAGAGTTGCCGGAGATCGCACCGGACAGACCAGCTTCCTTACCGGACTGCAGCATAATAACAACGATCAGCACCAGGCTGGCAACGACTTCCAAAACAGTCAAAATAATCTTCAAAACTTCCATTCAGTTTCCCTCCCTCCGACAGCACATAAAACCGCATGCTGCGGATTCAATCACATAATTTCCCATATTTGGGTGATAACAGCGGCTATTATATCACAACATCCCCTCGAATTCAAGGGTTAATCCAAATATTTTTTCGTTATTTTGTTACCCAGTTGCCGGTAGCCGCGCAGGTCAGATAGGCGTTGATGAAGGGATCCAGTGCGCCATCCATTACGGCGTTTACATTGGCGGTTTCGCAGCCGGTGCGGGTGTCCTTGACCAAAGTATAGGGCATAAACACATAATTGCGGATCTGGCTGCCCCATTCGATCTTCTTCTGCACGCCCTTAATGTCAGAGATCTTGTCCAGGTGCTCCCGCTCCTTGATCTCCACCAGCTTGCTGCGCAGCATACGCAAACAGTTTTCCTTATTCTGGAACTGGCTGCGCTCCGTCTGGCAGGCCACCACGATGCCGGTGGCTTTGTGGATCAGACGCACAGCGGAGGATGTCTTGTTGATGTGCTGACCGCCGGCGCCGGAGGAACGAAACACCTGCATTTCGTAATCCTCTGCCTTGATCTCCACATCCTGGCTGTCATCCTGGATATCGGGAATGACCTCAATGGCCGCAAAGGATGTCTGACGGCGAGCATTGGCATCAAAGGGAGAAACACGCACCAGACGATGCACGCCGTTTTCGCCCTTCAAGAAACCGTAAGCATTGTCGCCTTCGATCAAAATGTCCGCAGACTTCAAGCCGGCTTCGTCGCCCTCCTGGTAGTCCATGATCTTGTAGGTATAGCCGTGAGCCTCTGCCCAACGGGTGTACATCCGGTAAAGCATCTGGCACCAGTCCTGTGCCTCTGTACCGCCGGCGCCTGCCTGGAAGGACATCATCGCATTGTTGTTGTCATAAGTGCCGGTGAGCAGTGTCTGCAAGCGGCAGCTTTCCATATCGTCGGCAAGCTTTTGATAGCCTTCCTTCAGCTCGTCCAGCATAGAATCGTCGTCTTCCTCGGCTGCCATCTCACAAATGGTCATTAAGTCATCCCAGGAAGAGAGCATCTGCTCATACTTTTCGATCTTATTCTCTGTGGTCTTCGTCTTCACCACGATCTGCTGGCTCTTTTCCGGATTGTCCCAAAAACCGGGGGCCTCCTGCATCGCGTGCAGCCGCTCCAGTTCATTGCGCAGACCCTCCACATTCAAAGAGTCCGCCAAAGCTTCCAGACCGGGACGGATTTCATTCAGTTTTTGCTTATAGCTGTCAAATTCAATATTCATTGGGTTTCCCCTTTTATAAAGTATTCGGTTTATTATAGCCGAATTTTCACATTCTGTAAAGTATAAATAACAAAATCTCCCCATTACACTGTAGTGGGGAGATCAAGGATTATCGATCACTGGGCAAACAAACCTCATCTGCAAAAATCAAGTCGTCCACATCCGCATACTGCCTCGCTTCTTTTACCACGCCCTTCACCTCCTAAAAACACACTCCCAGTAATATATGTATTTTCCGGTGAAAAGTGCAGCGAATTGTGTTGACAGAGATAATTTTTTTCGATACAATGCAAAAAGCAAAACATATATACGCCGCTTTAGTTAAATGGATATAACAAGCCCCTCCTAAGGGCTAGTTGCGGGTTCGATTCCCTCAAGCGGTGCCAAAATAACCCAACCGACAGAGGTTGGGTTATTTTATCGATTGAGGAAGCGAACCATTAAATGTAACAGTCCGGTGGACTGTTACTCGCGACGGCTTGACGGAGCGAAACAATTATCTGCATCCTGTGCAGATGCAAGCGATTCCCTCAAGCGGTGCCAGTAAAAAACCGCCTCGTATGAGGCGGTTTTTTGTTATTTCTTTGGTGCCAATGGCTTTGACAAATACTGCTCCCAGGGGAACACGGTGGTTTCATCCTCCCAGCCCCAGGCTTCCCGGATGCCCCGGCAAAGGGTCTTCAGTTTGGACTGCATCAATTTCGGCTGAAACATCTCTGCGTTGTCCTTTAACATCGCCTGCCAGAAGATATGGCTGCGGTCAACCGGGGCAGATTCCATAGATTCTTTGTTTACAAAGGCGCGGCTTTCGCCTGCCAGGTAGCTGTCGGAATAGGTACTTGCATCCCCGAAAACAAAGCCATCCGGAAGGGTCTTATACCAGTAGTCAAACCGGGAGCTGTTACCCAAAACGTGGACATCCAGCACCGCGCCCAAACCTTTCAGCAGCTCTGCCTCAATGTTTACACCGGAGGACAGCACCACAAAGGCGTCCTTGTCATACCAGCACTGGGTGGCATCTACCTTTCCGTCAATACTGCGCACAAGGCAAATGCGAATCGTGCTCTTCACACTCTTATACAAAAAGTCCTCGGGCATTTTCTTCAAAACTGTTTCGATTTCATCCAAACACCGGTTGATGGCAGGAACCTGATATTCCGCTTTCAGCTTGTAGCCCTTGGGGTACTTGGCGGCAGTTTTCCAAATACGGATCTGCACGCCATACTTTTTGTTAAGCTTGTCCACCCGCTTTTGGCAGTCTTCCAGACCGTCTTCATCCGGCGCTTTTTCCGTTCGTAACGCAGATGTGCAGGCTTTGCCGCCTTTCACAGCGGTTGCCTGGGCATTTACATCCCAGCGCAGAAGCACATCTCCCTGCTCTGCTTCCAGCAAGATCCAAATGCAGCCGCCACGGCCGTCGGTTAAAAACTGCTTGGGTTTTCCAACATTTTCAATGGTAACGGCAGCGGTCTTTTTACCGGATTTCAAGCTATACAGCGAAAGGCTTAACTTCCCTTCCTCGGTATCGCTCCATTGCAGCGCGCCTTCCAGCTCCAGCGCAGATTCAAACTGGCCGTCAAGCAGGTTGATTTCCTTTGCCTTCCCCTCTACTTTACCGAAGATCTTTCGGTCCACGATACCGTCGGTATGGATGGCAAAGTAATTATCACCATATGTCCACAATTGTTTCAGATTACTGCCAGCAGAGATCGTCTGCCCTGTCTGGGTGGATATCCAGATCTGCTGGGTGTTTGCGGACGCATCCTCGATTTGGCAGGATATCAGCTTGCCATCAAGATACACTCCAAGCAGGGTCTGCTTTTTGCAGCTGTGGGATTTTACCAGCCGCTGAATTTTTGTGTCAATATCGTAGACGCGGATCTCCTGCCCCACGCAATAGTAAACCGTATTGCCCTCCGGTGAAAACAGCGGCATTCCTTCCGTTTCTTTGGGAAGGGAGATGCTGTCCGCTCTGCCCAGTTGGCGATTTAAGAATACCGCCTGGTTGGTTTCCGGATTATAATAAACAAATCCGTTTTGGAGGGCTTGATAGCCCCCTTGCTTTGACAAATTCAGATGGATTGCAGCCTCGCTGTTTACTGCGCCGTCCTGCCCGGAAAGGGCCATCAAGACCGTTTCCTCGCTGCTGTCCATCAGCACAAGCTGACCGTTTACAAGGAACATATCGCTATACGCCTTGTTGCCAATATCATACTGACGAACTGCGCCGCTGGTTTGCTGCTCCACAGCACTGGAGGTGATCCATAATTTAGGCTGCGTGGCATCTGCCGTTTCCCCTGTGCCGTTTGTTTCGGGGTCTGCATTTTTTGCGCAGCCGGTAAGCAGCAACACAAAAAAGAGAAGCCCTATCAAAAGCTTTTTCATTTTATTGTCTCCTTGCCAGGGTGTAATCGTCGCCCTGTCGATAATAAGGACAGTAATCCTTGCCGGAGGTATAGAGGCGGTACACCTCATCCTCATCCAGATCCATCATACAGTAATACTCGTCGTATTCCTCGTCATAATCGTAATACCAACAGGTATCGCACTGGGATGTTGTCATAAGCTTCTCCTACAGTGATTCCAAATAAGATGCCACATCAAAGGGCTTGATCTTCTCATCCTTACGCAAATACAGCGGGTGGTGGGGGTGTCCTTTCTTGCTGATCGCGCCGGCGCAATACCATTTCGCGCCGTACTCCTCGCCTAGCGCAAGCATATCCTTCACGCAATCGGCAAGATACTCCCGCTTTTCGATAATCGTACCCCAAGCTGCCCAAACAGCCGGGTTTTGGGAAATGGAAAGCACATAGCGAAAGGCCTCCATATTCTCCCGGTGAAGCAGACGGTTGCAGGTCTTCTCCATCGCATCCGGGTCCGTTGCCCGCTGGGCGTAGACATTAAACATAATAAAGCTGTCAAAGCCGTTTCCGAGAGCGATCCTTTCCACGGATTTCAAAGTATTGTCCAAATCGTCCGGCTGGGCAGTGGACGGATTGATGCCGATACAGATCAGCGGATTTTTGCCACGCGTACCCAATATGTAACGGTACTCCGAGTAAAAATTGGGCGCATAGATCCACTTCTTCACATCATAAGCATCGTTGGGCGTATTCGCGGCCTCCAGCGCCTGCTGAAAAGTTACCAGCTCCAGCTGGGCCGTTGTTCCCTTGGGTATGTGCATATTCGTCCTCCTGCCTAAAAATCTCTATTCTTCAGCAGATGCCCAAAACACCCGGTCCACCGGGATATCAAATTCCTCTGTTTCAAGAATATCCATCATCTGAAAATCATAGCAAAGCGCGATGGTAGGGTGGTTTGGTTCTTTGGCTAAAAACTTATCGTAATAGCCACCGCCGTAGCCGATCCGGTGTCCGGCTTTATCAAAAGCGATGCCGGGCATCAGCACCAAAGCCGTTTTATCCTCCGCCTCCGGACCGTCTTCAATGGGCTCGGGAATACCGTAGCTGCTTTTCTCCACTTGAAAAAGGTCGTCTAAATAAATAAAGCGCATCTCGCTGCCAAAGATCTTGGGTACGGCGATGCGCTTTCCATCCAGCAGTGCCTGTTCCAGAATTGGCTCTGTGCGCACCTCTTGATTGTAAGGCAAGTATCCGTAGATCGTCTTTGCCTCTTGATATTGGGCAGATGCCAAAAACATCTGCCCCAGTTTTTTACTTGCGGATTCGATTTGTTCAGCTGTCATAGCGCGCTTTTTTTCGCGGATCTTCTGCCGCAGCGCTTTCTTATCCATTTGTCTCCCCCTTATCCGTCTTACGGTACAAGCGGAACCAAAGCAGCACAGCGATCTGGCCGGGAATACCCAACAAAAACAGCTTCCAGATGTTGACATTCAAGAACACAAGCAAGCTGATATAAATGCTTAAGATCGCACCCCACACAATACCGGAGATCAGCAACCGATTCCACCGAAAATCCTTCCAGGCAGAGCACAGAGAAAGCATCACGATGGCATCCACCGGGATGGCATAGATAAATGCCATCCAGCTTCTGGGCAGATCCATAGAGGAGAAGATCACAAAGGCCAGCAGCGCTACGGACCAAACCAGCACAGAGGACAATCCCAAAATGATCTTCTTGTCTGCCTTGCGCTTGAGAGTCTTTTCCACTGCTTTTTCCATTGCCTTTTCCACAATGCCGCCACTGTTTTCCGGCAGGGCATCCGGATCGGAAACCAGATCATTCACAGAGACCTCAAACAATTCTGCAAGCTGCACGATGGTCAGCACATCGGGAACGGACTCTCCCCGCTCCCATTTGGAAACGGCCTTGTCCGAATAATTCAGTTTTTCAGCAAGGAGCGCTTGGGTCATACCCAGACGTTTGCGGTGCAACGCAATGTTGCCGCCAATTTGCTTTTTCAGTCTTTCGTCGTCCATATGCGCCCTCCTTTACACAGTTTTTATTATTCTAGCAGATTTGCGCCCATTTTGCAACAAAAAACCGTCCCTTATCAGGACGGTTTTTGATGTATCAATCTTCCGGGAACAGCTGCTGCATACAGTACTTCATAATGGCGCTTCTGGTAACGATGCCGATAAAAGCATCCTTATCGTCCACCACCGGAACAAAGTTCTGGGAGCTGGCGCGCTGCACCAGGTCGTGCATAGATGTAGTTACGCGGACGGGTATGTTGTCTTTTCTGCGGCTGATCTCCATAATCCTCCGAGACTCTGCCTGGCGCATATCCATATAGCACATATTCTTCAGCGCCCACAATAGGTCTCCTTCGGTGATACTGCCACGGTATTCGCCGCGCTTATTGAGTATCGGCAGCGCCGCAAAGCCGGCGCTCTCCATTTTTTCCAGTGCCTGACGAATGGTAAAATCGTCATATAGGAAGGCACACATTGCTTTTGGTGTCATAAAGAAAAGGATGTTATTCATAGCGACTCCTTTGCTACGCGTCATCGGCAGGGACGCAATCGCATCCGTTGCCATTACTATTATATCATAAATTTTCCAAAGCAGGATGAAAACTTTTTGTAAATACGCCTTTTACGTGCCAAAATTCTGCTGTCATTTTTGTGCAATATGCACAATTCCACCCCCAGTTGACAGCATTCTCTCCCCTGGGGAGAGTGATGCAAATGGGTTGTAGAGGGTATGCGGACACGGTAGGGTGTATAAAAGCGCGGCGCTGCTATAATAATACTACATTCATTTTGCAGGAGGCAGCATCTATGATACACCGAATAAAGCTTTGCGATCGACTTCTTCCCGACTACACAAAGGGCGAAGAAATTATGAATATGGTTACCCACATTGTAGGCGGCGCTGTGGGCATTGCAGCGCTTTTACTATGTTTACTCAAGTCAGACAGCATTCTGGATACCATCGGCTCTGCCATCTACGGCGGCACAATGATCATTCTCTATGCTGTGTCCAGCGTATATCACGGTCTGCGCCCCAACACCGGAAAGAAGGTAATGCAGATCATTGACCACTGCGCTATTTACTTTCTCATTGCCGGCACTTATACGCCGCTGATGCTGTCTGCCTTTGTGCCGAAATACCCCTTCATTGGGTTTGGCGTTTTGATACTCCAATGGGGGCTGTGCGCGTTGGCCACCACCCTCACCGCCATTGATCTGCACCGATATCGGGTGCTGTCTATGATCTGCTATATCGGTATGGGCTGGTGCGTAATTTTCTTTGTACCCCAAGCCGTTGCCGTATTATCGCTACAAGGGTTTTATTGGCTCCTTGCCGGAGGGCTTGCTTACACCTTCGGTGCAGTTCTTTATGGCATCGGCGTAAAGCTTCGCTGGATGCACAGCGTTTTTCACATCTTTGTGGTACTGGGCAGCTTTCTGCAATTTATTGCTATCGTCCAATATGCGCTATAAAGAATGCCGTGCAGGTGTTTCCTGCACGGCATCTGTTTTATTTTTCTTCTTCGTAGGGCTGGAACAGTGAGGTGTCCGTTGCTTCGGTGATCTCCTGTCCGGTCATACACTGCTCAAACTGCTTTCCGGACATTGTTTCATTGGCCAGCAAAAACTCCGTTACTGCATTGAGCTTATCCATATTTGTTTTCAGGATCTCCTCACACTGGGCATAGGCCTTGTCCACGATAGCCTTGACTTCGTCATCGATGGTACCGGCTACCTTTTCAGAGTAGCTCTTGGTCTTTTCGTAGTCTCTGCCGATGAAGACCTCCTCGCCACCGGTATAGGACACAGTGCCAAGCTTCTGGCACATTCCGTATCTGGCAACCATATCCCGGGCCAGCTTGGAAGCGCGATCAATATCGTTGGATGCGCCGGTGGAAATATCCTGCAAGACCAGCGCCTCTGCAACACGACCGCCCAGCAGGCCAACGATCTGTTCGTACATCTCGTTGCGGGTCAGATGATCGCTTTCCTCCAGCGGCTGCGTCCAGGTCAGGCCCAGCGCCTTTCCCCGGGGAATAATGGAGATCTGACGCACAGGATCGTGGGTCTTAAGATGATACATTGTAACCGCGTGGCCAGCCTCGTGAATGGCCGTATTGCGCAGATCTCTTTGCAGCTGGGCGCGGCTTCTCTTTTCCGGGCCTGCCATAATCTTCATCATAGAATCGTTCAGATCCTGCATATTCAGCATCGGACGATTATCCCGGGCAGCGGTAATGGCTGCTTCGTTAAGAAGATTACTCAAATCTGCGCCGGTAAAACCGGAGGTGGCCAAAGCCACCGTTTTCAAATTCACAGTGTCGTCCAGGCGCTTATCCTTTGCGTGGACCTTCAAAATCTCCTCGCGGCCCTTTGCATCCGGTCTGCCCACATAGATCTGCCGGTCAAAACGGCCGGGACGCAGCAACGCCGGATCCAGAATATCCACCCGGTTGGTGGCAGCAAGGACGATCACACCCTCTGTACGGCTAAAGCCGTCCATCTCCACCAGCAGCTGGTTGAGGGTCTGCTCTCTTTCGTCGTGTCCGCCACCCATACCGGAGCCGCGCTTACGGCCCACAGCGTCGATCTCGTCGATGAAAATAATAGACGGCGCCATTTTCTTTGCCTGGTCAAACAGGTCCCGGACGCGGCTTGCGCCGACGCCTACATACATTTCCATAAAGTCGGAACCGGAAATGGACAAAAACTGCACATCCGCTTCACCGGCAACTGCCCGGGCCAGCACGCTTTTAGCTGCGCGGGGAGTGCCGGAAAGGAAAATGCGGTG
>JAZLAB010000053.1:0-9188 GCA_045612985.1 Faecousia sp.
GGCGTAAGCCCGATGATTTTTTCGGGCACCGAAACAGGGGGCTACATATATTTCTCATTCCAGTAATGGAATGAGAAATGCACATCGAATCCACCATCCCCCACCAAGTGTTGTGGTCTATTTAGATGCCACACAGAAAAGCCTTGAGAAATCAAGGCTTTTCGCATTTTTTACCCCTATTTTTTAAGTTGCAATTTCATAGATGCCAACGACCTACAAGGTGGATTCGAACCACCAAGGTCAATTATTCGGGCAGATTTAGTGATTTATTATCGCTTAATCTGTCCTTTTTTATTTTACTATATAAATCTTCAATAAAATGTGGTATAATTAGTTCGATAAATAAGATTTATTATGAGAGTGGGTTCTATTATGAATAAATTGAAATGCACCAATTTTTTAATGCTTACTATCGCAGGCATTGTTAATGCATTTGGTATTACTATTTTCTTAATGCCTGTAAAATTATATGATAGCGGCATCTCTGGAACGTCTATGCTTTTAGACCAAATAACACCAGAATATTTAACGCTTTCAATTTTCCTTATTATATTGAATATTCCGCTATTTCTTTTCGGACTCAAAAAGCAAGGGTGGGTATTTACTGTATATGCCATATACGCGGTTTGTATCTACTCATTATTTGCTTGGTTAATTACGGATGTATTTCCGATTGATGTGAGTATTGCCTCGCCGTTAGCGGGTACGGATTTGCTTCTTTGTGCCCTGTTTGGCGGTGTAATTTCTGGTATAGGAAGCGGCATAGCAATTCGCTATGGCGGGGCTATGGACGGTATTGAAGTTATGGCAGTAATCTTTGCAAAGCGACTTGGAATTACCGTTGGCACTTTTGTAATGATATATAATGTCTTGCTTTATGTTGTGTGTGGTTTTATTCTTAACAGTTGGATTTTACCGCTTTATTCAATTGTTACTTATGCGGCAGCATTAAAGACTATAGACTTCATTGTTGACGGTCTTGATAGAGCAAAATGTGCTATTATCGTTACCGAACATCCGAATGAGGTATGCAATAAACTTTGTGAAGTGTTTGGAAGTGGAGTAACACGTTTGGAAGCAAAAGGTGGTTATTCAAACGAAGAAAAATCAATGATATATTTTGTGGTAAATCGTTATCAAGTTGTTAGGATGAAGGAACTTGTCCACGAAATTGACCACAACGCATATATAACAATTAGCGAAGTTGCGGATGTATTCTCAAATAACAATAAGTAAAACATCACAATCGCCCAAATGAAATTTATCAAACTACAATTTTTTTGAAAAAGATACTAAAATTTCGCTAATTTTAGCTCTTTTTTTAAAAGACAAAATGGCATCTAAATGGTTCGGAACAGCCAAACCAAACCCAGTCCTAACGGACTGGGTTTTTGGTTTGGTGGGGGATAGGTGGTGGATTCGAACCCATTTCAATGCGATATGCCGGTGGCATATCGCTTCGACCAGTGCAAACACTGGGGAGCGAGCCGAGCGCTGCCGGTGGCAGATGAAGCGAGGTGAGCGAGTGGCAGCGGGCGAAAAAATCGAGGATTGGCGTAAGCCCGATGATTTTTTCGGGCACCGAAACAGGGGGCTACATATATTTCTCATTCCAGTAATGGAATGAGAAATGCACATCGAATCCACCATCCCCCACGCCAAACGGAGTTTGGCAAAAGGGATAGTCTTTTGGATCAGACGAAGCGCTATCCCCCACCAAACTCCAAAATAGAAATATCTAGCGATTTTGTGGAATAAGTCTTTCCTTTTTTGTTTTTTTAATTATAATATATGTTAAGCTTAAACCTGAAGGAAATCATCATGACGAAACAAAAGAACTACAAAAAAACACTGATCGCTTGTTATCTCGGCTTTGTTACACAGGCGATCACGGCAAATTTTACACCGCTGCTGTTTTTAACCTTTAAGGATACCTATGGAATTACACTGGATAAAATCGCAATGATTCCGCTGGTGTTCTATTTTACACAATTACTTGTGGACCTTGCGGCCACAAAATTTGCTGACAAAATTGGCTACCGCGCCTGTGTTATCGCATCCCAATTAGTATCGGTAGTCGGTCTTGCGTTGATGGCAATCTTGCCGGATGTGCTTTCTGTGCCGTTTGTTGGCATTATGATTTCGGTGGTGCTTTATGCAATCGGCAGCGGCCTTGTTGAGGTCTTGTTAAGCCCTATTCTTGAGGCATGTCCCTTCGAAAACAAGGACGGAATGATGAGCTTGCTGCACTCTTTCTATTGCTGGGGTGCAATGGGTGTTATTTTAGTTTCTACGCTCTTTTTTGCGATATTTGGTGTAGAGAATTGGAAGATACTTACTTTGATTTTGGCGTTGGTGCCGCTGTATAACACTTTTAACTTTATTCACTGTCCGATAGAACGCTTGGTGGAAGACGGTGAGAGTATGGGCGTTAGCAAACTGCTGAAAACGCCCATCTTCTGGTTAATGATTCTGCTTATGGTGTGCGCTGGCGCATCCGAGGCAACGATGACCCAATGGACATCGGCATTTACCGAGTCGGCAATCGGCGTGTCCAAAACCGTTGGCGATCTGGCAGGCCCGTGCCTGTTCGCGATGTTTATGGGTATCACCCGTATGCTTTACGGAAAGTTCAGCGAAAAACTGGATTTAAGCAAGGTTATGCTGATCTGTGCCGTAATGTGCGTTGGCTGTTATCTGTTGGCTTCTTTGTCAAGCCTACCAATTCTCGGCCTTGCCGGCTGCGCTCTTTGTGGCCTGGCTGTCGGCATTATGTGGCCGGGATCTATCAGCATATCCGCACAGAAATGTCCAAGAGGCGGCACGGCAATGTTTGCATTTTTAGCTTTGGCCGGGGATTTGGGCGCTTCAGCAGGTCCTACTGTGGTGGGTAGCCTTTCCGAAATGGCAGGTGGCAATCTGAAAATGGGACTGCTTGTAGCTACTTTGTTTCCCATAATGCTGGTGGTTGAATTGTTCGTATTAAGAAGCGCTAATAAACGCCATATAAAATGCAAATAGGTATCTTATTTATTCTGCGTTTTAAGGAGGTTTTTAATATGCCAAGTTTGATCCGCAATATGCTGGAAAAGGATAAAGCCTCTGTGATTGAGATGATGCGCGTTTTCTATGCATCCGATGCCGTTTTGAGTAACGGCTCGGAAGAAATTTTTGCTGCGGATGTGGAGAACTGTATCTCTGAAAGCCCCTACCTGGAAGGGTATATCTTTGAAAAGGAAGGAAATATCCAGGGCTATGGAATGGTTGCCAAAAGCTTTTCAACGGAATTTGGAAAACCTTGCATATGGATCGAAGATCTCTATGTCAAAGCTGAGTATCGGGGACAGGGGATCGGAAGCCAATTTTTGCATTTCATTGAGCAAACCTATCCCAACGCTGTCCTTCGGTTAGAGGCAGAAGCGGAAAACGCCCGGGCGTTGCGGGTTTACAAAAAATGCGGATATGAAGTGCTTCCCTATATGGAATTGAAGAAAGAGTCTTAAAAGCTTTTATTGAGAAAACCGGGTGGTGAGAAAATGACAGAGCAGCCAAGCCTTATAACAGAAAAGCCAAAGCAGCGCAACATCCCGATGCTGATTTTGCAGTGCATCGGCATTTTTGCGGTGGTGTTTGGCCACGCAGATTTTGGTGGTACGGACATTCCCAACTTCCTGAATGTGGCGTTTCCGTACTATTCCTGGCATATGCCGCTGTTTATCTTTATTTCCGGCTATTTCTTTAACCGGCAGTTGCCGGCAGGAAAGTACATTCTCAAAAAGCTCCGCTCTCATTTGCTTCCGGCACTGCTTGTCAATGCTGTTTTTGGCGTTTTCTCCCTGTGCCTGAAAGAGTTTGGTCTTGCAAAGTATGGCCAGGAGATCACCCTGCGAGCTTTGTTTGTTACGCCCTTTACCACAGGATATCAGTTCTATATCAACATTTCCCTGTGGTTTATCTTTGCGCTATTTGTAATAGAGGTCATCGCGTGCCTTATGGACCGGATCGCCCGGGGCAAAGGGGATCTGGTATATCTGGGAATTACCCTGGCGGTGTCCCTTTTCTGCTGCTGCCGTGCCTTTTATGATTATGAAGGCACCCGGGGCGAGTTTTTGAATGCCGGCTTGCGTCTAGGCTTTTTGATGTTCTTCTTCTGGCTGGGCGTGTGCTATCGCAAATACTTTGAAAAGCATTTGCAGCCTTTTTTAAACATCAAAACCGCTGCGCTGCTGTTTTTGCTGCAGGCGGTCATTTTGGGTCTTACCCAGTGGGGCATTACCTACAACACCCGGGATATGGATCTGCGGGATATCACCGTAACAAACGGCTTTTGGGTGGCGATCGCCGGACCGATCACAGCGACGCTTTTCTTCCTGGGAATTGCCTACTCTCTGTCAAAATATGTGCAAAAGAGCAAGCTTCTGCAGGAGCTGGGGTCGAACACCAAATATGTGATGTATTATCACCAGTTTTTCTTTGTCTTCTGCGCCATTATGATGGGCGTTGCTATGAAGCTGAAGGTGCTGCCGAAGATCCCGGGCTTCTCCTTTAAAAGGCTTATGCAGGACCAGTATTATTCCGGCGGAAACCTGGCCATTACCTGCGCTGTTGCGCTAATGAGCATCCTGCTGCCCATTGCAGTTTGCCGGTTTATTAAGAAACAGCGCTGGTACATTGGCACGGCGATCTATCTGGGACTTTTTTTGCTGATCATCCTTATGCTCTATCTGGCCGGTAGAGTGATCCACTAATAATACAAACAGCACCACACAGAGTGGTGCTGTTTTTCTTTGGATATGGCTGGGTATAATAAGGCAAACAGTTAAAGGAGACGCATATGTGTACGGCAGTATCGTTTAAAACCAGGCATCACTATTTTGGAAGAAATTTGGATCTGGAAAGGGGCTTTGGAGAGCGGGTGGTCATCACACCCAGAAACTATCCGCTTTCTTTCCGGTTTGCGCCCGGTCAAAAAAGCCACTACGCTATGATCGGTATGGCGGCAGTTGTGGAGGATTATCCATTGTATTTTGAAGCCACCAACGAGAAAGGTTTGAGTGCAGCGGGGCTGAATTTCCCGGGAAATGCATACTATCCGCCCTGTCAGGAGGGAAAACGCAGCATCGCGCCCTTTGAGCTGATTCCATACCTGTTAGGGTCGTGCAGCACGGTGCAGGAGGTTACGAAAGCCCTTACAAATATAGCAGTGGTGCAATGTGATTTTAGCGATGAGCTGCCATCAACACCACTGCATTGGCTGATTGCAGACCGGGAACATGCAATCACTCTGGAATGCACCCAAAAGGGGATGGAGATCCACGAAAACCCCTTTGGTGTACTGACAAACAACCCGCCCTTTGCGTATCACTTAACCAACATCAAAAACTATATGGCGTTGCATCCGGGGGCGGCAGAGCAGCGGCTTTCTGATGCGCCAATGGAAAATTACAGTCTTGGGATGGGCGCGCTGGGTCTGCCCGGGGACTACAGCAGCGCCTCCCGGTTTGTCAGGGCAGTGTTTGTAAAAGAAAACTCTGTTTGCGGTGAAGAGGAGGAAGAGAGTGTCAACCAATTTTTCCACATCTTGCAGTCTGTGGCAATGCCCAAGGGCTGCGTGTTGACCCCCGGCGGAGAATATGAATACACCCGGTATTCCTGCTGCTGCAACACCGATACCCAAACCTATTATTACACCACCTACGAGCAGCCCGCGCCCAGGAAGGCGCAGATGGAAAGTGTAGACTTAAATAGCGATCATCTTTTTCTCACAGAATAGAAAGACCCGGCCCAAAGGACCGGGGAATAATCTTATGCAGTTGGCTCTTTCTTCTTTTGAACTGCGGGAACAATATCCAGCCGGATGATTCCCACAATTATGGAAATCAAAGTCAGCGCCTCGCAGATCACGCCGGCGATGGAAAACACGCTGTAATTGTAGATCAGCCAGCTTGCGCTGGTAACAAAGGTGATCTTTCTGATCACAGCGGGGTTTTTGTTACCATAGGCCAGAGAAGACAATATCTTCGCGATGACGACCATAATGCTTTTGGGTCCTTGCCAGGTGCACAGACCGAAGATCAAAAAGAGCACGCTGAAAATAATGACAGGTACTGTGTTCTTTTTACCGTCGGCAACACGCTTTGAGAAAATAAAGTTCCGGGTGCTGCTGAGAATGTTCATAAACATTCCGGTATATGCCCCTAAAAGCAGATACTGCACAGCAAAAAACAGCTCATTTAAGGAGCGAAACAGCATAATGATCCGGTGCTTTTTGCATTGGAAGGATATAATGCTTGCCAAAACACCCAAAGCGCCAATTGCTTGAATTAGGATGTCCATTTGTATCACCACCATTGGGAAATAATACCATATCTAACAAGAAAAAGCAATTTTTTGTCATTCACTACAATTCCTTTGTTGGGTACATTGTGCCTGCCTCAGCAGGCAGATGCAGTAAAACCTACCAGCAATGATTACAAATACTTTAGTTATTGGGAAGTCTATAGATTGCATCTCTTGATTTTACCATTAGAAATCCTTATAATTGAGTCAGTTAATTATGTAGGAGCGTTTTTGCGTGCGACAATTAAGAAATTACGAGCATACGATCTATGCCAGCTACTTAGGCTATGTAACCCAGGCGATCGTGAATAACTTTGCGCCCCTTTTGTTTTTGACCTTTTCCCGGGATTTTGATCTGACACTGGACAAGATCACCTTGATCACTACGATCAACTTTGCGGTGCAGCTGCTGGTGGATCTGCTATCATCAAAATTTGTGGACAAGATCGGCTATCGGCCCTGCGTTCTGGCGGCGCATATTTTCTCCTTTGCAGGTCTGGTCTGTATGGCCTTTTTGCCGGATCTGATTGGAAGCAGCTACATAGGAATCATCATTTCCGTTGTGCTTTACGCCATTGGCGGCGGCATCATAGAGGTGCTGATCAGCCCCATTGTGGAGGCTTGCCCCACAGAGAAAAAGGATGCGGCAATGAGCCTGCTGCACTCCTTTTATTGCTGGGGACACGTGGCGGTGGTGGTGCTTTCCACCCTTTTCTTCCACTTTGTGGGCATTGGGCATTGGAGAGTCCTTGCCTGCCTGTGGGCGCTCATCCCCCTGTGCAATGCGGTGTATTTTGCATTCGTTCCCATTTATCCCATCGTAAGCGAGCAGGAGAAAATGCCGATGGGTAAGCTGTTAAAGCAAAAGACCTTCTGGATCTTAATGGTGATCATAATCTGCGCCGGCGCATCAGAGCAGGCGATGAGCCAGTGGGCATCTGCTCTGGCAGAGTCAGGACTTGGTGTTTCAAAGACGGTTGGAGATTTGGCTGGTCCTTGCGCCTTCGCAATTATGATGGGTACTGCCCGGGCCCTTTACGGAAAGCACAGCGAGAAAATACCTCTAAACAAGATGATCATCGGCTGCTGCGTACTGTGCATTGTTTGCTATTTGGTAACCGGTTTGTCCGGCAATGCCGTTGTAGGTCTGGTGGGCTGCGCAATGTGCGGCTTTTCCGTAGGCATTTTCTGGCCGGGAGCATTCAGCACCGCTGCTGTGAAGCTTCCCAATGCCGGCACGGCGATGTACGCGCTGATGGCCCTGGGAGGAGATGTGGGCTGCTCCGCCGGTCCTTCCGTGGTAGGTTTTGTTGCCAATGCCAACCAAAACAACTTAAAGCTTGGGTTGCTGGTGGCAATTATTTTCCCCATTTTGATACTGGCCAGCAATTTGTATTTGCAATATGCGGGAAAATCGAAAATCGCCTAAAAAGCAAAGGAAATGGATTTGACAAAAGAGTTCTGATTCATTACAATATCCCTATGAAAACAAAGAGGTGAAAGCAAATGGATAAAAAGCTTCGAACAGAAACCTTATGCATTCAGGCGGGCTATAGCCCTGCCAGCGGTGAGCCCCGGCAGATGCCTATTATTCAGAGTACAACATTTAAGTATGCGACCTCTGAAGATATGGGCAAGCTGTTCGACCTGGAGGCATCCGGATATTT
This sequence comes from Faecousia sp., assembly GCA_045612985.1. GTDB lineage: Bacteria > Bacillota > Clostridia > Oscillospirales > Oscillospiraceae > Faecousia. The sequence continues at coordinate 8,007 of JAZLAB010000053.1, forward strand.
TTACTCCCGGCTGCAAAACCCCACCTGCGATATGGTGGCAGCCAGAATTGCTGCTCTGGAGGGCGGCACAGCGGCTATGCTGACCAGTTCCGGTCAGGCTGCCAACTTCTTCGCTCTGTTTAATATCGCCTCCTGTGGCGACCACATCGTCTCCAGCTCTGCCATTTATGGCGGCAGCTTCAATTTGCTGGAGGTTACTATGCGCCGTATGGGCATCGAGGTTACCTTCGTAGACCCGGACTGCACAGAGCAGGAGCTGCGCGCTGCCTTTAAGCCCAACACCAAGGCGCTCTTTGGCGAAACCATTGCAAACCCGGCGCTGACAGTGCTGGACATCGAAAAGTTTGCAAAAGTTGCCCATGAAAACGGCGTGCCGCTGATCGTTGACAACACCTTTGCCACACCGGTCAACTGTCGGCCCATCGAGTGGGGCGCAGATATCGTTACTCACTCCACCACCAAGTATATTGACGGCCACGGCGTCAGCGTCGGCGGCTGCATTGTGGATGGCGGCAAGTTTGATTGGACAAAGTATCCGGACAAGTTCCCCGGACTTTGCACCCCGGACGAAAGCTATCACGGCGTAACCTACACCGAGCGCTTTGGCCTGGAAGGCGCATTTATCACCAAATGCACCGTGCAGCTGATGCGGGACCTGGGTTCTGTCCAGTCTCCTCAGAATGCATTTTATCTGAATCTGGGCCTGGAGAGCTTGCCCTTCCGGATGAAGCAGCACTGCGCCAATGCCCAGGCAATTGCCGAGTATCTGCAGAGCAACGAAAAGGTCGCTTGGGTAAAATACTGCGGCTTAAAGGGCGACAAGTACTACGATCTGGCCCAAAAGTATATGCCGAACGGCTCTTGCGGTGTTATCTCCTTTGGCCTCAAGGGAGGCCGCAAGGCAGCAGAAACCTTTATGCAGCATCTGCAGCTGGGCTCTATCGAGACCCACGTGGCAGACTCCCGGACCTGCTGTCTGCATCCTGCCAGCTCTACCCATCGGCAGATGACCGATAAGCAGCTGGACGAGGCCGGTGTTGGCGCAGACTTGATCCGTCTGTCCTGCGGCTTGGAAAATGTGCAGGACCTGCTGGAAGACATCGCCCAGGCAATCGAAAAAGTATAATAAAAAAGGAATCGCACGGCGGGATTGCCGCCGGGGGGGGTTTTATTAGATCTCAT
>JAZLAB010000054.1:0-19784 GCA_045612985.1 Faecousia sp.
TGTTCTGTATCTCTCAACACGAGCGTCCTTTACCTTGTGGAAATATTTTCTGGAGTCCTTTATGGGCTTCTTATTTATGAGCTTTCGGTACTGTTTGTAAGGAATCTCGGTGTTTTCTCTTGCCATCAACTTCACACCACCCTCTTCGGTGGCGTTTTTTTGTCTTCTAGAGAACGTGGCCACGCCAGAGTCTCGGTCAGATTTTCTTACGGCAGATCCGTTCTCCCCTTGTGAATCCACACTGCTGCTCGGCAAATCTCCTGTGCTGTTGCGTTCAGATGCTTCCCATCGAACTTCGTTCTCACCCAGTTCGTGAATTGTTCGATTCTCTCCTCTGTGTTGAGATGCATCATTACCAGAACGATATCCGGCATCTCCATCGGAATCTCGTCTGTAATGTTGTGCAGCATCTTCGCTAAGTGAATCCTGTAAGGATTGGTATCCGGTAACTGTTCCATAGTATAAAACCTCCTTGGTGTATTCCTGTTTTGTAAGTTTCTTCATGATTTGGTATCCATATTTCAAATCTTCAAAGGATTCAATAAGATACCATCTCTGATGATAAGATATAAGTTTTCTTTCTCCTACTTCTGTAGTTTCACTTTTCGCCCATCGCTCTGCCAACTCATGCGCTTCACTTTGGGATTCGTTGAAAGGTGGGAATACATTTTCTTTGAAGAAAACTTTTTGATATCCACGCTTACTATAAACGGTTCTATCAGCATTTTCAATAGCCTCGGTGGTGTTTTTTTGTCCATTGGATGCCTGGAAATTGTCGTTTCTACCAGGATAATACCCCTGTATCAATTCATCCATCTCGTTTCGGACTTCACGAAGTTCTATGCGATATTCGGTTTTCTTTTCTTTAGAAACACGGTCTCTCTTAAGCTGCTCACGAAGCCACTTGGCTCTTGCACTCAACTCGTCAAGACGAAGCGTTTTTACGGAAGGTTCGGTTCTTCGTCCGCTATCAGAAGAGCCGTTCCCAGTACCGCTGTTCTGGACGGTCTTCTCATTTCCTTCATCTCCAGTATCATTTTCTCGCAGTTTTCTTCCGTTTCCAGAATGCTCACTGTCTCCAGCATCAACTTTTCGTCCAGACCCATCTCTATCATCATTTGTATGAGTCTTCTTTCTGCTGTTGCTTTCTTCATATGCAATCTGCTCCTCTCTGATAACATATTTCTTTTCTGGAATAATTCGCTTTTTGCCAACAATGACAAACTGCTCCTTGCTATAATTCCTAACAAAGTAGAGATATCCTTCGTTGAGCTTACCATACTCTGCCAAACTGAATATGTCAAGCGTGGGAATTTCACTATCATCCATTTTGGAATATTGGCGCGTTCTTTCTTCTCTAACCTTTGCCATATCCTTCTTGCTCGCCTGGATTGGCTTTTTAGTGAGTAGAGCATTGTACTTTGCAGGCGATAGCCCTTCTGGAATACCACGGTCGGAGTTTTTGGTAGTGGATATAGTCTTTGCATTCTCCTCGACTACACTTTCCGTTGCCGCCTGGAAATTGTCGCTTGCCTCCACCAAGCCTTCCACAAAGGCGGTCTGGATCTTGTCAAACATATCCTTCATCTGCCGGATATCTCGTGCGTCGCGCTGATCAGGGTCGAGTTCCGCATAAGCTTTTTTGCGGAGTGAGAGGGATTTGTTTGCATTTTCTATCTGCAAGGATGCAGATAGAAAATAGAGGATCGCCTCCGTCAAGCCGTCGGCGGCAACGCTCGTCCGCGTTGCATTTATATCATTCAAATCCCCTCACAAGCATAAAAGCGACACACCAAATGGTGTGTCGCTTTTATGGCGGAGTGAGAGGGATTTGAACCCTCGCGCGCTGTTTAGACGCCTACTCCCTTAGCAGGGGAGCCCCTTCGGCCTCTTGGGTATCACTCCGAATAAAAAGTATTTATGATTGCCAAAGTATTCTAGCATAGCAGGTCGGGTTTGTCAAGGGTTAAAGCGCTTCCCGGTGCGTTTTAAAATCCTTTTTTCCGTTGGAAAATCAATGAAAATGGGAATAACTATATGTTGTGGTTTTAGTTGACTTTAAAGCACAAAATGTATATAATATACTAGATAAACTATGAAGAGTTTGGCAGGTTGAAATTATGGCGAATTTGAAAAAAGAACAGTACGGAAATTCCAGTATCTCAATGCTCAAAGGGGAGGAGCGGGTGCGTAAGCGCCCTGCAGTCATCTTTGGCTCTGACGATCTGGAAGGCTGTAAGCACGCGGTTTTTGAGATCCTTTCCAACGCCATTGACGAGGCAAGAGAGGGCCACGGAAATACCATCATTGTTACCCGTTACGAGGACTTGTCCATTGAGGTCGAGGATTTTGGCCGTGGCTGTCCTGTGGACTATAATGAAAAGGAAAAGCGCTATAACTGGGAGCTGGTTTTCTGCGAGATGTATGCCGGCGGCAAGTATAGCGAAACCGGCGAAAACTATGAGTACTCTCTGGGCCTGAATGGTCTTGGCTCCTGCGCCACCCAGTATGCATCGGAGTTTTTTGATGCCACCATTCGCAGAGACGGTTTTCGCTATGATCTGCACTTTGAAAAGGGCAAAAACAAGGGCGGATTAAAGAAAGAACCCACAGACCGGAGAAAGACCGGCTCTCTGTTCCACTGGCGGCCGGATAAAGAGGTCTTTACAGACATCAATATCCCCGTAGAGTACTATAAGGATGTACTTCGCCGGCAGGCGGTGGTAAATCCCGGTGTTACTTTCCAGTTCCGCAACCAGGTGGGCCATCGTTTTGAAACGGAAGAATACTGCTACCAGGAAGGCATTAAGCAGTATATCGAAGAAATGGTCGGGGACAATGCCTTTACGATGCCCGTTTTCTGGGAGGCAGACCGTCGTGGCCGGGATGCAGAAAACCGCCCGGAAATGAAGCTGAAAATCACTGCATCCTTCTGCTTCTCCAAGCAGTTGAACCACTCAGAATATTACCACAACTCCTCCTGGCTGGAGTACGGCGGAAGCCCGGATCGGGCGGTTCGTTCCGGCTTTGTGGCAGCCTTTGATAAATATCTTCGGGAGAACAACAAGTACACCAAAAATGAAAATAAGATCATCTATCAGGACATTCAGGACAGCTTGGTGATCGTTACCAACTGTTTCTCCACCATCGGTTGTTTTGAAAACCAGACAAAGAAGTCCGTCAACTCCAAGTTTACCCAGGAGGCAATGACTGCTTTCTTTAAGGACAAGCTGCAGATCTGGTTCCTGGAAAACAAGCAGGATGCAGACAAGGCGGCAGAGCAGGTGCTGGTCAACAAGCGAGCTCGGGAGAGCGCGGAAAAGACCCGCAGCAACATTAAGAAAAACCTAAGCGCGAAGGTAGATATCGTCAACCGTGTGCAGAAATTCGTGGATTGCCGCAGCAAAGATGTAAATCTGCGGGAGCTGTATATCGTGGAGGGCGACTCTGCGTTGGGTAGCGTTAAGCAGTCCCGGAATGCGGAGTTCCAGGGCATTATGCCTGTCCGCGGCAAGATCCTCAACTGCCTGAAGGCGGATTACAATAAGATTTTTGCATCGCCCATTATCACCGATCTGATGAAGGTGTTGGGCTGCGGCGTGGAAATTCAAGGTAAGAAGGCAAAGGAACTGTCCTCTTTCGATATTGACAATCTGCGCTGGAACAAGATCATCATCTGTACCGACGCAGATGTGGACGGCTTCCAGATTCGCACACTGATTCTGACAATGCTTTACCGCCTGTGTCCCACACTGATCCGGGACGGCTATGTGTATATTGCAGAATCTCCGCTTTTTGAGATCACCTATAAGGGCAAGACCTGGTTTGCTTATAATGAGCTGGAAAAGGCCAAAATCCTCCGGGAGGACCTGGAAGGTAAGAAACCGGATAACATCCAGCGCTCCAAAGGTCTTGGCGAAAACGAGCCGGTGATGATGGCAATGACCACAATGAATCCGGAAACCCGACGCCTGATCAAGGTGATGCCTGAGGATGCGGAGCGGACCGCCCATTACTTTGACGTTTTGCTGGGCGACAGTCTCAACGAAAGAAAGAACTTTATTGCGGAAAACGGCGCCAAGTACTTGGATTTGGCGGATATCTCCTAAGAGAGGTGCATTATGGCACGTAAGAAAAAAGAAGTACAGGTAGATGCCAAAAAGATCGATACCAGCAATGTGGTCGGTCTGGTGGGCTCTACCACCGAGCAGGCGATCTCTGAAACACTGGAGATCAACTATATGCCTTATGCGATGTCTGTCATTGTTTCCCGGGCGATCCCGGAGATTGACGGATTCAAGCCTTCCCACAGAAAGCTGCTGTACACTATGTACAAGATGGGCCTTCTGAAGGGCAAGCTGACCAAGTCTGCCAACATTGTTGGTCAGACGATGCAGCTCAATCCCCACGGCGATGCGGCGATCTATGAAACAATGGTTCGTCTGGCCCGTGGTAATGAGACCTTGCTGCATCCCTTTGTGGCTTCCAAAGGTAACTTTGGTAAGGTATATTCCCGGGATATGGCATATGCTGCCTCCCGTTATACCGAGGCCAAGCTGGAGCCCATCTGCGATGAGCTGTTCCGGGATATTGACTCCGACACAGTGGATATGGTGGATAACTATGATGCCACCCGGAAAGAGCCGACGCTGCTGCCCACCACATTCCCCAATGTGTTGGTATCCGCCAACCAGGGTATTGCGGTTGGTATGGCAAGCAATATCTGCTCCTTTAACCTTAAAGAGGTTTGTGAAACCACCATCGCATTGATGAATGATCCAGATCACGACATTCTGCAGACCTTGCCCGGCCCGGATTTTTCCACCGGCGCGCAGCTGCTTTTTGACGAAGCAACTACCCGGGAGATCTATTCCACCGGTCGCGGCAGCTTTAAGCTTCGGGCCAAGTGGCGTTATGAGAAAAAGGACAATGTGATCGAGATCTTCGAGATCCCTTATTCTACTACCAGTGAGGTCATTATTGACAAGGTGGCGGAGCTGATCAAGGCCGGCAAAATCCGGGAGATAAACGACATCCGAGACGAGACCGATTTGAGCGGCCTGAAGCTTGCCATCGATATCAAGCGCGGTGTTGATCCGGAGAAGCTGATGCAAAAGCTGTTTCGGCTGACACCGCTGCAGGATACTTTCCCTTGTAACTTTAACATCTTGATTGCCGGTATGCCCCGGGTTATGGGTGTCGGCGAGATCTTGGAGGAGTGGACCGCCTGGCGTACGGAGTGCGTCCGCCGGAGAATTTACTTCCAAATCCAGAAGAAGGAAGACAGACTCCACCTGCTGAAGGGCTTGGAGCGGATCTTGCTGGACATTGACAAGGCCATCGCCATTATCCGTGAAACGGAGATGGAGAGCGAGGTCATCCCCAACCTGATGATCGGCTTTGGTATCGATGAGATCCAGGCCAACTATGTTGCAGAGATCAAGCTGCGTAACATCAACAAAGAATATATCCTCAAGCAACTCAAGGCCGTGGACGATCTGGAACGGGAGATTGCCGAGCTGCGGGACATTCTGAACAGCCACCGCAAGCTGAAAAATGTGATCATTTCCGAGCTGAAGACTGTGGCGGAAAAGTACGGCCAGGACCGGAAGACCGAGATCGTATACGATGCCCAGCAGGCTGCCGGGGAAGAGGAAGAAGACGACACTCCCGATTACCCGGTAACCTTGTTCGTGTCCAAAGAAGGCTATCTGAAGAAGATCACTGCCCAGAGCCTTCGTATGTCCGGTGAGCAAAAGTTCAAAGAAGGGGATAGTCTGGCGTTTTCCAGAGAAACTAACAATAAGGCCGAGATTTTGGTCTTTACAGATCAGTTCCAATGCTACAAATCTCGCCTTTGCGAATTTGACGATTCCAAGGCATCCCTTCTGGGTGATTATCTGCCCCAGAAATTGGGTATGGATCCGGGCGAAAATGTTATTCAGGTGATCCTGCCGGGAGACTATAAGGGCTTTGTGCTGTTCTTCTTTGAAAACGGCAAGGTGGCAAAGGTGCCGTTGAGCGCCTACGAAACGAAGACCAATCGCCGCAGATTGACCGGCGCTTATTCGGATAAGAGTCCTTTGAAGACAGCAATTGCCCTGGATAAGGACGAGCAAGTGGCGATCTACGCAACTGACAATCGTGTGGCCGTTGTGTCCAGCGCACAGCTGCTGCCCAAAACCACCAGAAACACCATTGGTGTTACGGTGATGAGTCTTAAGAAAAAGGCGTCTGTTGTCCGCGCAGAGCTTCTGACACAGAGCGGCATCGTCAACGCCAGTCGCTATCGCAGCAGGAATATCCCCACCGCCGGTGCGCTGCTGAAGGAAGAGGACTCTGCGGAAAAACAGATAAGCTTTGATATGTAACGGAGGTATTATGGAAAAGATCGGAAAGAATGCAGCCAGCCTCATAAAAATCGTGATTGGCGCAGCGTTGTTTGCCCTTGGTTTCGATTTGTTTTTAGAGCCTAACGGTATTAACGCCGGTGGCATTACCGGTCTTTCTATGGTCCTTATCAATCTGACAAATTTCGGCAGCATTGGCCTTTTTACCGTTATAATCAATTTGCCGCTGTTCGTCCTTGCGGGAATTAAAATCGGCAAGAAATTCTTTGTCGGTTCGCTGCTGGGTATGGCGATCAGCTCTGGCCTCATTGACATTTTTGCGCGCATTCCGCAGCCTGCTACAGAGCCTCTTGTGGGGGCTCTGTACGGCGGCGCTGTTTGCGGTTTGGGCTTGGGCTTGGTATTCGCCGCCGGTGGTTCTACTGGTGGATCGGATATTATCGTCCGCTTCTTTAAGATACAGTGGCCCAACGCCAACATCGGCACAATCGCGATGTGCTTTGATTTTTTGGTGGCTGCGCTGACCGGCCTTGTGTTCCGGGATATTACCCGCACCCTTTACAGTGGTGTTGCGATATTTGTTACCGGGTTTGTGATCGATGCGGTAGTCTATCGCTTTGACTATTCAAAGGTTGCGATGATCATTAGTAAGGAACACGAAACGATAGCAGCGGCCATTTGTAATGAAATCGGACACGGGGTTACCTATTTGCAGGGAGAAGGATACTATACCCATAACAGCACAAAGGTAATTTTGACGGCGATCAAGCGCCAGCAGCTGGCAGAACTGAAACAGCTTGTGATGGGAATTGACCCGGATGCATTTGTGATCGTTCAGGAGGCCCACCAGGTCTTGGGCGACGGTTTTTCCCGCTATTCAAAGGATTCTCTTTAATCTGTGGAAAACAATTGACATTTCTGCGCTTTGTGATAAAATATTACAAGATGCAAAGGCAATGCGAAAGCCAAGCAGCACAAGGATAGAAGAAGCGAGAGGGGATTGGTGAAAGCCCTTTATCCAAATGCTGTAAGCCACTTTCAAGCCGCCCGGGAGGACCGGGACGGGAGCTCCCGTTACAGAGCAGCTAAGATGTCCCTTCTTGGGATGAATTAGGGTGGTACCGCGAGCAACTTCGCCCCTATTTTGTGGGCGAAGTTTATTTTTTTGTATTTTTTATGGAGGTAATTCCAATGAGTAAAAAACCTTATGGTGTAAACGAACTGCGTGAGATGTTCCTGCGCTTTTTTGAGAGTAAGGGGCACCTGCGACTGCCCAGCTTTTCGCTGATTCCCCAGAATGACCAATCCCTTTTGCTGATCAATTCCGGTATGGCGCCGATGAAGCCCTATTTTAAGGGTGAAGTTGAGCCGCCCCGTCGCAGAGTTTGTACCTGCCAGAAGTGTATCCGTACCGGTGATATTGAGAACATCGGCAAGACCGCGCGCCACGGTACTTATTTTGAGATGCTGGGTAACTTCTCCTTCGGCGATTATTTTAAGAAGGAAGCTATTTCCTGGTGCTGGGAGTTTTTGACAAAGGTCGCCGGACTCGAGGCGGATCGTCTGTATCCCTCCATTTATGAAAATGACGAGGAAGCCTTTAAGATTTGGAACGAGGATATCGGCATTGCACCGGAGCGGATCTTCCGATTCGGCAAGAAGGACAATTTCTGGGAGCACGGTTCCGGCCCCTGCGGTCCTTGCAGTGAGGTTTACTATGACCGTGGCGAAAAGTACGGCTGCGGAGATCCCAACTGTACTGTCGGGTGTGAGTGCGACCGTTATATGGAAGTCTGGAACAATGTTTTCTCCCAGTTTGACAATGACGGCAACGGCAACTATACCGAGCTGGTGCAGAAGAACATCGATACCGGTATGGGCCTGGAGCGCCTGGCAGTCGTTTGCCAGGACGTAAACAGCCTGTTTGATGTGGATACGGTGATGAACATTACCAACCACGTTACCAAGATCACCGGCGCTTCCTATGGTCAGAGCGCGAAGACAGATGTGAGCCTGCGCGTGATCACAGATCATATCCGCGCATCCACCTTTATGATCGCTGACGGTGTGCAGCCTGCCAACGAAGGCCGCGGTTATGTGCTGCGCCGTCTGCTGCGCCGGGCAGCGCGCCACGGTAAGCTCCTGGGTGTGAACAAGCCCTTCCTGTACGAGGTTGTTGAAACGGTTATTCAGGAAAATGAAAGCCACTATACCTACCTGCGTGAACGGGCAGACTATATCATCCGGGTTGTACGCAACGAGGAAGAAAACTTTGCCCGGACCATCGATACCGGTATGCGCATTTTCGGCGAAAAGCTTGCCGAGCATAAGGCAAAGGGTGAAAAGGTGTTCTCCGGTGAGGATGCTTTCCTGCTTTCTGACACCTACGGCTTCCCCATCGATCTGACAGTGGAAATGCTGGAAGACGAGGGTATGGGCGTGGATATGGACCGTTTCAACGCTTGCCGTGAGGAGCAGCGTGTACGCGCCCGTGAAGCCCGGAAGGCTTTGGGCGATCTGGGCTGGGCAGGCATTGACTTCGGCCCTGAAGTTACCGCCACTGACTTTGTTGGCTACGATGTGAATAATTGTGAGGCGAAGGTCGTCGCTGTTTGTGTTGGCGATGAGGTTACCGGTTCTATCGCCGGTGGCGAGAAGGGCGTTATCGTTTTGAACAAAACGCCGTTCTATGCAGAAATGGGTGGCCAGTGCGCTGACTTCGGTGTGATTCTTGTAGGCGACAGCCGCTTTGAGGTTACCGATGTGCAAAAGGATAAGGGTGGCCGTTATCTCCATAGCGGCACACTGCGCAGCGGCACGATCAAGGTCGATGATATCGTTTGCGCATCCATTGATGTGGAGCGCCGCAAGGCAATTATGCGCGCCCACTCTGCGACCCACTTGCTGCAAAAAGCATTGGTAAGTGTCCTGGGCGACCACGTGCATCAGGCCGGCTCTTTGGTTGGTCCTGACAGACTGCGTTTTGACTTTACCCATTACTCTGCAGTTAGCCCGGAAGAACTGGCAAAGATCGTCGCGATGGTCCAGTCTGCAATTCTGGAAGGCTACAATGTGGATGTACGGGAAATGCCCATTGACCAGGCAAAGGAAATGGGCGCAACAGCTCTCTTTAGCGAAAAGTATGGTGATACTGTTCGTGTTGTTAATATGAGTGGCTATTCCATCGAGCTTTGTGGTGGCACCCACCTGGACAATACCGCGAAGGTTGGTCCTTTCCGCATCGAAAGTGAAAGCAGCGTCGCCTCCGGTGTGCGCCGTATCGAGGCCATTACCGGTAAGGTTTGCCTGGATCAGATGGACCTTGCCCAACAGAGAGTTTACAATGCTTGCAGCATTTTGAAGACAAAGCCTGCTGACTTGGCACAGAAGCTGGAAAGCCAGATCGACGAGATCAAGGAACTGAAGCGGGCAATTGAAACCTTTAAGGCTCGTGAAGCCGCCGGTGAGGTGGACCAGTTCTTGTTTGGCGCTCGCAGTGTGGCGGGTTTCCGTGTCATTACCGCGGTGCTCCCCAATGCAAATGCAGATAAGCTGCGCCAGATGGGTGATGTGCTGCGGGACAAGGCGTCCGATGTGATCGCTGTGCTATCCACAGTGGCCAACGAAAAGATTACATTCCTGGCAGTTTGCGGCAAGGATGCCGTTGCAAAGGGCATTCGCGCCGGCGATCTGGTGAAAATGGTCTGCACCACCTGCGGCGGCTCCGGCGGTGGAAAGCCGGATAGCGCTATGGGCGGCGGCAAAGATGTTTTGAAGCTGGACGACGCACTGGCACAGGTTGACAACTTCGTGTCCTCTAAAATTTGATGATCAGGACGCTGCATAAAAGCAGCGTCCTTTTCAAAGGAAGGGAAGTGGCAATATGCGAAAGCTTATGTGGTTTGCAATCGGCTTTGCCGGCGCTTGTATTGCCGGGATCTATTTGCTTTCCGGTATTTGGCTTTCTGTAATCGCCGCTGTGTGCCTTCTTTTTGGCATCTGCCTTTTCTTCTGGAAAAAGAAGCTGGGAGCAGTTGTCTTGATTGCAGTTATTGGCTTTGGTATGGGGACTGCGTGGCTGCAACTGCACGATGCGCTGTATTTATCCTCTGCCCGGAAAGTGGACGGGAAGGTGGTAAACACACAAATCGAAGTGACTGACTATAGTTGGGAAACGGACTATGGCATTGCTGTTAGTGGCCGCGTTGAGATTGATGATAGGCGTTTTAATGTATATGCCTACCTGGAGACGCAGTCTTTGCAGCCAGGCGACATTCTCGAGGGCGAATTCCGCTTCCGCTACACATCAGCCGGAGGCAAACAGGAAGAAACTTTTCACCCGGGAAAGGGCGTTTTCCTGCTGGCCTATGGTAAGGAACCGATTGTAGTCAAAGGACAGAATGTTGTACCGGGTAAGTATTTTCCGGTGAAGCTGCGCAGGAACATTCAAAATCTGTTGGATGCAGCATTCCCGGAAGATACCGTCGGCTTTGCCAGGGCGCTTTTGCTGGGAGATGCTACAAAGCTTTCTGACGCAGACGATACGGCGCTGAAGATTAGCGGTATTCGTCACGTGATTGCTGTTTCTGGACTTCATGTTACCATTTTGTTTTCACTGATATACACAGTTGTGGGAAAACGACGGGTTCTAACGGCAGTGTTCGGAATACCAATCCTTGTGCTGTTTGCGGCTGTTGCTGGGTTTACACCTTCTATCATGCGCTCCTGCATTATGCAGTGCCTGATCATTCTGGGTTTGCTATTAAAGAAAGAATACGACTCACCAACGGCGCTCTCTTTTGCTGTACTGGTGATGCTGCTTTTTAATCCTTTTAGTGTTACATCTGTCAGTTTCCAGCTTTCCGTTGGCTGTATGATCGGCATCTTCTTATTCAGCAGCCGTATCAACCGTTTTCTGCTACGCGTCCTTCGTGTGCCGAAAGATAAATCATTGCGGGCAAAGCTGGGCAGATGGTTTGCAGGCTGCGTTTCGGTTACAGTGTCGGCAACTGCAATTACAATGCCCTTGAGCGCGTATTATTTTGGTACGGTCAGCATTGTGGGTGTGCTTACCAATCTGCTGACATTGTGGATTATTTCCTTTGTATTTTACGGCATTATGCTAACCTGCATACTGGGTGCGATTTGGATGCCTCTTGGTACAGTGGCTGCTTGGGTGCTGTCTTGGCCGATTCGCTATGTTTTGATGGTATCCCGACTTCTGGCTGCAATACCGGGCGCTGCTGTCTATACACAAAGCATCTATGTAGTGCTTTGGATCGTATTTTGTTATGTGCTGCTTGCTGTCTTCTTTTTGGGAAAACGAAAGCATCCTTTTGTATATCTTGGCTGCGTGATTACTGCGTTATGCCTTTGCATTGCAGCTTCAATTTGTGAGCCGAGGCTTGCCGGATTTCGAGTAACTGTGCTGGATGTGGGGCAGGGACAGGCCATCGTAATACAAAGCCAGGAGAAAACATATCTTGTTGACTGCGGCAGCGGAAGCGGAAAAGATGCTGCAGACATTACTGCGCAGTACTTACTATCCCAGGGAATCTATCGAATCGATGGCCTGATTTTGACGCATTATGATACAGACCATGCCGGCGGCGTTGAAAATCTTTTAAGTCGGGTAAAGGCGGATGCTTTGTACTTACCGGATTGCGCGGATGACGGGAAGATAAAACAGCAGCTGGAAAACGCCTTCTCTGAGAATATCTGCTGGATTACGGAAATTACTAAAAGCTCCGGAAAGTGGGGCAGCTTTACCATTTATCCCGGAGCAAACAGCAAAGAAGACAATGAAAGCGGATTGTGCATCTTGTTTCAAGGGGAAGATTGTGATATACTGATAACCGGAGATTGGTCCGCCGCGCAGGAACTGCGTTTTGTCCGGGAAACACCGCTTCCGGAACTGGAACTCTTGGTTCTTGGACACCACGGTGCGAAATCATCCACATCTTTTCCACTGCTCAGTGCCACAAGGCCGAAAACAGCGGTTGCTTCTGTGGGTAAGAATAACGCGCACGGTCATCCGGCACCGGAGGTTCTGAAACGGCTGGAGTTGTTTGGCTGTGAGCTTTGGCGGACGGATCTAAATGGAACGATTACATTTGGGAGGTGAACTCCATGGCAATGCAGCAAGATTCAATGCAGGGCATTCAGAAACTAAAAACCGCTCTTAAGGAAAAAAGAGCGGAGCGTTTGTATGTGTTTTATGGAGAGGAAACCTTTCTGTTAAACCACTATCTGCAGCAGCTGAAGAAATTGCTCGTAGATGATCTGACGGAATCCTTTAATTTTCATAAAATGAATAAGGAAACCTTTGACATCCGTGATTTTGCTGATGCGGTGGAAAGCCTGCCAATGATGGCGCCAAGCACCTTTGTTTGGGTAGACGATGTGGATGTATTTAAACTCCCCGAGGGAGACCGGGAGAAGATCACCGACATAATATCCGATATTCCGGATTACTGCACAGTGGTGTTTACCTTTGAGACCACACCCTGGAAGCCGGATAAACGCATAAAGAAGCTTTGGGAAGCGATTCATAGTGGCGGCCAAATCGTGGAGTTTGGCCGGCAGGATCAGCGACAGTTGATCGCCTGGGTAACACGCCATTTTTCTGCGGAGCAAAAGAAGATTTCTCCGGAGCTTTGCAGCTATTTAATTGACATTACCGGTGGCGCAATGACCACATTGGCTGGTGAAATTTCCAAAATCGCGGCTTATTCCGGTGCGGATACCATCGTGAAAAGCGATATCGACGCGGTAACAGAGCCGGTGCTGGATGCAGTTGTGTTCGATATGACCGATTTGCTGGGTGAGGGCAAATATGCAGCGGCACTTGATAAGCTGCAACAGCTACTGAAAATGCAGCAGCCTCCTATTGAAATTCTTGGCGCCATCGGCGGCCATTTTAGAAGAATTTCTGCAGCGCGTATTGTGCTGGAAAACGGTAAAAATGTTTCGGATTTGGTTCGCCTTACCGGCATCAAGGAATATCCGGCAAAGAAAGCAATGGGCGCTGCCAGAAACTTTTCTGCGGCCTTTTGTGCAAAGGCGGCGGAACTGATTTTAGAAACAGACCGCAAAATGAAGACTTCTGTGGACGATGAGGACAGACTCTTGGAAATGCTGATTCTGCAGCTGGCACAGGAGGCTAAAAATGGTTAAGATCCGTCAGGCAATCGTTGTAGAGGGGCGCTATGATAAAAACACCCTTGCCCAAATTGTGGATGCGCCGATTTTTCAGACCAACGGCTTCGGGATTATGAACGATAAGCAGCTTTTGCAGCTTTTGCGATGTGTTGCGGAAAAACGGGGGCTTATCGTTTTTACGGATTCTGACGGCGCTGGCTTTGTGATTCGTAATTACCTGAAAAGCGCCATTGCGCCGCAGCATTTAAAGCACGCCTATATTCCTGACATTTTTGGCAAAGAACGCAGAAAGACTGCTCCCGGCAAGGAAGGAAAGCTTGGGGTTGAGGGTATGACCCCAGAGATCATTTTGGATTGCCTGCGTAATGCGGGTGCGACCATAGAAGGGGAGGATTCCCCGGTAACTTCCGGCGGCCTAACAAAGGCGGATCTGTTTGAAATTGGACTGTCCGGACGCTCCGACAGCAAGGCAAAACGGACGGCGCTGCTTGAAAAATTACAACTTCCGGAGCATATGAGCTGCAAT
Organism: Faecousia sp.; assembly: GCA_045612985.1. GTDB lineage: Bacteria > Bacillota > Clostridia > Oscillospirales > Oscillospiraceae > Faecousia. The sequence goes on from JAZLAB010000054.1 coordinate 14,038, forward strand.
GCAATGCTGGATGCACTGAATGTGCTGTATTCGAAAGACGAAATCTATCAAATTGTTGATACAGTATAGACCTGAGAAAATGACGGAGAACGAGTATGCTTGATATTTCTGTAAAAAACTTAACAAAGTTCTTCGTGATTGGCGAAAACCTTCTGGAAGACTTAAGCTTTGAGATCCAGGAAGGGGAATGCGTTGCCATTTTAGGCCGGAACGGTTGTGGCAAAACCACACTGTTTAATATTCTCACCGGACAGATGGATTACGATGCAGGGGAGGTTTACATCAACCCCCACAAAAAGCTCGGCTTGATTTCTCAGATTCCCAAATTTCCACCAGGCTACACAGTGGAAGATGTTTTGCGCAGCGCCTTTGCACCACTGGTGGTTCTTCGCAAGAAAATGGAGCAGCTGGAAACGAAAATGGCTTCCAGCAATGACCGGGGGCTGCTGCAGGAATACGATTCGCTGGCGAACCGATTTCAGTCCGGCGGCGGCTATGATATGGATGTGCAGGTGGATAAGATCTGCAACGGTCTGGGCATTACTGCCCAGCAGCGCGAGCAGGAATTTGCCAGTTTGTCCGGTGGCGAAAAGACCCGGGTAAATCTTGCCCGGCTGCTTTTGGAACAGACAGATATTCTGCTTTTGGACGAGCCTACAAACCACCTGGATCTGAAAAATGTGATCTGGTTGGAGGAATATATCAATACTTTTAAAGGCACAGTTCTGACCATTTCCCACGATCGTTATTTTTTGGACAGAGTAGCTGACCGGGTGATCGAGATCGTAGACGGCCACGGCGAATTCTATTCCGGCAATTATTCTTTCTATATTGAGGAAAAGCAAGCCCGCTTTAATTTGCAGCTGAAGCAATACGAGCAGGAACAGGCAAAGCTGAAACAGTTGGGTTATACCGTCGAGCGGATGAAAGGATGGGGCATCAATAACCGTACATTATATCGCAGGGCAATGTCTATTCAGCACCGTATGGAGCGGATCAAGAAGACGGAAAAGCCCAAGACGGAAAAGACAATGAAGGCAACCTTTGCCCAAAAAGACTTTTCCGGCGATGTGGTGCTGCAGACCCGAAATGTCAGCAAAAGCTTTGGAGACAGAATGCTGTTTTCCGATGTGGAACTGAAAGTGGAGGGTGGCGAAAGAATTGCCCTTTTGGGTGATAACGGCACAGGAAAATCTACATTCTTAAAATGCTTGTTGGGAGAAGAAACCTGCAACGGTAAGGTGCTGTTTGGCCTAACAGTAAAATGGGGATACTTACCCCAGATCATCCGTTTTGATCATCCGGAGCGCAGCCTTTATGACACAATGCTTTATGAGAAGAACTGCACCCCTCAGACGGCCAGAGATCGGCTGGGCGCCTTTATGTTTCAGGGCGAGGATGTGTTCAAGCAAGTAGGCCAGCTGTCCGGAGGAGAGCAATCCCGGCTCCGTCTGTGTATGCTGATGGATGAGAAGATCAATCTGCTGATCCTTGACGAGCCGACCAACCACCTGGATATCGCTTCCCGGGAATGGATCGAAGCGGCTATTGAAGAATTCGAAGGCGTTCTGATCTTTGTTTCTCACGACCGGTATTTCATTGAAAAGTTTGCCGAGCGGATCTGGCATCTGGAAGACGGAAAGATCCAGGATTATAAATGCGGATATAGCAAATACTGTTCCATATTGGAGCATCAAGCAATACAAAACCAACCTGCACCGACCACACCAAAGGTAAAAAAGGAAAAACCAAAAGGCGGCACAAAGGAATCGGATAAGCTGATCCGCCGCTTGGAGCGTGAGATCGAAAAGCAGGAACAGGTCATTGCGAAGCTGGATCAGGATATGGAAGCGGCTGCTGCAGATTATCAGGAGCTGACTCGCATTCTGGAGGAGAAAGAAGCCCAGGAAGCGGTGCTTATGGAGTTGATGGAGCAGTGGGAAGCTGCCCAAAGTTAAGGAAATTACAAAAGGAGTGTTTATAATATGAGTTCTTGTAGTGGAAATTGTTCAACCTGCGGCAGCGATTGTGCTGATCGCAAGGCAGAAAGCCTGCTTGCACAGTTAAACCCCAAGGCAAGCGTAAAAAAGGTGATTGCTGTTGTATCCGGCAAGGGTGGTGTCGGCAAGTCCACAGTTACCTCTATGCTGGCAGTTGCCATGTCCAGAAAGGGTAAGCGCGTGGCCGTTTTGGATGCGGATATCACCGGACCTTCTGCACCTACTGCCTTTGGCGTAACAGAGTGCCAGGGCGCAACAGAGGATGGCTTGTATCCAGCATTGACGACTACCGGAATCCAGGTAATGTCTATCAATTTGCTGCTGGACAACAACACCGATCCCGTTGTTTGGCGCGGCCCGGTCATTGCCGGCGCAGTTAAGCAGTTCTGGACCGATGTGATCTGGGAAGATGTGGACTATATGTTCGTGGATATGCCTCCCGGAACCGGCGATGTGCCGCTGACAGTGTTCCAGAGCCTGCCGGTGGACGGCATTGTGATCGTTACCAGCCCCCAGGATCTTGTTTCTATGATCGTTGCCAAGGCTCTAAAAATGGCGAATATGATGCACGTGCCGGTGATCGGCTTCGTGGAGAATTACAGTTATCTGGAATGCCCGGATTGTGGCAAGAAGATCAATGTTTTTGGTGAGAGCCGCCTGGAGGAGGTGGCAGAGGCATTTAACCTGCCTATTTTGGCCCGGCTGCCTATTGACCCGATGGTGGCCCAAAGCTACGACAGCGGCCTGATGGAGACTGTAAAGACAGACAAGATGGAAGATGTCCTTGCGGCAATCGAAAAGATGGATTAATGAAAAAGCAGCTATTGAGCGATTAGGCTCAATAGCTGTTTTTTTAGAAAACCTTATAGACGATATACCACAGAACGATCAGCAGGATTCCAAAGGGGATATAGGCTAGCAGCGCAGCGCTGGCAATGGAAATTGCAGTAATGCCTAGATAACTTAATCCATAAATCAGTCCAGATAGAATTGCAGTTGTCAGAACAGATCTTGTGATTTGCTTGCCGATGATCGTGGCAAAGAAGAAGGTGTAAAGACCACCAATGATGGGATTGATTGTTGTTAAAGCTGCGCCCACAACAATTTTCAGCGCGCCGGTAAGCAGTAGCAAGACCAACAGACCCAGTAAAATTACAGGCGCATAAATCAGTATGCCTTCCGGTAAATACCTTGCAAGCAGTCCTACGACAATCAAATGCATCAAATAACCAACAACGACAGTCAGACAGCGGAACAAAAACCAACTGAACACATTCTTGCCCTTTGGCATCCAGCCGTCCGCCAGATTCACCAGGAAGGAAAGAACGATCATACTCAGCAGCTCAGAGCAAATGGTCGTATAGTGAGCGCCCTGGAAGGAAAACAGGTACATTGTATCACCGGAAATCTGTACCAGAGGTAAGGGAGCGATCCATTGACTGACCTGTACGCCGGCAATGCGTAAAAGCACGGAAATTGTGTAGATAAACAAAATTCCAATTGCCGAGGAAACAGCGTTATTTAATACGGAGCGTTTGCCGAATACGAAACGGCCGAACACACTGATGATCAATGTGCCTAGCAGCAAAACAGCTGCTGTGATTCCAATCTGGTAAAGATCCAAATCCAGGGATTGTATATAGGCGATAACGGATTCCATAGGTAGCCTCCTTTGCGTGGATTGTGGATAGTAAAACAGCCGCCATTTCTGGCGGCTGTTAACTGTGTAAGAAGTAAAATTACTTCATCTCTGCGTCTGCGCCAGCTTCCTTCAGCTCGGCAACCATCTTCTCGGCATCTTCCTTGGAGACAGCTTCCTTCAGAGTCTTGGGGCAGTTGTCAACCAGGTCCTTTGCGTCCTTCAGGCCCAGGCCGGTAACAGCGCGGACAACCTTGATGACGTTCAGCTTGGAGTCGCCGGCAGCCTTCAGGATGACGTCGAACTCGGTCTTCTCTTCTGCAGCCTCAGCAGCGCCGCCAGCAGCGGGAGCAGCAACAGCAGCAGCAGCGGCAGAAACGCCAAAAACTTCTTCCAGAGTGTGAACCAGTTCGGACAGCTCCAGAACGGTCAGACCCTTTACTTCCTCAACGAGAGCAGTGACTTTTTCACTAGCCATTGTAAATTCCTCCTAAAATAAAAGTTGTATTTTTGTGTTAGTATACGGACGATTAAGCTTCAGTGGACTCAGTAGCAGGAGCCTCTTCAGCGGGTGCTTCAGCAGGTGCTTCAGCGGGGGCCTCAGCAGCTTCAGCAGCAGCAGGCATAGCAGCGCCGCCTTCCACATTGATCCGGATCTGGTCCAGAACGAATGCCAAGCTGGAGATAGGTGCCAGGAAAGTACCAAGAACCTGAGCAACCAGTGCGTTTTTGCTGGGCAGTTCGCCGAAGCCGCTCAGCTGCTGCGCAGACAGAACGCTACCTTCAACGATGCCACCCTTAATCTGCAGGGGCAGCTTGTTCTTCTTGGCGAATTCGCACACGACGCGAGCCGGAGCGATGGGATCGCCGGTGGTGCTGGCCATAGCGGTAGTGCCGTTGAGAACCTCATCGAAATCGTAGCCGATCTCCTTCGCAGCAAAACGAGTAAGAGTATTCTTAACAACAGTGTACTCAACACCAGCATCACGGAACTGCTTCCGCAGGTCGGTATCCTGAGCGACATTGATACCCTTGTAGTCAACAAAGACAACGGAAGTAGCTTCCTTCATCTTGCCGGACAGGGCTTCAACAACAGCCTTTTTGCTCTCAAGAACCTTTGCGTTGGGCATGTGTTTCACCTCCGAAAAAAATGTCTTCCTGCCAAAAGACAGGAAGACACGCAGAAAAATCATATCAGCGCACCTCGGCAGGATTTACGGACTAGCCACCTGCTGTCTCTGGCAACTCGTATATATTAACAGTATTTTATAGAAATGTCAAGGGCTTTTTAATAAAAAACAATAGGTTTTCGGTTTTATACAATTATAAATGCAGGCAATTTAATAGGCTGCTGATATATTTGTTCAATTTGTGGTATTTACTTTGAATTTTTCGTATTATATAATTAAAATGGAAATATAGAAAGGGGCGATATTATGAAGATAGAATGGGGCAAAGGAGCTCCCTATTTCCAGAATCCCGGTATACAGAAAATCACACCGATGGAACATGGAAACTGGTTTGCGTTTAAAGAAGATGTGGATCTGGAAACTACAGAGATAGATCTGACAGTTCGAAACGAAAAGGTTGAGAAATTTAAAAAGATACTGAAGATCGTACTCATTACACTCGGGGTTGCAATCATTGTATATTTTGGATATCTATTTTTCCAGGAATGGTATCGATAATAAAAAACGCCTGAAGTGATCTTGCTTGGGGTTGCTGCTTTCTTTGTGGCCGGTTACTATTTCTACAAGGGTTTTCTGTAAGCGGATACCGGTAAGCTTAAGAATTTGTTGGATATATTATAAAAATACTTGAATCAATGATTGAAAGGAGGCTATGTTATGAAATACCAACAGAAATTTAGTGTGCCGATGGACGGCCTCGATCCCAGAGTGCGGAAAACCACAGCCCTTGAACGGGGCGATTGGTTTGCGCCTGTTGGTCCCGGGCCGAAGGAAGAAAAAGATCCGACGATCCAGGACTTTGGCACCAAAACGCATAAGACGAAAAAGGTGATCAAGACGATTTTACTGGTCATTGGCATAGCCATCTTTCTTGTGTTGGGCTATTACTTTTTTAGAGAAGTCGGATCGTAGCCATGT
>JAZLAB010000055.1:0-2646 GCA_045612985.1 Faecousia sp.
CGAAATCCGCGAGATCCGTTTCGGGAGAGACGGAAAGTATGATGCCGACAAGCTGAAAAGGCTTGAAGCGGAGGCAAAGAATGTTGCCAACGAAATCAATAAGCAAGACAAGAAAATCCTCGCTATGGAAGCCTCCGAGCCTCTGTGGAAAGGTATTGTTGCTGTGACTGTTGCTGACGCCAGTGCAAACACTGGCGGCTACATTAGTTTTGCCTTTGGCAAAACGCAAACAAATCCCTCTCACTCCACCCTTTCTTACAACTTGTATTGATTCGCTCTGTAAATCAAAAAGGCAGATGTTCGAAAACGAACATCTGCCTTTATTCTTTCATTAACCAAAGGTATTAATAAACAAAATCAGCAGTGGCAACGCCAGAGAGAACAAGCTGATGAGCCAGGGGTACAGCACCTTTTTGGAGCAGAACACCAACACCAAGCAGATACCGGTCAGCGCCAAAGGGCCCAACACTGCAGCAGCTTTGCTGATTGTTTGAGCCTGCTCACCGGAGGCCATCAGCACAATCCCTACATCATCCGGCAACTTGATCTGATTGTTGATCGCCATCACAATGGCTGCAGCAGCCACCGGAATTCCTAAAATAAAGCCGCGCAGTTTATAGAGGAGCTTAAAAACGCCCTTGACCGTATGCATAAAACGGGAAGTTTCTCTTTTTTTCACATTACCCATATGTTTACCTCCAGCGGAGTCATTATCACAGCTAATATATCATATTCTGAAGCAAGATGCAAGTTCCATAATCTATTTGCCAAAACAATTAATTGGTCCGCTTTTTAGGACACTTTGTGTTGTATCCTTAAGGTACAAAAACCAAGGAGGTAATTAAAATGAAAACTGCAATCATCAATTCTGGAGCTGTAAGAACAAATTTTGGCAAACGCTATCCCAACGCCGCAACCCGCCGGGAGGTGCTGAATAAAGTGTTGGACAACCTGTTGGTTGGCGCTATCGGTGCCGGCGCAGCGGCCAGTCTGCTGTTTGTGCTGTTACTGTTCTGATCCATCCAGATCCGCCTGCTTGAAAAGATAGCAGGCGGAAATTCTTTCCCCTTCAACCTCGATCACACCAACACTGCCCTCCGAAGTACGGCAGCTGCCCGGGTTGAGCACCCACATACCTGTGTCCGTTTGGTAACACTCCGCCTGGTGGGTATGTCCGTACAGTACTGCCTGCGCGCCGCTTTTGGCCGCGTCCTCCAGCAGCCGCTGGGTGCCGGATTTCACCGCATGTTTATGGCCGTGGGTCATAAACAGCTTCACCCCAGCTACGGGGTAACACATAGTTTCCGCCTGCCAGGGCGCGCAGCGGTAGCGATCACAATTTCCGGGGACTTGATGGAAACGGATATGGGGATTTTCCTCCGCCATCGCTGTGCCATCCTCAAAATGGTCTCCTAAATGCACAATGTGTTCCGGCTTTACCTTTTGAATGCATTGCCGCATAAAATATAGTCCTGAATGGGAATCGGAAAGCACAAGAATTTTCATAGTACACCATCCAATCTTTGCACGCATATAGTAATACTGAAAGCAACTGTGCAATTCATTATAGCAGGATTTCAGACAGGAGGCAATGATATGGCGAAAAATTCTAAGGATTTTTCCCCGCAGGATATTATGCAGATCGCCCAAAGTCCGGCAGGACAGCAGCTGATTGCAATGCTACAAAATGCAGATCCCTCCGTGCTACGCAAAGCAATGGCGCAGGCCTCGGCAGGTAACTACGAGCAAGCCAAGTCCTCACTGACACCCCTTTTGGAGTCAGAACAGATCAAAGCGCTTCTGCAGAAAATGGGAGGAACATCCAATGGATGAAATGCAAAATCAAATGAACGCCATCCTGGGCAATCCGGAAATGATGCAAAAAATTATGGCAATGGCCCAAACACTAAACACTTCCCAGCCGGATACGCCCCCTCCCCCGCCGCCGGACAATCCCGGCTTTCAAATACCGGACATTGATCCCGGAATGCTGCAAAAGTTATCCGGTCTTGCTGGAAAAAGCAGCATTGATAACAATCAGCGAAATCTGTTAAAAGCCCTTGGTCCGTATTTAAACCGCAGCCGGATCGTAAAGCTGGAAAAGGCGATGCGGGCCGCAAAAATGGCATCCCTCGCCTCGGTATTCTTAAGCAGGTGATCCTATGTATAACCGATATATTCCACAGCCCGATGGCTCTTACCGAAAGAACCGCGTACAGGATTCGCATCAGCCGCCAAAAAACCCGGGGGGCCGCAGAAAAGAACCGGCTTCTCCCCCTCACCCAATCGAGATGCCACTGGAAAAACCTTGTCAAGAACAGCAGCATCCATACCAAAAACAAAGCAGCAGCATCACAGGCTTTTTCAAAAACCTCCTGCCAAAGGAAATGGACGCAGGAGACCTGATCGTCATTTTATTACTGCTTTTAATGGCCGGCGATTGCGAGGAGGACAAAAACACAGCATTGCTGACCCTTGCATTATATTTCTTTATGTAAAAAGCACATCCTTCTCAAAGGGCAAAACTCCATAAGGAAGTATTGGTTTTGAAGAGTCCCTTTTCCGCTTAACTGCATAAAAAATCACCGAAATACGTCAGTATTCCGGTGATTTTGTTATTTGTTAATCAAAAAAGTTACCATTTCA
>JAZLAB010000056.1:0-4482 GCA_045612985.1 Faecousia sp.
GTGTTGCTGTTGCTTTTGACCACTATACAGAAAAACATCCCGGTACACCTGTTTGAGATCGACACCCTGGCACCGGGCATTACCGTATTCGGATTGTCTTTTATGACTCTGTTTTCCGCAACCCTGGTCGCCAAAGACAGAGAAAGCGCCCTGCTGCAAAGACTTTACACAACACCGCTGACCGCCCTGGATTTTATCCTTGGCTATATGCTTCCGCTGCTGCCCATTGCGCTGGGGCAGGTAGTGATTTGCTATCTGTTCGCCACTTCTTTAGGCTTGACTGTCAGTATCAACATCCTGTATGCTATCCTTGGGATTCTTCCCATGGCAATTTTCAACATTGCGCTGGGCCTGCTGTGCGGCAGTCTGTTCGGTGTGAAGCAGGTGGGCGGCATTTGCGGCGCTCTGCTGACCAATCTCTCCGCATGGCTTTCCGGTGTGTGGTTTGATCTGGAGCTGGTAGGCGGGGTGTTTGAGAAATTTGCCAACGCACTGCCCTTCATGCACGCAGCGGAATTGGAGAAAGCATTGTTCGCTGGGAATTTCAAGGTTGCCGTATCTCACATTCTACCGGTATTGGTGTACAGTATCATTGCGACTGCGGCAGCGGTAACCTGCTTCCTCAGGCAAATGAAAAATCAGTAAGGACATGAGGCTATGAAATATAAACTCATCATCGATAAAGATGCGGAAGAAGAAATAACCGTAATTGCTCACGGGCCTTCTTCGCTAACGCAGCAGATCGAAGACCTTGTCTGCAGCCACTGCGGTGCGGACAGCATCATGGGATACCGGGATGACGAAATGCGAAAACTCCCTTTCTCCGAAATTGAGTGCATCACCATTCTGAATCGAAAGGTGATCGCCATTGATGGGAGTGGGATCCAATATTCTCTCCGGGATAGGCTTCGGGATCTGGAAGAAATTTTGCCTTCCTACTTTATCCGCATCAACAAATCTACCCTTGCCAATGAGCATCGCATCTTACGGTTTGATGCCGCTTTCAGCGGTGGTGTGGATGCCATATTTCAGTGCGGCTACCGGGAATATGTGTCCCGGCGGTGCTTTGCAGAAATCAGAAGGAGGTATGCGGGAGCATGAAAAATATTGTGAAAGAATTTTGTCGTCGCGGCATGGCTGCCTGCGGTCTTGGACCCGTTGCGTTGGCTGTCATTTATCTGATTGTGCAGCACAACGGCGCCTTGGAGGTGCTGACGATCAATGAGGTTTACATTGGCATATTTTCTTTGACTGCGCTTGCTTTCGTTGCAGGCGGCATGAATGTCGTCTATCAAATTGAGCGACTCCCCCTAATGGTAGCAATATCCATTCACGGCATAGTATTGTATGTCACTTACTTGCTCACTTATCTGGTTAACGATTGGCTGGATTGGGGAATGACACCCATTCTGGTGTTTACCGGAATTTTCGTAGTCGGCTATCTGCTGATTTGGGCCATCATTTATTCCATCATTAAAAGGAATACGGACAGAATCAATGAAGTTCTGAAGAAAAACCGAAAAGGACAATAAGAAAAAGGGGCTACTGCAAAACTTCCATTTTGCAGTAGCCCCTTTGCCCGTTATGCCGCCCGAAAAGAATCGGCAAAAATTAGTTTGATTACGAACCCCTAACAGCAAATCCCTTTTTTGTTAGTTTAGAGCCTCGATCAGCTTGGACAGCACCGGCTCAAATGCGGCGCCGTACCAATGGTTATTCAAAGTGGCGGTATAGCGGATGCATTCCACAGTATAATCCGCTGCGATCCGCGCTGCGTCGAAGCCGCAGTTGCCCCGGACCAGTGCGCCGGTAAAGGCAGAGGCGTAAATGTCGCCGGTGCCATGGCAGGAGTTGGACAGTTTTTCGTGCTCATAGTAGCTGTAGTTACCGTTTTCGTATACCACAACGCCGGTTTTGCCGGGGGCGTAGGATACGCCGGTGAGGATCACATTTTTGCAGCCCAGAGCGGTCAGCCCATTCAGCAGAAGGTCGATGTACGCCCGGTCGTATTCCTGTTTGTACGCTACGCCGGTGAGGAAACAGGCCTCTGTAATGTTGGGCAGGCAGTAATCAGCGATGCCGCACAGGCCCTTCATTGCTTCCACATAAGCGCCGTCAAAGGCGGGGTACAGCGCGCCGTTATCAGCCATTGCCGGGTCTACGATCCGGACACAGCCGGGGGAACAGGTGAAAATATCAGCAACATATTCGATCTGCTTGGTACTGCCCAGATATCCGGTGTAGATGGCATCGAAGGTAATGCCTTCCTTGCACCAATGGTCCTTGATGGCAGGAATATCATCTGTCAAATCCCGGCAGGTAAAGCCGGTGAAGCCGGCGGTGTGAGTAGAAAGCACCGCAGAGGGTAAAATCGCAGTTTCAAGACCGCAGGCAGACAGAATGGGGAGCGCCACGGTTAACGAGCATTGGCCGACACAGGAAATATCCTGAATGGTCAAAATTCTTTTGTAAGACATCAGAAAGACTCCTTTCCGGATTTTTTTATAGAGTTATTGTAGCACTTTTTGGAAAAAAGTAAAGTGAAAAAGTAAGCGTTTTTTGTATTTTTGTATCGGGATAATATTGACTTTTTTGGAGAAGCCATGCCCTATGTGGGAAAAGACCACCGGATGACAGGAAGGAAAGCCGGATCAAAAGAAAATGAACCTGAAAAAGTGAGCAAATCGCAACTTTCTGTTTGCACAGACCGGTCTTTTATGATATTATACTGCAAGAGACAGGAAAACAGAGGTTGCGATGATGGATTATATTGTACTGGATATGGAGTGGAATCAGCCTTGGCCGGGATCTCCTTCTTCCAAAAAAGTTCTGCCTGTGACCATCCGGGGCGAGATCATCCAGATCGGCGCTGTCCGGGTGACCCAGCAGCAGGAAGTTAAGGATGAATTTCAGGTGCTGATCCGTCCGAAATATTATCGGCATCTGAATCGCCGGGTCAGCAAGCTGACGGGTATTAAGGAAGCCCGGCTGAAGGAAGAGGGAATTCCTTTTCCGGAAGCGATGGCGCAGTTTCGCAGCTGGTGCGGCGAGGATATCGTATTTCTAACTTGGGGCTTTGATGATATCGGTATCCTCCGGGAAAATTTGCGGCTGTTCCAGCTGGATGAGAGCTGGACACAGCGGTGGTTCAACGCGCAAATGATCTTTAATGCCCAGACCGATGGATCCAATGCCCAAAAGGCCTTGAAGACGGCTATGGAGATATTTGAGATCGAGGCGACCCGCCCGGCTCATGACGCCTTGGGCGACGCCTATCATACCGCGCTGATCTGCGCCAGACTGGACCTGAAGCGGGGCATGGAAGAGTACGAGCAGGCGCTGAAGAGCCATGAAAACGGCTTCCATGGTGCGGAGCTTCCCGGCTGTATTGCCCGGAAGGTGTTTTATGATTATGCTGACAAAAATGCCGCTATAACCGCCATGACGGAATGCGAAAATAAGTGTCCTGTTTGCGGCGGCCAGATGGCAGGAACCCGCTGGTTTGCACAGCCGGGCCACCGATATATGGATCTGGCGGCGTGCCAGGAACATGGAAAGTTCTTGATCCGCATTCGCCTGTCGGAGCAGCAGGACGGCAAGATCCGGGTCAGCCGACTGACATATGAAGCTACCTCTGAGGCAGCGGAAGCCTACGCCCGCCGGGCGGAGAAGGCAGATCCGGAGCCTCGCAGATCCTCTCACCGCCGCCGCAGGCGCTCCGGGACAAGGGCATCTGAGTAGATATAACAGGAATAAACATGGCGGCGTCGTGGGCGCTGCCGTGTTTTTTTCTTACAGAAATAGCTTGACAGAACCTAAGTGAAATGATACAATACGCCTTGTGATGGTGCTAAGCACCCGCGATAATTATGGGCCTTTAGCTCAGTTGGTTAGAGCCTCCGGCTCATAACCGGATCGTCCCGGGTTCGAATCCCTGAAGGCCCACCACATATTCTGCGGCGCACTGCCGCTTTCATATAGGGGTATAGCTCAATTGGTAGAGCGGCGGTCTCCAAAACCGTAGGCTCTGGGTTCAAGTCCTAGTGCCCCTGCCAGAAAAACAGCGATAGCATTTGCTATCGCTGTTTTTCTTTGCAGGCACTAGGACTTGAAAGGGCGGCACCAGTCCACAGACTGGTGCAAAAAGTGTCCGGTGGACACTTTTTAGCCCGTGGGAAAGTCCATGGACATCCGAACGCACCCGGTAGGGGTGTGGGCGGATTTCCATTATATTATCAAAGAAGGTAAGGCAAGGGGAGAACGAAAGGTGTGGTCTTTTTTGGCAGAAGCAAGGACTTGAAAGGGCGGCGATGGGAAAGTTGTCTGAAATAGTTGCGTTTTGTTGGAAACGGTGTTAAAATCCCTTTATTAAGAGAACAATTTGCGGAGGAAAAAACGATGAAAAGAACGCTCACACTGCTCCTTGCTCTTGTTATGCTGTTGACATTGGCGGCTTGCGGTAAGGACGAGGAAAGCACCCCC
>JAZLAB010000057.1:0-17234 GCA_045612985.1 Faecousia sp.
ATCCGGAAGGACCTCTCTCTTGGGAACATTACCTCTTCTGGGCACTTTGCTTCCCTCCTTCATATATAAAATGATTTCATCGGTACTCGAAAGTAACACTTTCGTTGTGCCTGGCCAGAGGTTTTTACATCAATATATAAAAACGCTTTGGCAAGGCAAAGCCTTGCGAAAGGGCTTGGAATAGTTAAAGTTTTTTCGGTTTGGCGAAGGATTACTTCTTGCCGGCCTTCGGCCGCTTTGCGCCGTACTTGGAGCGGGACTGCATACGGTTCTGCACGCCCTGGGTATCCAGAGTGCCGCGGATGATGTGGTAACGCACACCGGGAAGGTCCTTAACACGACCGCCGCGAATCAGAACAACAGAGTGCTCCTGCAGATTGTGGCCAACACCGGGGATATAAGCGGAAACTTCCATTCCGTTGGTCAGACGCACACGGGCGATCTTACGCAGAGCAGAGTTCGGCTTCTTGGGGCTGGTGGTACGAACAGCAGTACATACGCCACGCTTCTGGGGAGAAGGCAAATTGGTAGATTTGTTTTCCAGAGTGTTCAGACCTCTCTGCAGAGCAGGAGCGGTGGATTTGTAGGTAACCTGCTTACGGCCACTTCTGACAAGCTGATTAAAAGTAGGCATTCATTTTCTCCTTTCTTTCGTTCTCGCCTTTCGGCGGATCTATTCCACAGCTACCGCTGTTGGAAGCTTGTTACCGGACGACAGCCGCCGTCGCTGCGCCAACCTCGATCCCGCAGGCGCGGCCCAGCTCTGACATTGTCTTTACCCAGGCGAAGGAAATTTTGTTTTCCTCGCACAGCCGCGCCAGCGGTTCGGTAATTGCCGGGTCTGCATTTGCGGCCAGGAAGGCCTTTTTTACGCGTCCGTCGCGAAGGGCTTTTCGCAGTTGCTTGGCGCCCACGACAACGCTTTCCGGGCGGATTTCCGCCATAGTATCGCATTTTACGATACTATTATCTTTTTTAGTGTCCATACAAAATCTTATTATACGCAACAATTGGAAAAAGTCAACATTTTTTTGGGAAAAAGTCTGTAATACCACCGCTTTTCTCCCTTTCTCCCCTGCCTGTGTGCCACGCAAAAACAAAAGTCCGCCACCTCACAAAGGTGGCGGACTTGGTTTATTCGGCTTCCTCGGTTTCGCCGGCGGTTTCACACGCCATAAAAGCGGAATCGGGGACTTGACCGGGCTCGAAATCCCGGTAGGCCATCAGGCCGGAGCCTGCGGGGATCAGCTTACCGATCAGGACATTTTCCTTCAGGCCCACCAGGTGGTCGACCTTGCCCTTGATGGCTGCATCGGTCAGGACCTTGGTGGTCTCCTGGAAGGATGCGGCAGACAGGAAGGAATCTGTTGCCAGAGCGGCCTTGGTAATACCCAACAGGATAGGCGCGGCGGTAGCCAAACGAAGCTCGGTCTCGCCTGCGTCGATTCTGGCCTGGACGGCAGCATTGGCATCTTCAAACTCGAAGGTGTCGATGGTGCTGCCGGTGAGCAGCTCGGTGTCGCCGGGATCTTCCACACGCACCTTGCGCATCATCTGACGGATGATGACCTCAATGTGCTTGTCGTTGATCTCAACGCCCTGCTGACGGTACACAGCCTGGACAGACTGGACCAGGTAATCCTGAACAGCCTCCACGCCGGAAATACGCAGAACATCCTGGGGATACAGCGCGCCATCGGTGATGGGTGTACCCTTCTGGACGATCTCGCCGTTCTTGACCTTCAGGCCAACGGAGTAAGGCACCTGGTAATTCTTGACCTCGCCGTCTTCTGCGGTAACGGTGATGTTACGCAGAGCGGTGCGGTGGCTTTCATCCAGATCCACCTTACCGGTGATCTCGGCGATCTGCGCCATCTTCTTGGGACGGCGGGACTCAAACAGTTCTTCAACTCTGGGCAGACCCTGGGTGATATCATCACCGGCAACGCCGCCGGAGTGGAAGGTACGCATGGTCAGCTGAGTACCGGGCTCACCGATGGACTGGGCCGCGATGATACCGACAGCCTCGCCCAGGTCCACTTCCTTGGAGGTGGCCAGGTTCATACCGTAGCACCGTGCGCAAACGCCAACCCGGGCGCGACAGCCCAGAATGGTGCGGATATAGATCTTCTCAATGCCGGCCTTTTCGAACTTGGCAGCATCCTCGGGCATCATCATAACGTCCTTGGAGTGCAGCAGCTCACCGGTTTCCGGATGCACCACATCCTCCACCGGATAACGGCCGCGGATGCGGTTGCCGAAGGAATCCACAACGTCGCCGTTCTTATCGTAAACAGCGCCGACCCAAATACCATTCTTTGTGCCGCACTCGTGCTCACGGATGATCACATCCTGGGAAACGTCGACCATACGACGGGTCAGGTAACCGGAGTCAGCGGTACGCAGAGCGGTATCGGTCATGCCCTTACGAGCGCCTCTGGAGGAAATGAAGTATTCCAGTACACTAAGGCCTTCACGGAAGTTTGCCTTAACAGGGATCTCAATGGTACGACCTGCGGTATCCGCCATCAAGCCACGCATACCGGCCAGCTGACGGATCTGTGCCATACTACCACGAGCGCCGGAGTCCGCCATCATATAGATGGGGTTGAACTCGTCCAGGTTGCCCTGCAGTGCGCCGGTAACATCGGCGGTGGTCTTCTCCCACTGCTGGACGACCAAACGGTAACGCTCATCGTTGGTGATAAAGCCCTTACGGTAATACTGCTCGATCTCCACGACCTTCTGTTCAGCTTCCTTGACCAGCTGGTACTTGATCTCGGGAACCACCATATCCGCGATAGAAACGGAGATAGCGCCCTTGGTGGAGTACTTGTAGCCCAAAGCCTTCAGACGGTCCAGCATTTCCGTAGCAATGGTAAAGCCGTGCTTACGGATACACTTGTCAATGATCTTGCCCAGCTGCTTCTTGTCCACCAGGAAGTCCACCTCAAGGCTGAATTCCTTGCCGGGCTGGGTGCGATCCACAAAGCCCAGATCCTGGGGGATCGGCTCATTGTAGATCAGACGGCCGACGGTGGCATCGATGATGCTATAGCGCATCTGACCGTCCACTTCCCTACCGTGGCGAACACGGATAGGCGCGTGCAGGCCCACATTGCCGTCCGCATAAGCGGCGATGGCTTCGTCCACGCTGGAGTAGTTGAGCTTGGGACGGAACTGGGCAATCTTCTTGCCCTCGGCAGCAGCCTTTTTGTTGGCAGCCAGGAAATCTTCTGTTACCACCAGCTGATTTACAGGCAGGTCAGTTTCGCCGGCATCGGTAACAAAGACCTCCTCTGCGCCCTTCTCTTCCTTGCCCAGACGGGTATAGGTCAGATAGTAAGCGCCCAGGATCATATCCTGTGTGGGAACGGTAACAGGCTTGCCGTCCTGGGGACGCAGCAGGTTGTTGGCGGAAAGCATCAGCATTCTGGCTTCTGCCTGGGCCTCTGCGCTCAGAGGTACGTGGATAGCCATCTGGTCGCCGTCAAAGTCGGCGTTAAATGCAGTACAGCAAAGAGGATGCAGCTTCAGTGCGCGGCCTTCCACCAGGATCGGCTCGAAGGCCTGAATGCCCAGACGGTGCAGCGTAGGCGCACGGTTAAGCATAACCGGGCGGTCCTTGATGATCTCGTCCAGAGCGTCCCAAACCTCGGTCTTGCCCTTGTCGATCATCTTCTTTGCGGACTTGATGTTGTTTGCCAGACCGTCGGACACCAGCTTCTTCATAACGAAGGGCCGGAACAGCTCGATGGCCATCTCCTTGGGCACGCCGCACTGATACAGCTTCAGTTCAGGACCGACGACGATAACGCTACGGCCGGAGTAGTCAACACGCTTGCCAAGCAAATTCTGACGGAAACGACCCTGCTTGCCCTTGAGCATATCGGAAAGGGACTTAAGCGCGCGATTGTTTGCGCCGGTAACGGCCCGGCCGCGACGGCCATTGTCGATCAGAGCGTCCACAGCCTCCTGGAGCATACGCTTTTCGTTGCGGATGATGATGTCGGGGGCGTGGAGCTGGATGAGTCTCTTTAAGCGGTTGTTACGGTTGATAACCCGGCGGTACAGGTCGTTCAGGTCAGAGGTAGCAAAACGGCCGCCGTCCAGCTGGATCATAGGACGGATATCCGGAGGAATAACGGGCAGAACGTCCATAACCATCCAGGCAGGATCGTTGCCGGACTCCCGGAATGCCTCCACGATCTCCAAGCGCTTTACCAGGCGCAGCTTCTTCTGTGCGGAAGCGGTTTTCAGCTCCTCACGCAGCTGCACGGACAGCGCTTCCAGGTCGATCTGCTTGAGCAGCTTCTGGACAGCCTCTGCGCCCATACCTGCCTCGAAATCGTCCTCGTACTTTTCCCGGTAATCCCGATAATCCTTCTCGGAGAGGATCTGGTTCTTTTCCAGGGGTGTATCGCCGGGGTCGGTTACGATATAGGCTGCAAAATACAGCACTTTTTCAAGGATCTTGGGGCTGATATCCAAAATCAGACCCATACGGGAAGGAATTCCCTTGAAATACCAAATGTGGCTGCAGGGCGCTGCCAATTCGATATGGCCCATACGCTCACGGCGCACCTTGGCCTTGGTCACTTCAACGCCGCAGCGATCACAGACCTTGCCCTTGTACTTGATCTTCTTGTACTTGCCGCAGTGGCACTCCCAGTCCTTGGTAGGTCCAAAGATCTTTTCACAGTACAAGCCGTCCCGTTCGGGCTTGAGGGTGCGGTAGTTAATGGTCTCGGGCTTTCTGACCTCACCAAAAGACCACTGACGGATCATTTCGGGAGAAGCAATGCCAATTTTAATTGCATCAAATGTTGCATCTGCCATAATTATCGCACCTCCTTATTCTTCTTCTGCGTCGGCATCTGCGCTGCCGAACACATCCATAATATCTTCCGGGCTGTCCTCGTCGATGACGAAGCCGGATTCCAGCACTTCTTCTGTTGTGCCTACCAGCTTGCTGCCCATATCTGCGGCGTAGATGATCTCTTCTTCATCGTCATCATCCCGCAGCTCGATCTCGTTGCCCTCTTCGTCCAGGACGCGGATATCCAGGCACAGAGCCTGCAATTCCTTGACCAGAACCTTGAAGGATTCGGGAACACCGGGCTTGGGAATGTTGTTGCCCTTAACGATGGCTTCATAGGTCTTGACACGACCGGTTACATCGTCGGACTTGACTGTCAGGATCTCCTGCAGGGTGTAAGCAGCGCCGTAAGCTTCTAGCGCCCAAACTTCCATTTCGCCGAATCTCTGACCGCCGAACTGGGCCTTACCACCCAAGGGCTGCTGGGTAACCAGTGCGTAAGGACCGGTGGAGCGGGCGTGGATCTTATCATCAACCAGATGGTGCAGCTTCAAATAGTAGGGATAACCAACGGTAACCGGGTTATCGAAGGGCTCGCCGGTACGGCCATCGTAAAGGATGGTCTTGCCGTCTTCCCGCAGACCGGCCAGCTTCAGAGTTTCACGGATGTCCTTCTCGTCAGCGCCGTCAAATACGGGGGTAGCGACCTTCCAGCCCAGAGCCTTTGCTGCGTAGCCCAAGTGGACCTCCAGCACCTGACCGATGTTCATACGGGAAGGCACGCCCAGGGGATTCAAAACCACATCCAACGGCGTACCGTCGGGCAGGAAGGGCATATCTTCTTCCGGCAGGACACGGGAGACAACGCCCTTGTTACCGTGACGGCCGGCCATCTTATCGCCCACAGAGATCTTACGCTTCTGGGCAATGTAAACACGGACAGACTTGGTAACACCGGGAGCCAGCTCGTCGGAGTTCTCCTTGGTGAACACCTTTACATCCACGACCACACCGCTTTCGCCGTGAGGCACTTTCAAAGAGGTATCCCGGACTTCTCTTGCCTTTTCGCCAAAGATCGCCCGGAGCAGGCGCTCCTCGGGAGTCAGCTCGGTCTCGCCCTTGGGGGTAACCTTACCAACCAGGTAATCGCCGGAGTGGACCTCTGCGCCGATACGGATGATACCGTTCTCGTCCAGGTCCTTCAGGGTATCTTCACCAACATTGGGGATATCCCGGGTGATCTCTTCCGGTCCCAGCTTGGTGTCCCGGGCTTCGGTCTCGTGCTCCTCAATGTGGATAGAGGTAAACACGTCCTCACGAACAAGACGCTCGTTAAGCAAAATGGCGTCCTCGTAGTTGTAGCCTTCCCAGGTAACGAAGCCGATCAGCACGTTCTTACCCAGAGCCACTTCGCCGCCGGAGCAGGAAGGACCGTCAGCAATGATCTGGTTGCCCTCTACCCGCTCCCCTACGGTAACGATGGGGCGCTGGTTGATGCAGGTGCCTGCGTTGGAGCGGGCAAACTTGGTCAGCTGATGGGTGATCACTTCACCGTCGTCATACTTAACGGTGATCTCGTCAGCGCTGACAGCGGTAACAACACCGGCGCCAACAGCCTTCACACAAACCTCGGAGTCCACAGCGGCTGCGTGCTCAATACCGGTAGCAACGATGGGCGGCTCGGTAGTCAGCAGAGGCACAGCCTGACGCTGCATGTTCGCGCCCATCAGTGCGCGGTTTGCGTCGTCGTTCTGCAGGAAGGGAATGAAGGATGTGGCGATGGAGATCATCATTCTGGGAGAAACGTCAATGTAGTCAATGACATTTCTGTCCACTTCGATGATTTCATTACGATGACGGCAGGTAATACGCTCGTTTGCCAGGCAGCCGTTTTCATCCAGCGGCTCGTTGGCCTGGCCGATATAGTAATCGTCTTCCACATCGGCGGTCATATAGTCCACCTGATCGGTAACCTTGCCGGTGGCCTTATCCACCTTGCGGTAGGGGGCTTCCACGAAGCCGTACTCGTTGATCTTGGCAAAGGTTGCCAGGTAGTTGATCAGACCGATGTTGGGACCTTCAGGGGTCTCAATGGGGCACATACGGCCATAGTGCGTGTAGTGAATATCACGCACGTCAAAGGATGCCCGCTCACGGCTCAGACCGCCGGGGCCCAGAGCAGACAGACGACGCTTGTGGGTCAGCTCTGCCAGGGGGTTGTTCTGGTCCATAAACTGGGACAACGGGCTGGAGCCGAAGAACTCCTTGATCACAGCCGTTACAGGACGGATGTTGATCAGGCTCTGGGGCGTAACAGCATCCAGATCCTGCACGGTCATACGCTCGCGGATCACACGGTCCAAACGGCTAAAGCCGATGCGGAACTGGTTCTGCAGCAGCTCGCCCACGCAGCGCAGACGACGGTTGCCCAGATGGTCAATATCGTCAGAGGTGCCAATGCCCTCTGCAACGCAGTTGAGGTAGTTGATGGATGCCATAATATCATCCACAACAATATGCTTGGGGATCAAACGGTCAATGTTTACAGCAATGGCCTCTTCCCAACCGATGTCCGGGCTCTCCAGCAGTTCCTTCAGAACGGAGAAGGAAACCTTTTCCTTAACACCGTACTGCTTGGGATCAAAGTCCACAAACTTGGACATATCCACCATGTTGTTGGACAGGACCTTTACATTGCGGCCACCGACCTTCAATGTAGCCTCGTTGACGCCCTTGTCAGACAGCTCGTGTGCGCGTTCACGGCTGATGATCTCGCCGGGCATAACCAGGATCTCACCGGTCATAGGATCAATGATCGGCTCGGCAACCTCCTGGCCGGACAGACGGCTCCAAATGTCCATCTTCTTGTTGAACTTATAACGGCCGACGGTGCTCACATCGTAACGGTGGGCATCGAACAGCAGCGCGTTTAAGTGCTCCTTGGCGGTTTGCTCTGTGGGAGGCTCACCGGGGCGCAGACGGCGGTAGATCTCCAGAAGGGCATCTACGCGGGTCTTAACGGTGTCCTTCTCCAGAGTTGCCAGGATCCGGGGGTCTTCACCGAACAGCGCCTTGATCTGCTCGTCAGTCTCCACGCCGGTCTCGTCTGCCAATGCGCGGATCAGACAGGTGATGGGTAGCTTCCGGTTCTTATCGATACGGACCCAGAAGATGTCAGACAGGTCGGTTTCATACTCCAACCAGGCGCCACGATAAGGAATTACCGTTGCGGTGTAGGTATGCTGCTCGGACTTGTCCACCTCGTGGCCGTAGTACATACCGGGGCTACGAACAATCTGGGAAACGATGACACGCTCTGCACCGTTGATCACAAAGGTGCCGCCGTTTGTCATAATGGGGAAATCACCCATAAAGATTTCCTGCTCTTTGATCTCGTCCGTTTCTGCATTGTGCAGGCGCACCCGTACCTTGATGGGCTTTGCATAGGTAGCGTCCCGCTCCTTGCACTCCTCGATGGTGTACTTGGGCTTGTCCTCCATCGTGTAGTCCAGGAAACTCAATTTCAGCTTACCGGAGAAATCGGTAATCTCGCCAACATCCTTAAAGACCTCGCGCAGGCCTTCATCCAGGAACCACTGATAGGAGTCCTTCTGGATCTTCAGCATGTTGGGCATTTCCAGGATCTCATTGTACTTTGCGTAGGACTTACGTTCCGTTTTTCCAAACAGTTCGTCCTTGACCATTGCCATATGGATCATCACGCCTTTCTTTCGGCTTTCGCCGGAATATTGTGTTACTTCTTTGATACGCCCGGAGCAGTTGCCATTTTGTTGCGATTTTCTATTGACAAGCGCTTCTTGCGTATGGTAGAATATTTATGTTGAGTAATATGGCGCAAGAGCGGCATACTCCCACACTATAGAGTTCAATTCTACCATAAGTGCTCTCCCCTGTCAATAAGAATATTGGAATTTTTCACCTTTTTATCATAAAAAAGCACCTGCAAAATGCAGGTGCTTTCCTTTTATATTCTTTTACAGTCCGGAGTAGCCGTAGCTGTTGACCAGGGCGTCCTGCTTCTTTCCTTCCTTGCAGTAGGGGCAGTTGCGGTAATCGTAGCTGGCGTAATCCGGCAGGTCATTCAAATCGAAGATGGAGCACACCGGATAGTGGCCTACTTTATCCACAGCGCTGTAGATGGATGCCACGCCGGAAACCATACCGCCATAGTAGCTGATGGCTTCAATGCTGCGGTTGGTGGTAACACCGGTGGTAACAGATGCCATCAAGATCAGCACGTGCTTGCCCTGGATCATAGGCTGGATGTTCTCCCGGAAGATGATCTGGGAATTGCTGTTGTATTCCGGCTCGATCACATAGACCGTCTGGTGCCGGTTCATTGTACGGAAACCACCCTTGGTCAATTCGTTTGCGATGCAAGTACCCAGAACAGTGGTACCGTCCAGGCACAAGATCGTGTCCACCAGGGTATTGCTCAGGAATTTAGAAACCAGCTGGCGGGCGCTGTCCTTGGCCTCGCTCAAACGGGTCTTTTGATATGTAATGTCAATGTAATAGTTAATGTGGCTGTGGTTGGTGGCAAAGTGTCCCCGGGCGTAGCGCAGAGATACATTACCGTGCCGTACAGGCAGTTCCTTCAATTCGATCATAGTTTGTAACCTCCGTTCATTAACAAAAAAGCGTTTTTTCAGCCCGGCAAATGCGTTTTTCGCCGGGTCACTGAAAAAACGCTTTTTTTCATTGTAACCCATATTATCTACAAAAGCAAGCCTTTTTTACACGCCTTGTCGGGCAAGCAGCTCCGGCTCCTGCCGCAGAAACTGTTTGGCAATGATCTTGCAGATCTGTCCTTTGGCGATCATTTCGTGGACACCGGCAAAGCTGACCCAGCGGGCGCCGTCGGTCTCCCCTTCCTGGAGCACCACCTGTTCAATGGGGATCTGCCGCTTCAAACAGTAAAAATCGTAGTGGATGCACTTTTCCCGGGTGGCGCTGATCAGTTCAAATTCCTCCGGCTGCGCCCGAATGCCGGTCTCCTCAAACAGCTCCCGGGTAATGGCCTGGAGGCTGTTTTCTCCAGCCTGCACTGCGCCGCCGGAGTTTTCCCAGGTGCCGGCAAAGGACTTTCCCGGCGCCCGGCGTGTCAGCAGCACATTGCCCTCTCCGTCATAGACCCAGACGCAGACCACAAAGCCGTACTCTCCTTTTCGCCAGGGCGTTCCCCTGCGATGGGTGCGGCCGGTCCGGTTCCGGTCCTTGTCATAAACATCGTTGAATTCTGCCATCTCAGTCCTCTTCCAGGCACTTGCCATGATCCCGGTACGCACTCTCCAAAGAGCTTTCCCGGTCCGCCTCCTTCTGGTAGCGGCCTACAACCGCTGTTGCCAGCTCCACCGGCAGCAGCGTGCCTGCGCCGGCTACACAGCCGCCGGGGCAAGCCATACCCTCCAGCAGATAGCCGTTATACTTACCGGCTTTGGCAAGGGTCATCAGCTTGCGGCACTCCCGCAGGCCTTCTGCGCAGGCAGTGTTTACCTGGGCATCCGGGTGCATCTGCTGGATCAACCCCTTCACCGCGCCGGCAACGCCGCCGGATACCGCAAAACCGCGACCGGCAGCCGAACCCTCGTTCAGGTCATCCATTTCCTCAATGGTGGCAAAATCCACGTCCTTGGCTTCAAACATACCCTGCAGTTCCTCGAAGGTCAGCACGAAGTCCACATCGGAGCGGATGTCCGCCCGGATCGCCTCCAGCTTCTTCGCAGCGCAAGGGCCCACAAAGACTACCTTGCAATCCGGGTATTTCTGCTTCATCAGACGGGCAGTGTATACCATTGGCGTCAGGGTCATGGAGATGTTGCCGGATTGATCGGGAAACAGCTTGTGAATCATACTGTGCCACGCGGGACAGCAGGAGGTTGCCATATAAGGCTGCTTTTCCGGCACTTTTTCCAAAAAGTCCCTGGCTTCTTCAATGTTGCACATATCCGCGCCCACAGCCACCTCTGTGATCCGCTCAAAGCCCAGCATCTTCATTGCGGCAATAAACTTGCCGGGGGTGGAATGCTTGCCGAACTGACCGATAAAGGCCGGAGCAACAATGGCAATGACCTTGTCCCCCTTCAAAATAGACTGGATCACCTGGAAGATCTGACCTTTGTCCACGATCGCGCCAAAGGGGCAGCTGACTAGGCACTGACCGCAGGCCACGCACTTATCCTGGTTGATGACCGCTCTTCCCTGCTCGTCGGAGACAATGGCATCCATACCGCAGGCTGCCTGGCAGGGGCGCTGCATATGCACAATGGCATTGTAGGGACAAGCCTTTGCGCACTTGCCGCAGCGGATACATTTGTCCAGGTCAATATAGGACCGGTTGTTCCGGAAGGAAATCGCACCCTTGGGACAAACCTTTTGGCAAGATGCCGCAAGGCAGTTCTGGCAGTAGTTGCTCACCTTATACTGATTGGTGGGGCAGGCGTGACAGGCATAAGGAATAATGTTGATCAGCGGCGGGGTATAATATTGCTCCGCCACAGCCGCCTCGTCCATACCCTCGGTCATCAAATGCCGGGTCTGAATGGGGCGAATATTCAAACCCATTGCCAGGCGAACACGCTCGCTGGCGATGGCTCGCTCCAAAAATACCGACTCCCGGTGCAGCGGCTGATCGCCCGGCACGATCCGGTACGGCAGCTCGTCCACACCCTCATAACCGTTGCCGGAATAAGCCATTCTGGCAACCTCTGTGAAAACATTCTTACGAATATCCGAAATCAAAGATGGAATTCCTCGCATCTTATGTACCTCCAAGTGAAAACTCTATACATATATTATATCCATTGTGTGTCATTAGTCAAGCAAACACCACCGGTAGTTCCTGCCAGCAAATTTTGCCGCCGCGTCAATTTTCATTTGCTTTTTTCCTATTCATCGTATATAATGCTTAAGGTATCCGGACGTGGCTCAGTTTGTTTAGTAGCCGTCGGCAATTGGTACAATTGCCTTACGGATACTTAATGCCGCCAAAGGCGGCTGTAGAGCGCCACTTTCTTTAGAACATCAATTTCATATTTCCAGGTGTAGCGCAGTTGGTAGCGCGCCTGCTTTGGGAGCAGGATGCCGCGAGTTCGAGTCTCGCCACTTGGACCAAATAAGCAGAAACGGCTTTATGCTGTTTCTGCTTATTTCTTTTTAAGAAAGCGAGACTCGAACATCTAAATGCAACAGTCCGGTGGACTGTTGCCGCCGACGGCTCGACGGAGGCGAACATTTATCTGCGCATCGCGCAGATGCAAACGAGTCTCGCCACTTGGACCAAAAATCGGCAATTCTCGACAGAGGATTGCCGATTTTACTTATTCACTTTTCACTATTCACTCTTCACAAAAAACACCGCCGATTTTTGGAAAGTAATAAGTAATAGTGAATAGTGAAGAAGTTGTGGTATCCGCTTCGCGGATGTTTTTATTTTTCTCTTTGATTCTGATTATTCTCGATTGCTTCAGCCAATACCCTTTGTGCCCGCGACCAAAGCCGTTCCACCACGATTACGCGCTTATACTGGCCACATTCTTCACACAAATCTTTATCCCAGGAAAAAGCGTATCTCCATTTGGAATCGTGGGTTTCATTGATCTTGTTCCAGCAATCCAAGCAAAATTCTGCCATACCGGTTCCCTCCTAGTAAATTTAGTATACTTATAGTAAGTATACTTCACTAAGTATAGCACATAATCATCTTAAAATATACTCAAATTAAGATATTATGAGGTGGATTATGCGGAACAAAAACAACAAGCATCTGGGAATTGAGATAGAACCGGAATTACATTACAAACTCCACTATATTGCAAAGTATGAGGGACGCTCTGGAAACGGGCAAGTTCTGCATCTGATTCGTCAGTGTATCCGGGAATTTGAAAGCGAAAACGGCAAAATTCCCTTTGATAGTACTGGCAAGGAATCACAGGATTAATGGCCCGCTTTGACCGTGTGTGTTCAAGTGCCGCAAGTCGGTCTGCAAAAGCCGTTGGTATTACTCATTTTTTGCTTAAATCCTATAAAACAACTCGTACCAAATAAGCAGAAACGGCTTTATGCTGTTTCTGCTTATTTCTTTTTAAGAAAGCGAGACTCGAACATCTAAATGCAACAGTCCGGTGGACTGTTGCCGCCGCCAGCTCGATGGCGGCGAACCTTTATCTGCGCCTATAGCGCAGATGCAAACGAGTCTCGCCACTTAGACCAAGCCCGGCAGTTAAAAACTGGCCGGGCTTTTGTATATTCTCCCGCTGTTTACAAAGACTACTGCAAAAGGAGTGGTTTTTATGGACGGACAAGAACTTGTGAAACAGACTTTGGATCAAATTCCACAAGTAGGCCCAAACGCCAGGCGGATCGTGGGTCTTGTAAAAGAGGGCGGCAGAATTACCGGTTATCAGCTCTCTGACAACACTGTTGTGCAAAAGCAGCAGGCGGTAGATATGGCCAAGCAGGGTCAGATCGCCGGTGTAGGAATCGCCCACCGGGGAGATACGGAGTATCTGAAATCCATCCCGGACGGCAGTGAAAACAACAACCTGGGCAATCTTCCCTCTATCACGCTAAATTAATACGAATCCCCCGGGAGCTCCCGGGGGTTTCTTTCTTCAAAGGCACGCTTTCAAAATCAGGAAAGCGACGCCAAGCAGCAAAATGGGGATCAGCAGCGCCAGTCCTCCGGCTGCCAGCAAAATGCCCAGCAAGGCCGGGCAGGCTGCAATGATCAGCAAGATGGCAACGATCTTCGCCACGCCCCAGGCCGCTTTGATTAGCAACCGAATTGCCCACACAAGCAGACATATAAACAGCACGATCATCAAAAATTCAAGCATTTTTATTCTCCATTTCACCAAACAAAGGGAATGAGTCTGTATTTTACCTTCTTTTTATACTCATCGTAGCCGGGAAGCTCCCGGGTCAGCAGATTTTCCTCGTCTTTAAGGCGAACAACGATTACCACCGGGTAAACGGCAAAGGCGATCAGCGCATACCAAGACCCCAGTACCAGGGGCATCATCAAAAACAGCAAGATCGTTACCGCATACATTGGATGCCGGACGATGCCATAAAGGCCGGTATCCACCACCCGCTGCCCCTGCTGCACCTGGATGGTACGGCTTAAGTAAGCGTTTTCCCGCATCACCTGGGCATATAGCCCATAGGCAACCAAAAACAGTACTGAAGCGGCAGCGACCACCCAAGTGGGCATAGTCGACCAGCCGAAGCGGTAGTCCAGTCCCGCCACCACAAAGCCGGCAACAAACATAAGCCCTGAAACAGCAACAACGCCTTTTTGGGTTGCCTGCTTTTCTTTGGCATCCAGGCGTTTTTTCAGAAACTCCGGAGATTTATATAGCATCACAAAGCCGGCAATCAGCATCGGCACAAAAAGCAGGCCCATCAAAAGCCATCCGTATGTATAGCCAAAAGTACCGGCAGGCAGGAAAATCAAAAGGCCTACCAGCAAACAGCCGCATATGAACTTCATTAAGGCTTCTGTGAGCAATTTCATATCGATACCTCCATACGATCTTTGAGCCGTTGCAAAAGATCGCCCTGTAAATAGAAGGTGGTCTCAAAGTGCATAAAGTCCATTGTGTTTTGATCCCATAAAAGCAGCAGCTTGGGCGGAAACTCCTCGTCCCCTTCCCAGAACTGCAGCAGTACCGGAAAGAAGGGCGTTACATCAAATTTGCAGGTAAGGTCTGCCCCTGCCATTCGTTCCTGTAAAACGCCGCCCAGCGCCGCGCAGGCTGCTCGTAAAGCCTCCAGGTGTCCATCAAAGGCCTTGGCATACTTCTTTGTAAAGGTATCCGTCTCGGTAACGCCGGTAACCACAAACGTTCCCACCGCGCACCACTGTCCGGATAGCTTCGGAGCAGCTTCTTCTTTGGAATAGCACAGCAGGTCATAGATGGTCATCACAGTGCTGTATTCCCGGCATTCCTGCCAGCTATCCCGGACAAATTCTTCCACAGCGCCGGTTTTTCGGCAAATGCGACAAGGGGTGTTCAGGTAGGTCAGATGGAGGTAGTTTTCCTCTGCCTGCAAACCAAACTTTTCCGTCAGCGCAGCCTGGTCGTACTGCAAAAACAGCTTTTTTGCAATATCCACTTGAAGTTCATAATTATCCATAGCAGTTATAATGAATTCTGTCCGGGTCAAACCGGTCCGTCGCCGTCAGGTCCACACTCTCCGCCGGGTAGCCCACCGCCACCACCGCGAAGGCATTCCGCTTTTGGGGGAAATTCAGAATCGACCGCAGCTTCTGCTGCATCGCGGCATCCTTCATAACGCCCATCCAAACAGCTCCCAAGCCTTCTTCCACCGCCTGCAGCAGAAGATTTTCCGTGCAAGCGCCTAAATCGTGGGCGCTCATATGAGACAGGCCCACCGCCTTCCGGCTCAGCGTTTCCTTTTCCAAAATCACCACAGCCAGCGGCGCAGTCTTTAACGGTGCAGCATACGGGCTGAAGCTTTTCAGCTTCTGTATGATCGCCGGGTCATCCACAACGATGAACTCCCAGGGCTGCCCGTTCATAGCGCTGGGGGCGCGCATTGCCGCCCGAAGAAGATTCTCTATCTTTTCCGGCTCTACCTTTTTGTCCGAAAATTTACGGATGGATTTCCGTTTTGCAATGGCATCGATCAGCATACTTTTCACCTCTTTGCTATTATACCGCGTTTACATCCATCGCGCAAGTCTGCGCAGCTATATAATGAAATTCCCGAAATGCGCAGACATTTCGGGAATTTTGTTTATTTCTTTTTCTTGCTGGCTTTCTTGTATTCTGAGGGGGTCATTCCCACGATTTTCTTAAACAGCGAGCCGAAGTACTTCACATCCGTAAAAGCAAGCTCCTTGGAAATGTCGGTAATGCTCATATTGGTCTCATCCAGCAGTTTTTGAGATTCCTGGATCTTCAGACGGTTAAAGTAAGAGGACAGGGTCTCACCGGTCTGGGCCTTGAACACCTTACACAGGAAGGAACGGGAGTAATTGACCTTGTTGCAAACATCCGTCAGCGACAGCTTGGAATTGACATTGGTCCGGAAATAATCGATGATGATATCCGTCAGCTTTGCATAGAAATCGTCCTTGTTCAGGAAGATAACATCCGGATTCTTTTCCACAGAAAGTCTTCGCAAAAGTTGAATGATCATATACTCCAACAGCAAAATGATACTCTGCTGACCACCGAAATTGGGATTTTTCAAAACCACCAAGTGGTCTTCATCATCTGTAAAGAAGGTGTGGGTATACTCGTCAATGACCTTCTCCACACAATCCTTCAGACCGGCATCCAGGGCAAAAGCCATTCCGCCCAAAGTCTTAATGTCATAAGAGAAGGTCTCAAAGCAAACCACAAACACACGGCATTCGGCAATATTATCTGTTTTATAAAAGTGCTTCTTCTCCGGTGGCACAAAGGCTACATTGCCGGTCTTCAAGGGGATACTCTCCCCTTCTATATTCAGCGTGGTTGCGCCGGCCTCTACATAGCACATCTCCCAGAAGTTATGACAATCGATGTAGTCCTTGTACTTACCCGCAAAGTCCCGGTACTCCATAGCGGCAAGTTCTTTGATGCTGATAACGTTATGAATTTTATGTCTAAGATAAGTTTTTATATCAAATCCCCCTTGCTTTTGCTTATGTTTCGCTAAATTTAGTATAATAAAACCGAAAAAAGATGTAAACCTAGAATTTTCTCTTGATAATACCAATATTTTCTTCGGTCATTTTTTCGGATAATTTTATCACCAAAATTTTCTTCCGTCAACGAAATAGCTGTCCCAAAATACTCCACTAACCCTTACCTGACTGCATTGCATCACAAGCATCGGTCATTCGGTAGACCCCCCACCAAAGCCTGCCAAAGATCACCGACTTTCCTGTCCATACGGCTGGCTGTATTATATCAAAAAACACTTTTGCTCGGTAGACCCCCGCCGGCAGCCCACAAGGGCTGCGACCCAATCTTTCTCTTACTTACACTCTGTCTCATACTCTAACTCTATCTCTATCTCTATCTCTATCTCACTCTCTATCTCTTTCTTCTTGCGCCCACTGGGCGCAAGATACGAAAAGAAATTAAAATCAAATAAAATCAAATTGCTGTGAGATTTCGTTTTGTTTTATGGATTGAAAACCTTTCCCAACAAAATTGGAATAAACAAGAAAAAGAGGTTGCAAAATAAGAATGGTCGTGTTATAATACGGCGTGTGTCCGCCGCTGGGCACGCTACATTGGGATGTCGCCAAGCGGTAAGGCACCAGACTTTGACTCTGGCATTCGTAGGTTCAAATCCTGCCATCCCAGCCAACGACCCGCTAGCTCAGTTGGCAGAGCAATTGCCTTTTAAGCAATGGGTCTGGAGTTCGAAT
>JAZLAB010000058.1:0-4480 GCA_045612985.1 Faecousia sp.
CCTTTTGGGTTCCAGCCCTCTTTTTATACATTTTTGCCGGTTTCGTAAGCTTTCTGCAGCGCCGTATGCCCTTCGATCTCCCCCACAGCATCCACGCCGCCGGCAAAGACGGTCTTTACCAGTCGTGTGCCGGGATAACAGTCGATCCAGCCCATTATCGCAGTCTTCGTGCCGGCCACCGTTTCCTCCTCATCCTCGGCAGCGGTTGCTAGTAAGTACACATCGGTAAACTGATATTTATCCGCAAACAAGGGCGAGGTTCTGTCAAAGAAGGTTTTCAGCTGACCGCTGACGCTGTAATAATAGATCGGTGTGGCAAAAACGATCACATCCGCTGTTTTCATTGTTTCCAGAACTTCCCGCACATCGTCGTTGATGACGCATTTGCGGGTTTGGTTACAAGTCATACAGCCCCGGCAGAACTCCATTTGGATGTCCCCGAGAAATACCGTTTGCACAGTGTTTCCCGCTTCCTCCGCGCCCCGGGCAAATTCCTTTACCAAGGCGTTGGAGTTTCCGTTTTTTCTGGGACTGGATGCAATGATAGCGATTTTCTTCATAAGCTTACCCCCTTTTTCTAAGGTCATTATAGCAAAGTCCTTTGCCGGTAGCAACGCATTTTTGTTCCCTTTTGCCTGTTTATGGGTATAAAAAAGAAAATTTTCGGCGTTTTCACCATATGAAATTCCTTTCAAAAAGTGCTATACTATTCTTATCAAGGGGAAGGGATGGTGCGATATGGCTTTTTGCGTTGGGGATATGGTGGTTTATGGCATTCACGGTGTTTGCCGCATTGTCGGCCTGGAGCGCCGGGTCGTGGACCGCAAGTCCATTGAATACTTTGTGCTGGAGCCAACAAATACAGCTGTGGCAAAGTTCTATGTGCCGACACAGAATCCTGTCGCCGTTGCCAAGATGCGAAAGGTGCTGACCAAAGAGGCCCTCAACGGGCTGCTGGATTCCCGGGAGATTCGGGAAAACAACTGGATCGCCGACGAAAACGCCCGAAAGGACAAATACCGTCAGCTGATCACCCGGGCGGACTGCGCAGAGCTGATCCCTATGATCCGGGCGCTGTACATCCACAAGCAACAGCAGCTGTCTGCCAGAAAAAAGTTTCATCTGTGCGATGAGAACTTTTTGAAGGATGCCCAGCGGCTGATCTGCACAGAGGTCTCCCAGGTGCTGGGAATTGCCCCGGAAGAAGTGGGTCCGTACATCCAAAGTAAAATCGAATGAGCATTTTCGCGCCGGATATATTCCGGCGCTTTTTTATGTTGCCATATCAGGCATTTCCCGTTATAATAAGACTAGCTTCCTTTGAGGAGGGAAATCTAAATGCAGTTGATTTACAAATGGCTCATTGGCGATATGGGAAATCCGGGCGATTACCAGTATCAAGCGATGCACCTTTACTGCGTAATCATTGTTTTGGCTGTTACGGCCCTTACCACCTGGGCAGGCGCAACAAAGCATCTCTCCCCGAAAACCAAGGACAAACTCTTGGCAGGGATCTGCTGGTTTCAAATTGCCTTTGAGGTTCTATGGCGACTGATTTATCTGTTTGTCAAAAAAGACAGCATCCTTTGCTGGTGGCCTACATACCCCTGCAATCTCAACGGCATTCTCATCCCTATCATTGCCCTTTGCAATTGGAAAACAGGTAAAAAGCTGTTTTATCTGTTTGGCTTCGTGGGCGGCATACTTACCTTCGCATTGCCGGATAACATCTTCACCAGCGATATTATGGTCTTTCCCATTGTCAAAAGCATCCTGCAGCACACCGGCCTTTTGATGATCCCCTTGTTTGAGTTCGCCACCGGAAGCTACCGCCCCAGCATCAAACATATGGGTTGGGTTATAGCAGGTCTGCTGGTCCATTTGGTCAATTGCGAAGGCATTGTTCGATTGCTCGGCTTTTGGGAGGATTATATGTTCCTGCGCTCCGGTATGCCTTTTGTGATTCCCGGCGTACCGCAATTTATAACACTATCCGTATTTGCTCTGCTGGTCCTTGCGCTCTTGTCTTTGGCAAGCGATTGGGCAAATAAAAAAGCAGCGAATGAAAGTGAGGTTTTACCGTGATTTCCTTTGAAAGTGATTACATAACCGGCGCCCACCCCAAGGTGCTGCAAAAGCTCATCGACACCAATCTGGAGGTGCAGTCCGGCTATGGCAGCGATGCTTATTGCGCCAGCGCCGCTGAAAAAATCAAAAAAGCCTGCCAGTGTCCCCAGGCGGATGTGCAGTTTTTAGTCGGCGGCACCCAGACCAACGCCATCGTGATCGCCACGATGCTGCAGGAATTTGAGGGTGTGGTCTGCGCCACCACCGGTCATATCCACGCCCACGAGGCCGGCGCGGTGGAGTTTAACGGTCACAAAATCCTGCCTTTGGAGCACAAGGAAGGCAAAATCAACGCCAACCAGGTCCGGACACTTTTGGAGACCTTCCACAAGGACGAGTCCAAGGAGCATATGGTCTTTCCCGGTATGGTCTACATCTCCCATCCCACCGAATATGGCACTCTGTATTCCAGGGATGAGCTGATCGCCCTTTCCCAGGTTTGTACCGAATATCATATTCCGCTGTTTATGGACGGCGCACGGCTGGCCTACGGTCTTATGAGCCGTCAGACAGACCTGACACTCCAGGACATCGCGCAACTGTGTGATGTGTTTTATATTGGCGGCACAAAGGCCGGAGCGCTGTGTGGCGAGGCGGTGGTCTTTACGAAAAACAACACCCCTGCCCATTTCCTCAACCGGATCAAAAAACGGGGCGCGCTGCTGGCAAAGGGCCGCCTGCTGGGCGCCCAGTTTGACGCGCTGTTTGAAGACGGACTGTATTTTGAGATCGGCAAGCACGTGATCGATATGGCCGAAAAACTGAAGGCTATCGTAGCAGAAAAAGGCTATCCTTTCTATCTGGACTCCCCTACCAATCAGCAATTTGTGGTGCTGGACAAAGCAACCGTGGAGCGGCTGCGGCAGCACATTGCCTTTAACATCTGGCAGTGGCTGGACGAAAACCGCGCTGTGGTGCGCTTTGCCACCGCCTGGTCTACCACCCAGGAAGATTTGGATAAATTAAAGGAACTGTTATAAAAATCGCCCGGCTCATAAGAGCCGGGTGTTTTTAGCATATTCCGTTCCACTCCTGCAAAAATTCCCGGGCAAATGTTTCCAGAAAATCGTGTCGGTGGGCGGCCATTTCTTTGGCCTTTTGGGTGTGCATTCCGTCCTTAAGCTTCAGTAGCTTTTCATAAAAATGGTTAAAGCTGGTGCCTTGATGGCTGCGGTACTGCGACCGTGTCATATTCTCTCTCGGCGGAATTTCCGGATCGTACATTGGCGTTCCGTGGCTGCCGCCGTAGGCAAAGGTCCGGGCAATACCGATAGCCCCCAAGGCATCCAAACGGTCTGCATCCTGCAGGATCTTTCCTTCGATGGACTCGGGGGTCTTACCGCCACCAAAGGAAACGGTGGAGATCGCCGAAATAACCTTCTCCGTCAGTTCCGGATCTGCGCCGCAGTTTGCCAGCAGCTTCCGGGCATTGGCATAATCCACTGTCGAAAACAACTTCCGGTCATCTGCATCGTGCAGCAGCGCCCCCAATGTAACCACCTCTATGTCGCAAGGTGTTTCCTTGGCGATAGCCACAGCATTTTGGTACACACGCATTGTATGATAAAAATCATGACCGCTGGCATCCTTTTTAAAAAGGCAGCGAATTTCTTCTGTCAGTTTTGTAATGTCCATACTTTCACCCTTTGTTATAGTAACAGAAATGCCTTTCGCCGTCAATAAAGTAACCCCGGGATCCCCGGGGTTTTGGATTATTTCATTTTCAGCGTTACGGTGTTGGACTGCACCGTATTTCCGTACTTGTCGGTAATGACACAGTACATCTGCCGCCCGGCGTAGCTGTCGCTCATAGTAACGCTGTAGGTGGCATTTTTTGTGCTGAACTTTCAAACTCACCAGCATCCTTGGTTTTATAGTACCACTGATAGCTAGGCCCGTCGCCAATTGCCAATACATTGGTCTTTGCCTCTCGCCATCTTCACCTGAACCGATTCCGGCTGCTGGGTAATGGTGGCACCCAGATGCATCGTTACCGTGTTGGTCTTTACACTGTTGCCAAACTTGTCGGTAACGATGCAGTACAGCGTCCGTCCATCCAGCCGTTCTGTCATTGTAGTGCTATAGCTGGTCTTTACACAGCTAGAAAGGGTATACTCGGTTGCATCCTTATCTTTGTAATACCACTGATAGGTAAGACCTGCGCCAGTGGCAACGAAGGAAAAGTTTACTTTCTTGCCAACAGGCGCGCTGTCAGATACCGGCTGCCGGGTAATGGTGGCACCCAGATGCATCGTTACCGTGTTGGTCTTTACACTGTTGCCAAACTTGTCGGTAACGATGCAGTACAGCGTCCGTCCATCCAGCCGTTCTGTCATTGTAGTGCTATAGCTGG
>JAZLAB010000059.1:0-10430 GCA_045612985.1 Faecousia sp.
AATAGTTTAGCACATACCAAATGGAATTGCAAATACCATATAGTTTTTGCACCCAAATACCGCCGTCAAGTAATCTACAAGCAAATATCAACGGATATAGGTTCGATAATACGAACACTATGCGCCCGCAAGGGAGTAGAGATTATCGAAGCAGCAGCAATGCCAGATCATATTCACTTATATGTATCGATACCACCAAAGTACAGTGTGGCAGAGATAATGGGTTACTTAAAGGGAAAGAGTAGCCTAATGATATTCGACCGCCATGCGAATCTAAAGTACAAGTATGGAAACAGACATTTTTGGTGCAGAGGGTACTATGTGGATACAGTGGGAAGAAACGAAAAAGCTATAAAGGAATATGTACGGAATCAGTTACAAGAGGACATAGCAGCAGATCAAATAAGTATAAAGGAATTTACAGACCCGTTTACGGGTGAGCCGGTAACCAAGGGCAAATAAAAGCCGCCCCCGGAAGGGGGCAGCCAGTAATCATTTGCGGTTGGCGAACCGTTCATGCGTCTTAAGACGCGGCTGTATCAGGCCCTTATAGGGCCAGTGCAAGCCACCGGCTAAGCCGGTGGTCTTGACTCATCGGTATCCACATGGACAACATCGTCCCGCACCGGATCGGGCGCTTCATTGGGAAGACCGAAATCCTCCAAAAGACCCAGACGGAAACCGTCCTTGGCATCGGGGTCAACGGTGATGGGTGTGTTGCCACACTCCGGCATCATCATCCACAGGTATTTCTTTAGTTCCTCTGCGGCGAAATCCAGCACATGGTCATCGCGCATCTTGTAAATGTGAAACATAAACGGACACCTCATTTTTCTCCGGTTTTTCCCAACCAGGTTTCTTGGTTTTATTATAGTAAATATTGCCTAAAAGTTCAGTACCAAAATGGTCTTTGGAAAGTACGGAAATCGTCTTCAAAGGAGTAGTGTCGGCGTGTTTTTTCTACGAAAGTTGCGGTTGAATCTGCCACGCCGCTGTGGTATAATTGCAAAGAGAAAAGGGGGCAGGCAGGATATGCAACCGATAACCGTTTTGTATAAAGATGAAGCGATCGTTGTGGCTTTGAAGCCTGCCCGGGTACTTTCCACCGACGAACCGGGAGGTATGCCGGAGCTGGTGCGTAGCGCCATTGGTGAGAATTCTGTTTTTACGGTCCACCGCTTGGACCGGGTGGACAGCGGGCTGATGGTGATGGCCCGCACCCAGCAGGCGGCATCGGAGCTCTCCCGGCAGATTCGGGAGGATCAGTTTGAAAAAGAATATTTGGCGATTGTCCACGGTGCGCCGGAGCAGGATACCGGCAGGCTTTGCGATTTGCTGTTTCGGGACAAAGCCAGGAAAATGACGATGGTGGCAGTCCAGATGGCAAAAGGCGTACAGCCGGCTGTGCTGGGCTACCGGGTGCTATGCAAGAAAAACGGTATGAGCCGGGTGCGTATTCGTTTGGAAACCGGCAGGACCCACCAGATCCGGGTGCAGTTTGCTTCTCGCGGTTTACCCCTGGTAGGGGAGCGAAAGTATAGCACCCTGGAAGATAGCTGCGAAATTGCCCTCTGGTCGCACCGATTGGCCTTTTCCCATCCGGTAACCGGTGAAAAAATGGAATTTACCCAAGACCCTCCGGCAGTTTACCCCTGGACGGTCTGTTAACATCACAATGGAAAGGATGTACAATATGGCAAATTATGATTTTTTCCAGCACAAAGGATGTGAATACTTTCCCTGCCACGCCGGGGCGGATAAGGAAAGCTTCAGCTGCCTGTTTTGCTATTGCCCGTTGTATGCCCTGGGCGACAAGTGCGGCGGCAACTTTACATACACCCAAGAGGGAATTAAGGACTGCTCCGGCTGTCTGCGCCCCCACAAGCGGGAAAACTATGAAGACATTACAAAATGTATGCAGCAGGTGCTGGAGCTTGCAAAGAAGAAATCTTGATTTTTCTTCTGCCTGCTGATATAATGTCGAGGCTACGGAGAGTTGTCCGAGTGGTCGAAGGTGCGAAACTCGAAATTTCGTGTTGGTGATGAGCCGACCTAGGGTTCGAATCCCTAACTCTCCGCCATAAAAAAAGAGCCACCCTTTATGGGTGGCTTTTCTTTTGATAAAAGGTGGGATTCGAACCATCTAAATGCAACAGTCCGGTGGACTGTTGTTTGCCGACGGCTGGACGGCGGCAACACATCTATTTTCGCCAAGGGCGAAAATGCAAACGAATCCCTAACTCTCCGCCATAAAAAAAGAGCCACCCTTTATGGGTGGCTTTTAGCTTTAAAAACTGGAAATCACTTTCTTGTTGATGTAGTCAAAGCACAGGGCGGTACGGCTACGCAGGCAGAAATCAAAATTGTCGCCAACCCGGACGATTTTGAAAAGGCCCAGGTTGGTGTCGATGCTGACCACATTGAAGCAGTCCTGGGTTTTTGTGCCGAATACGCGGTTGCCGTCGCACCAATTTCTCAAGCACATAGCGCAGGGTACAACGCAGTTGACAACGCCCAGCTTGCTGGTGCCGAACACATCGTGATGGTGGTCGCCTGCCAGATGGCAGATGTGAATGCCACCATTGGCAATGAACTCGGCAATGACCTTTTCAAACAAGGGTCGGTTAAAGAAATCGTACTCCGGCTCCACAAAACCGGGGTATTCCTTTCTATGGTTGTCGTTAAAATTGTTCATAGAGTAGAAATTGGAGTGGAAGGTGTCTTCGATATAGCCGGTGGGCTCGTGGGAAACGGTCAGGACACACAGACCCTTCTGCCGGGCATCCTCCAAAACCTCCTTAAGCCACTGCTGCTGCTCCGGAATGCTATAATAGATATCCAGCACGATCATACGCACATTGGCTTTGGGGAAATCTTTATAGTAAGTCATAGAAGCTTCGCAATCGCAGTACACCACATCCCAATCGTCGGTCTTGGTGAAGATCAGGCTCTTGGTAACGGCTTTGTCTGCCAAAGACATATCACTGGCGTATACATCGTGATTGCCGACACAGTTGTAAATCACCTTTTTGCAGGGATCGCCCTCGTGGTACAGGTCTACATAGAAATCCTGGTTATGACCCACAAAGTCGCCGCTGTGCAGGGCGAAATCAAAGTAATCGCTGTAATGATTGATGTACCTTACGACTCTGTTCCAGTTTGCTGTTCTGTAGTGAATGTCCGAGAAGTGGACAAACTGCAAGATATCGTACTTATCTTCAAAGCCCAGACCCGGGCAGCGCTTTGCGCCTGCCTGGATCACCAGATGCTCCACATCCCGGTTTAGCAGCAAAATATCGTCGGTAAGTTCCGGGGCTTTGATTTCTTCACCCATAATTATCTTCCTCCTTAAAAAAGCAGGTGTGATACAAACAATATAGCACCAAAAAACAACAATAGCAACACCTATTTTACATTGACTTTTCCCGGGAAAAAGCATAGAATGACAAAAGAAAGACAGATAGGAAGATGTTATGAAAATGATAAAGAAATCTGCCGAACTTTTGTGGGTTTTCGGCATTGTTTTTGTGGCGCTGGGTGTAGCCATCTGCAGTAAGGCGGATCTGGGCGTGTCTATGATCGCCGCGCCGCCCTTTGTTCTGTATGACGCAGTTGCGCATCTTTGGAGCGGCTTCAGTGTGGGCATGCTGGAATACCTGGTCCAGGGCGTGCTGCTGATCGTCCTTTGCCTGATCATCCGCAAATTTGACTGGCGGTATCTGCTGGCTTTCGCTGTGGCGGTAGCATACGGCGGCGTGCTGGATCTGTTTTTGTGGCTGCTGAAGGATGTAACTGTGGAGGCGATCTGGCTGCGGTGGGCGCTGCTTTTGGTGGGCGATGTATTTGTGGGCTTCGGCGTTGCCTGCTGTTTCCACACCTATATGCCGCTACAGGTGTATGAGCTGCTTGTGGCGGAGTTGGCCAAAAAGTTTCAAATCGTTATCCCCAAAGTGAAAAGAGTATTTGATATCACCCTTTTGGTGGTTTCTGTTGTGCTGGCACTGACACTGTTTGCGGATGTAAAGACCTTCGACTGGGCCACCATTGGCACGACCAGTTTCCACAGTATCGGTCTGGGAACACTGGTAACCACTGCCATCAATTCTTTTATCATTGCCTTTATGGACAAGCTGATTTGCAAGGCATTTGACGACACCTGCCGTTTCCCCAAGCTTGAAAAAATGTTAAAAACAAATTGAGGAGTGCTGTTTATGCTGCCTACGATTCCTGCATTTGGTGAAACTAATTTTACGGACTTACAGTCCACAAAAAGTACCCGGGTCGTAAACATCTGCGATGTGCCGAAAAAGGCTTTTTGCGACTACTGCCAGCTGCTTTCCGGTAATGGCTGGACAGAAAAGGAAAAAAGGGAAGAGCAGTGCTTTACATATGCTGCCTTTGCTTGGGAAGGCTACGGTATTTTCCTGAATTATTACGACAATCTGCAGGAGCTGAATATCGTTATTGAGGAAAACACCCGGTATTTTGCATTCAATGACCAGCCCGGGCAGCTTCAGGTCGCGCCCCAGATCACCCAGATCGCGCTGGAAGATTACGGTATGTGCTATGCCATCCGCCTGTCCGATGGTCGGTTTGTGATGATCGACTCCGGCACGAATTTCGAGCCGGATGTGCATAACCTGATGACATTCTTAAAGAAGAATTGTCCTTACGAAAAGCCGGTGGTGGCGGCTTGGTTCTTTACCCACCCGGATTGCGACCATTTCTTTCTGTTTAATGACTTTATGGACTTTTATGGCGAAGATGTGGTGGTGCAGAAGATCATTATGAACTTCCCGGACGTGGACGCCCAGAACTACTCCCAGCTGTATACCAAGATCTCCATTGGCCCCAACGAAGGCAGAAACACCCACAATGCCCATTACCACCTGCTGCTAAACCATATGGAAAAGCACAACATCGAATTGTTTGTACCCCGCTGCGGACAAGTTTATTACATCGGCGATGGGGCATTTGAGATTGTGTCCTGCCAGGATAACATCCCTTTGAAGACCAGAAAGTTTAACTCCATATCTTTGATCTTCCGTATGGAGCTGGGCGGACAGACCTTCTTGTGGACCGGTGATGCCCATATGGACGAGGCCAGAATGCTGGTGCGCTTTGGCAAGCATATCAAGTGCGATTTTATGCAGATTCCCCATCACGGCTTCAATGCAGGCGATTCCGATATTGCCATTGCATCCTATGAGACCATCAAGCCCTCTGTATGCTTCCTGCCCGGCTCTACCCAGGAATCCTTCTGCGATTTCAGCACCTATGTGCCTCAGGTGGAATACATTTTCACCAAGCTGGGTGTGGACGAGGTGATTTCCGGCACGCCCCAGAGAACCCTCACTTTGCCCTATACGCCCTCTGTCAATGCGAAAAAGGACTTGGAGCGGCTTTTCCTGAAGGGTCGGGAATGCTCCGGCGCCAATATGTGGGTCTTTACCGGTCTGAATACAGGCCGTAAGGAAGACTTTAATTTCCGCATTTTGAATACTACCTATATGGCGGCCAGAATTTCTGTGGAATTGTTCTTTGAGGACAGCAAAGCGGTAGTAAAGGATATTCGTTTTACTGCGCCGGCGATGACCTATCGTGAGGTTTGCATCGTGGATGAAAAGGATGTGGATATCCGAGCAAGAGTTCTGGACCGGGACACCCTGGCAGTGAAGGGTTACCCGGAAAACGCACCCTTTGCGGTGCGGCTGATGTGCGAAACGCCGATCATTGTTTCTCACGCAGACCATCAGGCTGCTTATCACACCACCAATTTCTAAAGGAGAACTGCGATGACACTTTCGCAAGCTGCTACCCGGATAGGAATCTCCCAATACCCTGCCGAGATGGACCGGGTTTGGGAAACAGTTAAAGAGGATTTGCAACCTGCCTGCGACTTGCAGGTGATCGAGGCGCTGCAAAAGCAGTACGACCTGTTTGGAAAGTTTTACACCGATGTGGTGGAAACGGCTACTGAGATCAATGAAGATGATGCCTATAGCCTTTGGGTCAAAACTGCAGCTGCTTATGGTAAAACTGCCACAGTCAAGCAGCTGAAGGAAATTCCGGTGCCGCCTGTCCAGAACAGCAAAGTGCTGGACTATCTGCCGCTGCAGATCTTGATCTGTCTGATCCCGGAGTCTATCGCGCAGTACACAAAGCGGTTTTTTTCCGAGGAAGA
The DNA here is from genome assembly GCA_045612985.1 of Faecousia sp. Classification (GTDB taxonomy): domain Bacteria; phylum Bacillota; class Clostridia; order Oscillospirales; family Oscillospiraceae; genus Faecousia. The sequence goes on from JAZLAB010000059.1 coordinate 6,185, forward strand.
GATCCGCAGTTTGCTAAACTCCTACAAGGAAAGCCTTGAAATTATGCAAACGCTCCAGGGCCGCCCCGGCTACAACGAGGTCTATTACCGCTGGCAGTGCATTTACGCAAAGGCTTGCCTGTTTGAAACAGAGGGAATGGAATTCGAGCTGTTTCAGCTTCCGGACAGCGCCATCTATCTGAAAAACAATGAAAGCGGCGAAGTGGTGGCGGTGTTTACGGAAGGTCTGTTTCACGCCAGCGCGATGCAGATGGTAGGCAGCAGAGGCTATGAAGACGCGGAAGGTGCATTCTCCGTTACCTTTGAAGAGGATGAAGAAAACTATTATGGCCACCGCTCTTTGACACAAAAGGCCGACCGGGTGAAAAGTACCTTCCCCAAGAGCCAGTGGACCTGTCTGGCAAAACCGGGCGATGACTGCTTGAGTATCCATATCCCCAGCGGAGCGGACATTTCCCAAGAGAAGATGGACAAAGCCATCGCCTCTGCCAGAGCGATCTTAAAACAGCGCTATCCGGAACACGGCGGCGCAATGATCTATGGCGCTTCCTGGATCCTGGACCCGGTGCTGGAGGAGTTTTTGAAGGAAAGCTCCAACATTCTGCGCTTTGCCCACCGCTTTGTCCGCTATCCCCGGAAAAGCGATGGCACTCACGCCTTTAATCTGATTTTTCAAAAGCATTATGATGATTATAATCTTCTGCCGGAAAACACCTCCCTGGAACGGGGCCTGAAAAAGCTGTTTCTTTCCGGAAAGTATATTTATTTCTATCACGGCATTATTCCCGAATAATAAAAACTGCGGCATAAGGGCAACGCTCCATAAGGAGGTAATGCCCAATGTCGCAGTTTTTTGTTAAATGTGAAGTTATCTTAAAATATTTATTAACTTGCATTCCTTTGCTTGTTTTTTACAGGCAATTGTGGTAAGAATTTAGTAGAATAATTTTTGCAGGTGAAGATCGTGAAGGAAACGGTACTGGGCAAACTCTTTATTACAATGGGTAAGTTCTGCAGGAAACTGCTGCCTTTGGCAGGCAGCTACTTTCTTGTGGAGGTGCTTGCCGCGGCCGTTTTGCTGCCGGAGGAGCTGAACGGCCTGCTCTTTGGCGCTCTGTGGTCATTTGTTCTTGCAGGTGTGGCGGTGGTGCTGCCACGACTGGCAGGCAGGATCTTCTTTGGCATTACCTACTTTTTCTCCCTTGTGTGGACGCTGGCGCAGATCGGCTACTGCTCTGTGTTTGACCGGATGATGTGGCTTTCCGACATCTTTTATGCCGGAGAGGGCGCGGTTTTTATTGGGGATGTACTGGCATCCTTTCCACCGTTGTGGTGGATCGGTGGCATCCTGCTTTTAGCGCTTGGTGTGTTTTTGATCATCCGTTTTCCCGATCACGGCAAAAAACTGCGTTTTCGTCTGCCCGGGCTGGCCATCAGCGCCCTGGCGGTGGTGGGATTGTTTTTTGTTCCGGAGTATGTGTTCCTCCGGGATCTGGGCGTGTGGGGTACGCGCTCGGAGTATGCCCAATCCTCCTCCTACCGCGCCACCTATAACACGATGTACGATGCGAAGAATGTGTACGGCATCTGCGGCATCTATCAGCTGACCTATCGGGATGTTTGGAAACACGAGATCTACCCCTTGACCCCCGCTTACCAAGCCCAGCGGCAGCAGCAAACGGAGGAAATCCAAGAGTATTTTGCTGCCAGAGATGACCACCGGGAAAACGAAATGACCGGTATCTACAAGGACAAAAATGTGGTGCTGGTGCTGATGGAGTCTATGGACGATTGGATGATCACCCCGGAGGACACACCCACCATTTGTCGGCTGATGGGGGAGGGCATCCAATTTACCAATTTCTATACCCCCGGTTTCGGCTCTGCCCGGACCATCAATTCGGAGTTTTGCGTCAATACAGGCATTTACCTGCCTACCACCGGCGAGTATGTTTTCGACTATGTAACCAACGAATTTAATCAGTCCATTGCCTTCCGGGCAAAGGAAAACGGCTATAGCCCGGAGGTGTTTCATTATAACACACCCACCTTCTACAGCCGGGGCGCTTTTGAGCCGGCAATGGGCTATAACAAGTATAATTGTTATGAAGATTATACAAAGGACCCCAACGCGCTCTATGATGACAATTTGCTCTTTGAAATTCCCCAGCTAAATGACCTGTTTTTCCGGGATGGGAAGAAGCTGAACACCATCATCACCCGCTCCGCCCACTTAAGCTATGTTTATAATGAGGTTTTGAGCCACTACGCGCTGAAAAAATACCCCCAGTACCGGGGCAAATACGAAAGCCAGGAAGAGGACTGCGCACGGGTGAAGGCCAAGCTGGTGGACGATCTGTTCGCCCGGCTGCTGCAGGAGCTGGAGCAGAAGGGTCAGCTGGAAAGCACCGTGATCATCGGCGTAACCGACCACTATACCTACGGCTATAAGAATATGGAGGAGCTGTATCAGCACTCCGGTGTGGACCAAAAGCTTTTGCTGGAGAAGACCCCTTGCTTTGTGTGGTCTGCGGATGGCCCGGCAATTACGGTAGAAAAGACCTTGAACACAGCAGACTTTCTGCCCACAATGGCAAACCTTTTAGGCTTTTCCGGGGAATATGACTATCTGGGACAGGATGCCTTTGATCCTAACTATGACGGCTTTGTGATCTTCCCCGACGGCAGCTGGATCAGCGACGGCGTGGTCTGTGAGGTTACAAACGGAAGCAAGACAAGCATCCTGCAAAACGAAACCGGCAAAAAGATCACCGAAGATTATCTGAAGGAAATGGCCCAAAAAGCCAACGAATTTATTAAAATCAGCAATCTTTTGCTGACTTCGGATTATTATAAGAAAGATTAGGCAGAGAGGACTCGAACCCAAGCAGGTTTTCAGGCGTCTGCATTCCCCGATACATCAGAAAATCCCTTGATAATACACAAAGTATTGTCTGCGTAATTTTCTTCGTCTCGGAAAATGCAGGCGGCTGAAAACTGCGAAGCACCTCTCGGTAAGTAATATTTGATAGATTTTTGGCGCAGATGACGCCGCCTTGCTGGCGCAAGGCAAGGAAGATAAGGCAAAAAACAGCAAATAGGGCTGTTGAGAGGCTACTTGGGCTCGAGTCCTCTCTGCCTAACAAGAAATTTCCATAGCATTTGACACAATGCTATGGAAATTTGTTTTTTGGTGTGATATAATGACAAAAAATAAGCGCGGTGCGCGTTTAGGAGGAACAGTTATGAGCAGAGCTGACGAAATTTATATTGCAACTTGCCGGGACATTCTGGAAAACGGCTTTTCTGACGAAAACCTGGAGGTGCGCCCCAAGTGGGAGGATGGCACTCCTGCCCATACTATTAAGAAGTTCGGCGTTGTCAACCGCTATGACCTGCGACAAGAATTTCCCATTATGACCTTGCGCCGCACCTACTGGAAGAGCGCTTTGGACGAGCTTTTATGGATCTGGCAGAAAAAGTCCAACCGCATTGAAGACCTGGGCAGCCACGTGTGGGACGAATGGGCCGGCGAGGACGGCACCATCGGCAAGGCTTACGGCTATCAGCTGGGCATCAAGCATCAGTATAAAGAGGGAATGTTTGACCAGGTGGACCGGGTGCTTTACGATTTGAAGCACAATCCTGCTTCCCGCCGGATATTGACCAGCATTTACAATTTCCAGGATCTCCATGAGATGAACCTGTACCCCTGCGCTTACTCCATGACCTTTAATGTCTCCGGCAACACCCTCAATGGCATCTTAAACCAGCGCTCCCAGGATATGCTCACTGCCAACAACTGGAATGTGGTGCAGTACTCTATGCTTTTGATGATGATGGCCCAGGTGGCCGGCCTGGAAGCCGGTGAGCTGGTCCATGTGATTGCCGATTGCCATATCTATGACCGACATATCCCCGCTGTCAAGGCAATGCTGGAAAATGAGGGCTTTGCCGCTCCCAAGGTAACCTTGGACAGCTCCATCACCGACTTCTACCAGTTCACCAAGGATAGCTTCAAGGTGGAGGATTACCAGTTCCATCCCTTTGATTTTGAAATCCCCATGGCTATCTGAGGTGTCCATATGGAATTGATCGTTGCTGTATATGATGACTGGGGCATTGGCAGGGACGGAACCCAGCCTGTGGCACTCAGCGTGGACCGTAAATTTTTTCGGGAAACCACAAAGGGTGCCTGTGTGATCGTGGGAAGAAAGACGCTGGGGGATTTTCCCGGCGGTAAGCC
>JAZLAB010000060.1:0-106828 GCA_045612985.1 Faecousia sp.
TGGTTAAGGATGACCGCCACCGTACCAGAGCTTTGGTTACACAAAAAGGTGAAGAAATTCGTATTGACCATCTTCCGATGGTTTATTCTTTCATTGGTAACATTCAGGAAGAAACCCACAGATTTGCAATTTCCTTCCATCGAAAGCTGCGTAGCAAGCGTCTGAAATATTCGGAATTGGATGGTATTGCCGGAATTGGTCCCAAGCGTAAGCAGGAGCTACTGAAGGTTTTCAAGTCTTTAACTGCAATTCGTGCCGCAACATTGCCGGAATTGGAACAGTATTTGCCAAAGGATGTGGCATTTGCGGTGTATTCGCATTATCATTTAAAAAAAGAAGGGTAGGGGATTATATGCGGGTTATTTCAGGAAAGGCGCGGGGAACCGTTCTTCGTACGCCGACCGGTATGGAAACCAGACCGACTGCCGATCGGGTAAAAGAAGCTCTGTTTAGTATAATCCAATTCGACCTGCCCTGTACAAAAGTGCTGGATCTGTTTGGCGGCACCGGTCAGTTGGGAATTGAAGCGATTAGTCGGGGAGCAGCCTTTGTTCAATTTGTTGATGCAAGGGAAGATGCCTGCCGTTTAATTCGGGAAAATCTTATGCGAACAGGCTTTGATTCCCAGGCAAATGTGCTGCGCAGCGACTATATGGATTACTTGAAACGCACAAGGGACAAATTCGATATTATCCTATTAGATCCGCCGTATATTGAAGTTTTTTTAGAAAATGCACTAAAAATGATAACAGAAATTGACATTTTGCAATCTGGTGGTATAATAGTAACAGAGCGTCCTCTGGAAAAAGTGTTATCTTTTGAATTTCCGGGGTATACTCGGTCAAAAGACTATAAATACGGAAAGACTGTGCTTACCCTTTATCGTAAGGATTGAGCACCGGAGGATAGTATGAAAATTGCTATTTACCCCGGAAGTTTTGACCCAATCACCAGTGGACATCTGAACATTATTCAGCGCGCCGCAAACATTTTTGACAAGTTGATCGTCTGTGTTATGGTGAATTCAACCAAACAGCCTTTGTTCTCCCGGGAGGAGAGAGTCCATATGATTGAAAGTGTTGTTGGTGACATTGCCAATGTTGAGGTGGATTCCTCTGACGAACTGCTTGCGGAATATGCACGGCGAAAGGGAAGCTGTGTGATTGTAAAAGGTCTTCGGGCCGGATCTGATTTTGAAAATGAGTTCCAGATGGCACTGATCAATCACAAAATCAATCCGGATCTGGATACAATGTTCCTGACTTCCGAGCACCAATATATGTATCTGAGTTCCAGCACGGTTAAGGAGCTGGGCGGTTATGATGTTGACCTGTCCGATTTCTTGCCGGAACAAATAATTCCAGAATTTAAACAGCGAATCGCTGTTACACGTCAAGGAGGAAAAAGATAATGAACGAACAGAACATCGAAGATATCATTTCCGCGCTGTATGATATGGTGCAGGATGCCAGAGCACTGCCTCTGGGCGCAGACAAGTGCATTCTCGAGCGTGACAAGGTCCTTGATATGCTCGACGAGATCATTGCACAGCTGCCCGTTGAACTGAAGCAGGCACGCACAATTGTTGAGTCCCGTAATGAATTGATCGGTCAGGCTCGCCGTGAGGCTGAAGGTCTGATCCGCCAGGCCCAGGAAAAGGCTGACCAGATGGTATCTGAGGAAGCTATCTATCTGGAAGCAAAGCGTCAGTGCCAGGAGATGGTTCTGAACACCCATAACCGTATGGCTGAACTGCGCAAGGTCAGCAACGACTATATGGATGATGCCCTGCGCCGTACCGAGGAAGCAATCGCGCTGTCTCTGGAAGACGTTCGCGATACTCGTACAAAGTTTATGGCTCTGGTTGAGAATCAGGAAAAGAAGGCTAATGCTGCCGTAGAAGACGCTGAGGTATAAATAGAAAAAACAGCTCAAATCTATTTTGAGCTGTTTTTTTAAAATTACTTTTGGAGGTTACATCATTGGACTATATGGACCGTTTTGCACAGTGGTGCAATATTGATGATATTCGGGAAGAATTGCTGTCTGTTCAGAATGATACAGAAGAACTTAAGAGCCGTTTTGGCGCAGAATTGGAGTTCGGCACTGCTGGTATGCGCGGCATTATGGGCGTCGGCACCAATCGCTTGAATAAATACACTGTCCGCCGCGCAGCCCAGGGTATGGCCGCCTGGCTGTCTTCCACCAATCTGCCGCAAAAAGCTGCCATTGGCTATGATTCCAGACATAATTCCAAGCTGTTTGCTGAAGTTTGCGCAGTGGCCTTTGCGGAAAAGGGAATCTCGGTCTATCTTTATGATCGACTTGCGCCCACACCGATGCTTTCTTATGCCGTTCGCGCCCTGGAATGCGGCTGCGGCATTGTGATTTCTGCCAGCCATAATGCCGGCGCATATAACGGTGTCAAGTGCTATGGTCCGGACGGCTGTCAGATGACCGATGAGCCAGCGGCGATTGTAACCGAACAGATTTCCAAGATACCGTATTTTATCCCTGAAGAAAAGACCTTTGATGCCTTTATGAAGGAGGGCTTGATTCATTACATCCCGCAGAGCGTCTGGGAGGATTACTACAATAAAGTGCTTTCTGAAGCCGTTCAGCCGGAAATCATCCGGAAAGCAAATTTAAACATCGTGTATACGCCTCTTTGCGGAACCGGTAACGAACCTGTCCGCGAGGTTTTGGGTCGTCTTGGCACCAACATTACCGTTGTGAGCTGCCAGGAGCAGCCAGACGGCGATTTTAAGACATGCGAATATCCCAACCCCGAAACAGACGCGGCTTTGTTTGAAAGCTATAAGGTGGCTGACAACAGCCCCTGTGATGTAATCCTTGGTACAGATCCAGATTGCGACCGTGTTGCCATCGCTGTACCCAATGGCAATGGCTATCAGAAGCTTAGCGGCAATGAACTGGGCTGCTTGCTGATGGACTATATTCTGCGGCAGCGTACACTGCAAAATAACATTCCCGAGGACGCCATTGTTGTGCGCAGTATTGTTTCTTCACCTTTGGCTGATAAAATTGCCGATCATTACGGTGTTACAATGCGCGCCGTTCTTACTGGCTTTAAGTACATCGGCGGCGAGATCCTTGCCTTGGAAGAGCAGGGGAAGGAGGACCGGTTTATCTTCGGCTTTGAAGAAAGCTGCGGATATTTGAAGGGAACCTATGCAAGAGATAAAGATGCCGTGATCGCATCACTGCTGATTTGCGAGCTTGCAGCATCCCTTAAATTGGAAGGCAGAACGATCCTGGATGCCCTGCAGGATATTTACAATCGATTTGGCCAATACCTGGCCTATGTGCAAAGCGTGGAGCTGACTGGTTCTGATGCTATGGAAAAGGCAGCCAGGATGATGGCGGACCTCCGTCAAAATGTCCCATCTTCCATTGGCGGTGCAAAGGTTACTGCTGTGCGCGATTACAAAACAAGCACTGCAACCAACTTGGAAACAGGGGAGAACAGCACAATCGAGCTTCCTAAATCCAATGTTCTGGAGTTCCTGCTCGGAAATAACGGCAGTGTGATCGTTCGTCCTTCCGGAACGGAGCCCAAGGTTAAGTTTTATTACACCGCGGTTGCGGAAAGCAAAGAAGAGGCATCCCAGCTACTGGACAGAATGATCAAACAAATGTCAGTATAATAAACATCAAAGATCCCAGGACGGTTTATTCCGTCCTGGGAATTTTTTTGCTTTACGCCGAATAAACATTAAACGAAAGGTGGCGTAGGTAATGAAAAAACGAATTACTAAAAAATTGTCAGCTGTCAGTGCCGGCGGGTTTGGCCTGTTGTGCTGCAGCATAATCAGTATTTTACTTTTACTTGTTGCAACAGCATTCATCCATAATGGACAAGCGGAACAAAACATCAGTAGCTATCTGGTCATCCCCATCCACATAATATCTTCCTTTGCAGGATCCATATTCGCCAGCCGGCTGACAGGGGAGAGAAGAAGTCTGTCATGTACAATTGCTGCCGTTGGCTATCTGTTGATTCTATTGATTTCAGCGCTATTGTTTATGGATGGAATTCACGGACAGTTCTTATTGAGCGTGATTGCAATTGGTATTGGCTGTGGCTGCTCAATCTTGTTGGCTGCAAGGAATAATGGAACTAAAAAGAGAAAGACAAAAAGACATTTTCGTTAAATTGAACAAAAAACGGTAATGGGCAAATTATTTTTGCCTGTTGCCGAAATTATGACGGAAATCTTGCAAAACTATATATAGTAGTATATTTTTGATTATTGCCCCCAGATATTGCATTTTGTATAAATATACATAATATACAGTGTTAGGTTTACATAATTTTGTTGACATAACAATGGTCATAATTCACAAAAAACGCAAAAATATACAAAATTGCTTGCTTTTAACGCGCCTTTGGTGTATAGTATTCGTGCATTATGTTTAATCTGCCTACTTATCGGCTTTGTGTTATGTTAGATGCTATCTTATTCGGGGTCAATTTAGTAGGAGGTTATATATTTGCATATTATGCGTTCGATGCGTACTGTGCCGCGAGGGAGAGCGCTTGTTACCATCGTTTGGCTTGCAGGGCTTATTGGTGGCTGCCTGCTGGCGTCAATTCAACCAAAGGAATCAATTGATCTTGTGCGTTCGATTTATTATGCTAACGCTTCCATTTCTGGACTGCTCATTGCCTCGATGCTTCCGTTTGCTTTTTCAGCTTTGGTCGTGTGGCTGCGTTTGCCGGTTCTTTTACTACCGATTGCATTCGTTAAGTCGATATGCTTTAGCTTCTGCGCATCCTGCCTGATCCTTACCTTTGGAAATGCAGGCTGGCTTCTTTATCGATTTTTTATTTTTTCCGATTCTTTTGCTGTTGTGATTCTTCTCTGGTTTTGGAACCATCATATAAATGCAGGCGCAAATAATCTCAAATTGGAAACCGTTTGCTGCTTTTTAGCTTTGTTCTGTATTTTCTTTATTGATTTTAATATAGTGGCTCCTTTTGCAAGAACACTATTTAAATACTAACTAGAAAGGTTCGCGTATTCATGTTGGATTTAATTCAGGCCTATGAAAATTACCTTTCCAAGGTAAAGCAGGCATCTTCCAACACCATTGCCTCCTATATGCGTGATATCAGGCAGTTTTCTCAATGGCTGCAGCACGCAGAGCGCACAGATGTGATTGATGCCACACAACAGAATATCGCAAGCTTCTTTTCTCATTTGGAGCAAGAAGGCCGAACCGGCGCCACCATTTCCCGCTGCCTGGCCAGTTTGAAGAATTTTTATGCCTATGTTGTCTCCTCTGGTTTCCTTGAGAAAACACCTGTTATGGATATCCACGTTGACAGGGGAGAGAAGAAGGTTCCTCAGATTCTCACAGGTCGGGAAATTGAGCTTTTGCTTTCCCAGCCCGCTTGTGTAGATGCAAAGGGCTATCGGGACAAGGCAATGCTGGAAGTTATGTATGCCACCGGTATTCGCGTCAGCGAATTGATCGACCTGGATGTTGACGATGTCAGCATTGAGCAGGGAATCATTAAATGCACAACAGCAAAAAAATCCCGCATCATTCCGCTGTATCCGGCTGCGTTAAAGGCCTTGAGTGTTTATCTGCGGGACATCCGCAAGGATATGATCGACACGCCAAATGAAAGGGCCTTGTTCGTAAATATCAGCGGCGTTCGTATGAGCAGACAGGGCTTCTGGAAAATCCTTAAGCACTATCAAGCAATGGCGCATATTGAAAAGGAGATCACGCCTCATACCTTGCGGCACAGTTTTGCAGTTCATCTGCTGGAAAATGGCGCTGATTTAAACTCCCTGCAAGAACTAATGGGACATAGCGACATTTCTTCAACACAGATGTACACCCATCTTGTAAATCAAAAAATCAAATCTGTCTATGAAAAGTGCCATCCCAAGGCTTAAAACCCCGACTACATTCGTGTAGCCGGGGTTTTTCTTGCTTAATGTCGATTTTTGTGATATAAATAAATCATCATAACCTGTGGAGGAGATATAAATGGATATTGTGAGTATTATTCTACTTATTCTAACAGTCGCGATTCCTGCCATTTTCGTACTTTTATCTGTTTTGTTCGGTTTTAAGCGTAATATTTATCAATCTCTGGCAAAGCTCGGTATGACCGTGTTTGCAATTGGCTTGAGTGTGCTGTTAGTTAAGCTCATCACACCTGCAGCATTTTCTCCGATTTTTAATTTATTCGCCGGTTCAATTGGTAATATTGCCGCCATTATTGTTCCCGAGCTTACGAATTTTCTTTCGGTTTACATTATGCCCGCAGTCTTTTTCGGCGTATTTTCAATCATTAGTCTGATCTGCTTAATTCTGTATCTCACAATTTCAAAGAAAAAGCTGACGGATGCAAAAGTAGCGGCGCTGAAGGCAAAAATTGCCGCCAAAAAAACAGCTAAAGAAGCCTCCGTTAAAGATGAAAATATATCTGTTGAAACCGTAGAAGCTCCCCAGAATAATGAAACTCCTGCGCTTAAGGATAACGAGAAGGCGAAGAAGGCCTGGCTTCGCGTCGGTTGCGTTGCGCTGAGTGTTCTTTCTGTGCTTTTGGTCCTGGCACACTTTGCAATGCCGCTGAGCTATTATTCTGATGTCGCAGATGATGTTCTTTCTGTTTCCTTTATGCGTGAATCCACAGAGGAAATTTTGCCCATTGTGGATACTGTTTCCAACTATCCCGCAGTTAAGATTTATCGGTTTGTATCTACACCGGCCGTCTGGTGTTTTGATCGAATCAGGAGCACAAATGGGGTAGGGGACTCTGCAAGAAACACTCTGGATACCATATTGAATATTGCAGACATTTTTTCAAACATGGACAATCAGCAATCCCAAAGCGAAGGTTTCTATGCTGCCGCTAAACTGGTCGAAAAGAATCCCTATTTGGATAATTTGCTTTTGGAAATTTTGCAGAAGGTCGCCATTGACCGAACATTGCTCGGTCAGCAGGGCGATACACTTGGCGGCGTCTCTGTAGAAACTGTAATTTCTTGCCTGGAGCGAGTTGACAGCGCTAAGAGCCTGTTTTATATGCTTGGTGATATCGCGACTCTGCCGGACATTGTTGGCGACGGTATTACCGATGAGGCCTTGAAAAATATTTTTGTGAATTTCCAGACTGAGAGCTTGAATATTCTTGAAGTTCTGGTTCTGGAAAGTGTAAAAGATATGGAAAAGTTCTCTGTTGATGTTTCCGATGATCTTGTTTCCAGTGTCTTCACAGCAATTACCGAGATCAAAAATGATCCGTCCATTTCGGACGATGAAAAGGCCATAATTTTGGCGGATGAGGCAGAATCCATTCAGATTTTCCTCTCTGTAATGGACAACCCCAAAAAAGCCGATCCCAAGCAGATCGGTAAAGCAATTGCCCAATCAAAGGCCATTTCCGGCGCATTAACCGCTGCTACAGACGGTGGCACAGTGAAAGACCCCTGCGGATTTGGCAAAGCTTTGACATCTTCCTTTACCAAGAAAGTAATGGCAGCTGTCGAAGCAGAGGGCATTGCGAAAGATAGCGAGCTTTATGCATCTGTAAACGCATTTTTCAGCAAAAAGTGACAAAAAGAGAGGATAGCGAACGCTATCCTCTCAAATTTTACAGTCCGGTCATTGCAGCAAGGACATTTATCTCAAAATCCTGAATATTACGTTTCATTTTGAGGCCTTCTTGGATATCTACATCAGAAAATGCTCCGTCATGCGTGCTGATGACTCTGTTTGTCTTGCCGGCCAGCAGTAGATCTACCGCCATATAGCCCATTTTTGTAGCATTTACCCGATCCCGGGCAGTAGGGGAGCCACCCCGCTGAATGTGCCCAAGAACAGTAACTCTTGGATCTAAACCTATGCTTTCGTGAATCTTCGAAGCGATATCTGTTGCCGATCCGGCGCCTTCAGCAACGACGATCATATAGTGTGTAAAGCCATTCAACCGTGCCTGACGAATCTTTTCAATCACATCTTTTTCAAAATCAATGTTCTTTTCTGGAACAAGAACAGCAGTGGCGCCAACTGCAAGGCCGACATACATCGCCAGATATCCGGCATTACGTCCCATAACTTCAACAACGGAGCAACGCTCGTGAGATTGCATTGTGTCTCTGAGGCGGTCAATGCAGTCAATTGCAGTATTGGCGGCCGTATCAAAGCCTAAAGAATAATTGGTGCAGCAAATATCATTGTCGATAGTGGCAGGAATGCAGATTACATTGATCCCGTACTTGGAAAGGGCAGCAGCTCCACGGAAGGTACCATCACCGCCAATGGCAATAATGCCATCCAGACCAAGGAATTTACAGGTGGATGCAGCCTTTTTCTGTCCGCTTTCAGTCATAAATTCTTCACTTCTGGCGGTATATAAGATCGTACCGCCACGGTTGATAATATGACTGATGTTTTTCTCATCCAAACGAATCACATCACCGGAAATCAAACCATTGTAACCTCTGCGGATACCGTAACACTCAATACCGCGATATAGCGCAGTACGCACAACAGCTCGAACGCAGGGATTCATACCGGGCGCATCTCCGCCGCTGGTCAAAACACCAATTCTTTTAATCTCCATAATGAACCTCCATATGTATATATGTTTATTATAGCGGATTTGACAAAATTAGTAAAGATAAAATGCAAGGGGATAAAAGGCAGTTGCGTAATAAGGTAAATTTATATACTGTTTCCGTATAAAGGATTGAAACCAGAATGGTGATACTGTAAAATAAAATGCGTGTAATCATAAATCAAAGGGCCTTGTTAACCACCGATTATTGATTTCTGTTGATTTTAAGCAAAGGGAAGAGACTGCAGCGGGAGCATTGTCTATTTAGCATTTCCTTAACCCTGTATAAAACAAACGCAACAAAATAAAAATTTTGTTGCGTTCGCAGTGGGTTTATGATATAATGTTGTTATCAAGGTCGCTCCAGCGGGATTATTCCTGCAAAATGCGCCGTTTGGGCTCTCTGTGGTCCTTCTTTATGATTGGAGGTCAAACTTATGAAACGTTATTCAGATGCGCCGCAAATTCTAAAAGATTTTCTTACATATCACGAATCAATCAAAGGTCAATCACCTAAAACAATTTCCGAATACTATTTAGATTTGCGTATGTTCCTTCGCTTTATGAAGCTTATGCGCAATGATATGCCGATCCACACCCGTCTGGATGATATTGACATACGTGATATCGATATTGAATTTATCCGAACGATCACAACATCAGAGATCTTTGACTTTCTGTCCTACCTTGCAAATGACCGCACCCCTAATCCGGATGCAGCCGTGCCGGACTACGGCATTTCTCCCACTGCCCGCGCCAGGAAATTGTCGGCGCTGAAATCCTTTTATAAATACCTGACATTGCGAACCAAACAAATGAGCGAAAATCCCGTTGCGGATTTGGAATATCCCAAATTACGCAAAAGCTTGCCTAAATACCTTACTTTGGAACAGTCTGCAGCGCTTTTAAAGGCCGTTTCCGGTCCAAGTCAGGAGCGAGACTATGCAATACTTATGCTCTTTTTAAACTGCGGCATTCGCCGCAGTGAGCTTGTAGCCTTGAATCTGACCGATGTTTATGAAGATCGCATTCGTGTGATCGGTAAAGGCAATAAAGAGCGTTTTGTTTATTTCGGGAGTGCCTGTAGAAAGGCCATTGATAACTATCTTCCCATTCGTCAAAAACAGGTTTTATCGGATAACCGGGCGCTGTTTGGGTCTCGGGACAGCAACCGAATCAGTGTATCCGCCGTTCATCGGCTTGTAAAAAAATATCTGCTAATGTCCGGTTTGGATGCAACCCAGTTCTCGGCCCATAAGTTGCGACATACTGCAGCAACAATGATGCTATCCGGTGGTGTTGATGTAAAAACTGTTCAAGAAGTTTTAGGACACGAAAATTTAAATACAACGCAAATTTACACACATATCGAGAACACAGAACTTAAAATTGCCGCAGAAGCAAACCCACTGTCAAAGCTTGATTTTACAAAGGGAGAGGACAATTAAGTCCTCTCCCCTCTTTTATACCACAAATTCAATTGCTTCCCGGATGTTTTTCACATAGAAAACCTGCAATTCTGCAGGAATTTCCAACTTTTCAGATGTTTTTTTCGGGATAATACACTGTTTAAAGCCCAATCTTGCAACTTCTGCCAATCTGGCATTCATTTGAGAAACGCTGCGGATCTCCCCTGTCAAGCCGACTTCACCGATAGCTACCAGATCTTCCGGGATCACCTTATCCCGATAGGAGGACGCAACCGCCAGCAAAACAGGTAAATCCGCGCCGGGCTCATCCAGTCGCAAACCGCCAATCACATTGATATAGGCATCAAACAGACTTAATTTCATCCCGGCTCTCTTTTCAGCAACAGCCAGCAACAGAGCAGCGCGATTAAAATCAAAGCCATCTGACGTTCTTCTGGGTACATTAAAGGTTGTCTTTGTTACCAGGGCCTGCACCTCAGCAAGGACTGGCCGTGTGCCTTCCATCACGCAGGCAACACAAGTACCGGAAGCGCCTTCCGGGCGTCCTTCAAGGAGCATTTTTGAAGGATTCGGAACTTCCAAAAGACCGGTGTCAACCATCTCAAAGACACCGATTTCGTTAGTAGAGCCAAACCGATTTTTCACTGCTCGCAGGAGTCTGTATGATGAGTTGGGATCGCCTTCAAAATACAAAACGCAATCCACCATATGTTCCAAAACCTTCGGACCGGCAATGGCACCATCTTTATTGATATGACCAACTACAAAAACGGTAATTCCCTGGGCTTTGGAAAGTTGCATCATAGACATTGTGCAATCCTTAACCTGAGATACACTACCGGGAGCAGAATCATTTTCTTCATTATAAAGTGTTTGGATAGAGTCAACGATCAGAATATCCGGTTGCAGCTGCTCCGTTGTCTCAACAATGTCAGAAAGTCTTGTCTCAGACAGAATATACAGCTGCTCCGGCATAACACCCAGCCGCTGTGCGCGGAGTTTGATTTGTTTTTCACTCTCCTCACCGGATACATATAAAACCTTTCTGCCGACGCAGAGGCTGTCGCAAATCTGCAAAAGTAATGTAGACTTACCGATACCGGGCGCGCCACCAACAAGGACGAGAGAGCCTTCTACGGCGCCACCGCCCAACACGCGGTCTAATTCACCCATACCTGTGGAAAAACGCAGCTCTTGCTGGGAATCCACATCCTGAAGTCTTTGAACACTTTTGGTTGCGTCCAAAGGTGATTTTCTAGTCTTCAGAATGGGCGTGGGCTTTTCAATATGCTCCACAAGTGAATTCCACTGCCCGCAAGCAGGGCATTTTCCTTGCCATTTAGGCGTTTCATTGCCGCAGGAATTACAATAATAAACGATTTTTGTCTTTGCCATAATGTAGGCTCCAATTCTTTCTTTATTTTTTTATTATAACAACCAAAGGCAGTGCGGTCAAGAGTGGCTAATTAGCGGCATTTATGCAACTACTCAAGCAAGTAGCTATAATGCTGCAGATCTTCAATTGATAGGTTTTATCCTGCAATAGAATATCCTCCTCCGGATTAGAAAGAAAACCGCATTCAATCAATACCGAAGCTGACTTTACATTATCAAGAAGATAGATTCCTTCTCCCCTTTTGGGTCTGCGTTTACTCCCAGGATTTAATGTGCTTACAAACGCATCCTGCAGCCTTGTAGCAATTTCCTTACTCCTGGGCAAATTATTATAAAACACTTGTGCACCGCTGTACTTTCCCTCTTGAAAATAGTTTTGGTGTATGCTGACAAGAATGCCATCTTCGACACTGTTTACAAGATTGACTCTGTTTTTTAAATCAGATATTTTCTTTGCGCCAATGGTATTACCCTGCGTATAAACAGACTCACAGGTACTTCGGGTCATAACCGTTTTAACACCTAAAAAATGCATTAAATCGTTTAATCGCAATGCAATTTCCAAATTTATCTCACTTTCCAATTTACCGCTACAAGAGGTTGCACCGCCGTCTGGATCTCCGTGTCCTGCGTCAATAATAACTGCCTTTCTGTTTGTATTTTCCTTTGTTTCATTAAAAGCCTTAACACCCCTGTTTGTACCAATTCCAATCAGCAGAAGAATAGATAAAACAGCTATATATACCGGGATCAGTACGAAAATCCGTTTTTTAACAGACATAAATAACACCTCAATTGATTTTATGCGTCTAAAACACATTAATGCTTTGGCGCATAGAATGACAAGGAACGACCGTTCCAAACAAGAAGTGATTGGAGGCATTACTTTGGAACAAAAAAAGCGTGAAAAAAGCTATATGGACGGCCGCCTGCCGGCCAGTGCACCGCTTGCAAATCCCTATGTTCCGTTTCAGGTGGAGTTTGCGCCAACTTATGATTCTCAAAAGGCATTGGTGCGAGGCACACTGTTTCCCGGCCTTGACCTACCCTTTATGGGAATGGTGAATAAAAACGAACTGCCTGTTACGCCACTGACAGAACTGCAGGCAATGGGTTTTATGATTCAGGAGCTTGCGTTATATCTTGATACTCACAGAGATGATATGGAGGCTCTAGAGCTGTACCGCAGTTATCAAAAAATGTACAAAGAGGGCCGGGAGAAATATGAAGAGATGTGCGGCCCAACAAGCCACAAATCTATTACCGATGGTCCGTATCGCTGGCTTGACGATCCCTGGCCCTGGGAATATGCAAAAAATCGGGAGGTATAAGAATGTTTGATTATAATAAGAAACTGCAGTACCCGGTGAAAATCGATCGTCCAAATCCCCGTTTGGCGTCTATCATTATCTCCCAATATGGCGGACCGGACGGCGAATTGGGCGCATCGCTGCGCTATCTTTCTCAAAGATATTCTATGCCTTTTGATGAATTAAAGGGCCTCTTAACTGACATTGGCACGGAAGAATTAAATCACCTGGAAATGGTCGGAGCGATCGTTCACCAGTTGACTCGAAATTTGAAGGATTCCCAGATTCAAGATAGCGCATTCGCACCCTACTTTGTAGACCATACAGCAGGTGTTTACCCTCAATTTGCATCGGGTACACCCTGGACAGCCGCAACAATGCAGGTCAAAGGCGACCCCATTACCGACCTTACAGAAGATCTTGCTGCGGAGCAAAAAGCGCGTACCACTTATGACAATATTCTGCGGCTCAGCGATGACCCCGATGTGAATAATGTAATTAAATTCCTCCGGGAGCGAGAGATCGTGCATTTCCAGCGGTTCGGCGAGGCGATCCAACTGCTTAGAGAAAAGTTAAATCAAAAGAATGTATATTATATGAATCCAGCCTTCGATATGTAACAAAAAACCGGAAGACGATACCGTCTTCCGGTTACAATATTTAGTCATTAGCTGTTCTTCATTCTGCATATTCGACACCAAACGAGTGCAAAAGGATTATATCATAAGGAAAATTTTATTTCCAGTATAAATCTACAAATTATTACAAGTACCACAAAAATATCCCGCACCGAAAATGGCGCGGGATATAAATTATACAGTTCTTCCTGTGAGAGAATTTGCCAGCTCTGTCATATACGCAGCATCAGAAAATTCAGACAAAGCAGAAATTGCCTGGTTGGTATAAGTAATGACCATTTTTTCACATTCTTCAAGGCCATAAAGCTGAACAAAGGTGTTCTTATTCGCATCCGCACCGGTAGCCTTGCCCAATTCTTCGGCATTGCCAATCACATCCAGCATATCATCCCGAATCTGGAAGGCAAGACCCAGAGACGAAGCGAATTGATCTGCAGCCTCCAGCTGCCGCTGTGTGCCATTTCCGGCCAAAACACCTAAAATGCAGGCTGCGCGGATCAACGCGCCGGTCTTTCGACTTTGAATATCAAGAACTTCCTGTTTTGTGCACTTACGGGTTTCGCTTTGGGTGTCCAAAACCTGGCCGCCTACCATACCCAATTCGCCTGCGCAGCGGGAAAGAGTTTCAACAGCTCGGATTC
This sequence comes from Faecousia sp., assembly GCA_045612985.1. Classification (GTDB taxonomy): domain Bacteria; phylum Bacillota; class Clostridia; order Oscillospirales; family Oscillospiraceae; genus Faecousia. Next base: position 14,020 of record JAZLAB010000060.1, read on the forward strand.
TGATTTCAGCAGAATAAGGTGCCTTTGTCAAATGCTCAAAAGCTGCCGTCAGCATACCGTCCCCGGCCAGAACAGCCAAGCATTCTCCATAAACCTTATGGTTTGTCAATCTGCCGCGCCGATAGTCATCGTTATCCATACAAGGCAGATCATCGTGGATCAGGCTGTATGTATGGATCATCTCCACAGCGGCAGCGAACTGTGCTGCATCACGCCACTGACCGCCGCACATCCTACAGAAATCAAAAACAAAAATAGGACGCAGCCGCTTACCACCGGCAAGCAAACTATAACGCATCGATTCAAAAAGAGATTGCTGCGGCTCCTGGGGATAAACAAAACAGTTCTTGTCTAAAAATTCTTCAACAAACTGCCGGTATTGGGCAGTCTGATTCTGAAAGGTAAGCTTCATATTAAAAATTCTCCTCTAAAGGGTTTCCTTCAGCGTCAGAGATGATTTTCTTAACCTCCAACTCTGCTTCATCCAGCAGCTTTCCGCAGCTTTCAACCAGCTTAGTGCCCTCCTGGAACAATTTTAGCGACTCCTCCAGTGGAACATCTCCCCTGTCCATAGCGCGGACAATTTCTTCCAGGCGGTGCATATTTTCTTCAAATGTCTTATTTTCTTTATTCATTGATTTCACTCCTAACATCACGCACAACCGCGTTCAAGCTACCATCTGCCAAGCGGATGAAGATTGAATCCTCTGTTTTGACCTGCGCAACGGAGCGCAGTACCTCTCCCCTCTCCGTCTGGGCAAAGGAATAACCGCGAGTTAATACTTTTAACGGACTCATTGCATCTAATTTTGCAGTTAAAGAAAGAAATTGTTGTTTCTTTTTACCTACTTTATCCTGTTGCAGAGCATAAAGCTGTGATGTCAGCAATCGCATCGCATTGCGTCTGTGCTCAATGTATTTTGTGGGGCTTTGCAGCGCGCCTGCACCGGACAGCGTGTTTAATTGCTGTCTCGAGGCCTTGAGACGCCGCGAAAGCGAACTTACCATTGCTGACATCAAAGAATCCAACGATTGACGAAGCGCGTCCTGATCCGGCACAGCAAGCTCAGCAGCATTAGATGGGGTGGCGGCCCGCAAATCTGCAACATAATCGCTGATCGTAACATCCGGTTCGTGTCCAACCGCAGAAATCACCGGAATTATTGAGTCATAAATGGCATAAGCCACCTGTGGATCATTAAAGGCCCAAAGATCCTCAATGGATCCACCTCCACGGCCAACAATCAACAAATCTGCAAGCTTATGCAGGTTGGCATATTTTATGGCGGCAGCAATTTCTCCAGGCGCTTCTAAACCCTGTACTCGCACAGGAAGAAGCCTCACCTTTGTTAAAGGATATCGTTTCCGCAAGATTCGCAACATATCGTGAACAGCAGCACCGGCAGAGCTGGTAATGATGCCGATCGTTCCCGGATATAAGGGTAACTGCTTTTTGTGGGACTGCTCAAAAAGGCCCTCGGCAGCCAGCTTTTTCTTCAACTGCTCAAATGCTGCGTGCAGATCGCCCACGCCATCCAATGAAAGATTTGTACAATATAATTGATACGCTCCATCCCGCGGATATACGGAAATCTTACCTATGGCGATAATCTGCATTCCGTTTTCCGGCTGAAACCTCAGCTTCAACGCATTCCCGCGGAACATAACACAACGAATGGTCGCCTGATCATCTTTTAAGGAAAAGTAATGGTGTCCGGAGGGATATACCTTATAATTGCTGATCTCACCACGGACAGCGATGCCGGACAGCACAGGATCTGTATCCATTTTTTCCTGAATATATTGATTGATTTGTGCAACAGAAAGCACCTGCTGTGGCATATTATCCCTCCCGGGCTCTGTAAGTAAGTATTGCGATGCCCATCGCATTGTCTGTCGAGTATTTCGGTTCTGCAAAAATTGGATCTAGGGGTGCCAGTACCTGTCGCAAAATGGAATTTGATGCAACACCACCGGAAAAAATCACAGGCATATCCGGATATTGCTTTAATGCATTTTCTGTGGCCTGACGCACAGCTCCTGCGACACATCTTAACGCATAGCCAGCTGTCTCGGAAGCAATCCCAGCAGAGTTGTGGTACTGCTGCACTTTATTTTGTACACCGGAAAAGGAAAACTCCATTTGATCGCATTTCACTCGAAAGCAATCTGTTCTATGCGCATCAGCAGAAAGGGCATCCAAAGATTTTCCCGAGGGAAAAGGCAAGCCCAATAATTGACCGGTTCTGTCGATCAGCTGACCGGCAGAAATGTCAGTTGTGCCGCCTATACGCCGGCAGGCCACACTCTTTCCGTCCGGCTCGACCAGTAATAGCTCCGTTGTTCCGCCGGAAAGGTGCCAAGCCAAATGAGGTGTGTCCAAAAGGTCCATTCTCCCCGCGCTCCAGGCAGAAGCGGCAATATGTCCCTGCTGGTGAGAGAACTCGTACAGCGGCACGTGCAGCGCGTTTGCCAAAAGTGTTGCCTGGGTAATTCCCACCATAAAACACGGCATATAGCTGCCATCAACCGCTCTGGGGCGTGTGCTAACGCCAACAGCCTCGATTAAATTGGCATCAACATCGGAAAAAAGCCTACCGGAAAGTTCCTGCAGGCTTTTTGTGTGATGGAATACGGCATCGCTTTGGCGCAATCCCAGCTCGCCTGCTTTCACCGGCAACAGCTGTGAGCAGTTCACGCCGTCATTACCGTCAAAATGCGCAATGGAGGTGGTATAATTGCTTGTATCAAAGCCAATGCATTTCATTGTGTTACCTCGGTAGAAATTTCTCTGGCAAATGCACCAAGAATACCGTTAACAAAAGCGCCGGTATCGTCGCCGTCATACATTTTTGCGATGCGGACTGCTTCGGAGATTGCAACACCAACCGGAACATCCTCAACAAACAGAATCTCAAAAATGGCCAGCTGCATAATGGCCCGTGTCAGCTTGGAAATACGGGAAATATCCCAGTCAATCGCATACTTTTGGATGTACTCGTCTAACTGATCGCTGCGGTTTGCGACACCGGAAACAACCGTGTCGATATAGGCCCGTTGCGCGCGGCTGGGACGCTCAGAATATACCTGATTTTCATCAGAAAGCAGACTATAGTAATCCTTTTCCAAGCGGGCCGCGATTATCTGATCTGGCTCTTCACCGGTAAATATGCAGCTGTAAATCAAATGTACTGCCAGTTCTCTGGCGTTTGCTCTTGTCATACAGACCTCTTACTGACGAATAATGCCACAAACATTAACATTGACAACGTTAATCTTCACGCCTGCAAAGGACTCAACGGAAGCAGCCACGGCATCCTGAACGGACTTTGCAACGGCAACAACACTCTGGCCGTAGCCAACATTAATGTTGCAATCAATATCCAGGGAATCGTCTTCATTGATCGTGATCTTGATGCCCTTGCCCCAATTCTTTTTACCGATCAAATCGGCAATGTCCGAACCGGGCTTTGTGCTCAAACCTACAACGCCCTCCACATCACCGATTGCATTTGCAACAATGGATGCAATGACATCTTCAGAAATCAACACATTGCCGTTTTCCTGCGCTTGTGTAATATATTGTTTATTCTCAGCCATAGAAATACCTCCAGATTCATTGCCGCAAACTCTTACGGCATACTTTTGTTTATTGTACCACAATTCCTGAAAATTACAACTGTTTTCTGCAGGAACCAAAAAAATACCCCAAAGGCAAATTTGCCTCCGGGGTAGCAGATCACTGAACCTCTACAACGTGAATGTCCTTCATTGTATATTCAGACTGGGTAATAACGATGTCTGCAACCACTGCAACATCCTTTTGTGTTAACCCACCCTCTGGTGCCGCAACAGCCACAGAGATGCCTTCATTGCCAATATATGCCACGCAGTCTGTATATCCTTTCGCAATCACTAAGCTTTCAATCTGCGCTTCGCAAAGGGCTGTCTGTACGATCTCCTCCAACTGAGCATTGGATTGCACAGTTTCTGCATTGTCTCCATACGCCATTGCTTCCTGCAGTAAACCCACAGCACTGTCTCGTGCCTCCTGCCTTGACAATCTCACAGCGGCAAAATAATCCGTAATGGTATTGTTGCCGTCTAATGCTAGCGTGTTGCCGTCATTCATAACAAGCATATCCGCAGACATAATCTTATCCGCGTCTAAAGTATCCGTAAGATCTGCAACTGCCTTATCCTCGGTATACACCCAATTCACATAGATACCGGCGCACACCGCAACCAAAACGGCTGCTGCTACAACATTCTTCTTCCAGATTTTCATTAAAAAATCCTCCATTCATTTCATTTTCATTACTGAAATACGATTTGCACCCAATCCGGTAATTTTTGATACCGCATCCACAATTGCCAGTTGTATTTTCGGGTCGTCTGCGCCTTGGCAAAGGACGATTGCTCCGCGGTATGCCGGTGGATTGATTTGACGAATTAGGCCGCTTTGCGTGCGCTGTGCATCTGTAACGATGACTGTGTTTATGTTCTTATCGGAGGTATTCTCTCCACTGCTTTCGCTGTCGTTGGTCTGATAGAATACCTCCTCTCCTACTGCCTCTGTAAGCAGAACACGCACTTCACCTGCTCCACTGATTTGACTCAAAATTGATGAAAGCCTATCTTCCATCGTTTCCTTTGTGGCTGTTTGCGTAGCAGCAGGAGTCGTTGATTCGCTTTTCTTTTCTGTCTCCGGCAATGCCATCAATATCAGTCCAACCAAAAGCACAATTGCAACATATCGGTATTTCTTAACAAATTGTATGCTTCTATCAGCCAAGTTTCTTATGTCCACGATTGATTCTCCTTTGCAATCGCCAAATCTTTTTCAATAATTGCCTGTAGCTGCATCTTGGCATATGGCGCAGCTGCTCCGGAGATCGTAACCGATTTTGGTACCGGCGGCAACCCATCTGAAAGAAATACTGTTACATCAATTTTTAATCCGATTTTTTCAGCTTTTTCTAAAATATATGCTTCCGTATTTTCCTTTATGATTTCTCCCAGTGCATTGTTTGCGGTATTTTCACCGTCTTCTATCACAGCCGCAGCATCCACCTGTAGTGAGGAAAAATACGCGCCTGCATCTGAAACACTAATTTTTGCCAAGGGAGATATTACTGTTATTGACAAGAAAAGCCCTGTTAATAACCGGATTATACCGCTGTATGGATTTTTGTCGCCAACTAGTTTCATAATGACTGCAGCAATAACTGCTGCGGCCACTATCGATAGAAGATATGCGCGCAGACTGTCCATTATGATATTCCTTTCATTAGGCACACGGTGCTGATCAGCAGCAATAAGCAAACCGTGCCTACAATTGCCAGAATAAATCCCATGATCGTTGAAAAGTCCATAATCAGGGAAACTGACTCTTTCGCGCCAAAAATACTGCAAACAGAAGCTGTCAGTTTTAAAATCAAATACTGCACTCCGATCTTTAAAAAAGGTACTAAAAATATTGCAACAATCGCAACAATACCGTAAACCCCGGCAGCACTGCGCATCACGCCGGCACTGACAAGAATCGTTTCCGATGCGTCTGATATGATTTTACCAACAACCGGTACAGATCCGGATATTATAAGCTTTGCAGCCTTCACAGCAGATGCATCCGCTGCGCCGCTGACTACGCCGGTGATCGTGAGGTAACCACTGAATATATAAATAAAGGCTTTCAAACCCCAGGTCATAACACCTTTTGTGCTTGCTTGCAAGTTCTTCAGCATTTCATTTCCCACGCAGTTGTTTGCAATGGAAATTACAAGAAAAATATACAGCAGTGGTACGATCAGCTTTGTAATCCCACTGATTAAAACTGTATTAAATAGCACCGTACCCGTATATAACGCAGCGGATGTACTCGGCGCCCCCTGTGCTGCCATTGCAGCCGTCATAACCGGAAGAAGCAGCTTGCCGTATTCGTTAAGCTCCTTAACAGTTTGAACTCCCACCTGAATCAGCGCATTGGATGGCCGAAATAAAGCAACACCTATCGCGATCGTACTAACCAACTGAACAATATGTTTTGATGCCCCGGAAATATTTTGCAAAATAGAAATCAGCAGTGTAATCACAATCAACGAAAGACCAATGCGCCCAGCCTCTGCAACGTTAGGCTGCAAGTATGGAATCGCTGAACGAATAATATACCAAAGATCTTCAGAAAAAGAAGTTGAGTCCTCGGGCATTAGCTTTTCCGCATCTGCAGGTGCTTGCGGCGCTGTAAACTCCATTGCATTTGCCGTAATCGGAAGCATAGCCAGAAGCAACAGTATAATCATTAGTTTTTTCATATTGCCCCCAGAATTTCCACGGCAAGATCTACAAGACTGGAAAACAGCGGAACAGACATCCATAAGATCACTACACTGGCAAGAATTTGTAAAGTCTTACCAAGTGCATTATTTCCGGCATCTGCACAAATCAAATTAACCATTTCTCCAATCAGTGCAATTCCAACCGATTTAAGAATGATCTTCAACATATCCGTATTAAGCTGTGCCAGACCCCGCAGCCTTGAAAAGAAGTCAATAATCGGTTGTATATAACTAACGACACAGCCGGTAACAAGGCAGCATACTGCCACCGTCAGCACTAAGGAAAAATCCTTATTTTGCTTTGCAAGGATCAAATACATCACCAATGCGATCAACACACCGGCAGTAGCTTTTAAAAAAATATCCATTAAAACTGAAATAGTGTTTTAACCAAATCAAACAGATCGGCAATCTTTTGCGCTATGATCATCAGAACCACAACAAGCCCAGCCAATGTCGTCATTGTTGCCTGCTCCTCGCGCCCGGTTTTTGATAGCACCTGATTTAAAATGGAGATAATAATGCCAACTGCAGCAATTTTAAATATTAAGTCAATTTCCATATATCATACAAAAAGGATAGCCAGTGCTGCGCCGGCGCAAAGCCCTAATGTTTGATAGCTCCGCAGCCGATTATCCTGATCTTTCATATAATTATCCAATTTCTTCTCACAATTTTGCCGCAGTATAACAAGGGACTTTTCCTGTCCTTCCAGATCAAATTTCCCTAATGTTTGCGCAAAGCTTTTAAAGCAGGACAACGTAATCGGAGGTATATCTTTTATGTTTCCAAGGGCAATGTGCATACATTTTTCTGCATCCGGCAAAATCTGGTTATCCAACTCCTTTAAGAATCTTTGAAACACATCCCGGACTGCACCCTTTGTGACTGTGACTAAGCTTTGCGCAAGCTCCGGCAGTGCCGAAAGATTGTATTTAAGTTCAGACTCCATATAATCCAGCGCCAAAATCAGTTGTTCCAGAGCAAACACTTCTCTGCGATGATTCCGCGCCACACAAAAACCAAATGCGCCACAACTAACAACGATCAAAATCGCACCTGCAATTTTCAGTGTCATAAATTCATCCTTTCACTATGCCAGGACCTATCCGAATGTAAAAATACTAGGGTATCAAACAATCCGCTTTCCAGAATTGGGCGATATATAGGCCTGCTGAATAAATCCTGGCGATTTCCTGCGTGGGCAGTTGCCAAAAGCTTTACACCGCACCAGCCTGCCTGCAGTAGAGCAGCGCAGTCCTCCTTCGCTGTAATTTCATCCACAGCAATCGCTGCCGGAGTCATATTTCTCAATACAATCTCAATTCCCGCAGCTTTTTTGCAGCCCGACAAAACATCGGTATGTTTACCTACAGGAAAGCAAATCCCGCTGCCGGTTTTCGGAAAAATCTCTTCACGCTCGTCCACGACACAAATGCATCCGGCGCCTTTGTCAGAACGCTGGCGAATCATATCCCTGAGGAGTGTAGTTTTTCCGCTGCCGGGTTTCCCAACTATTAAGACAGACCCCATATCATCAGTCATTCCGGTTGCAATACCTCGAAAATCCCTTGCAACACGCAGGTTTAGGGATGTAACCGTTCGAATGCCGGACATTACACCATCACGCGACACTGCATCACCGCATATACCAACTCTGTGTCCGCCTGGAGCAGTTATAAACCCCTGTGCAATACTGGCTGCAGACCATGGCGAATACTTTGATGCCATGCTCACACTGAATCGAAGATCTTCCGCTGTAACAGGCTTGTCCAGCCATATCCGCCGATTCGGCAGGATCAGTTCCGGCGGAGATCCTAATCGAAGACGCAGTTCCTGCAAGGTATCTCTTCCCTGCTCGTCCACCCTTTTGCGCATCCAAACAGGAATCAGATTCATATACGCCTGCCATGCACATCTCATAAGCATCACTCCTGCTGAATTCTATGCACGCAAATGCCGTATATGCAAAAAATAACCCCCGGACCTAAGTCCGGGGGTACGCAGGTATTATTCAAAATCATCGTCAGCAGGTTGCTCATCACACAGATCGTCAAAATGCATTTGATTGCACTGACCGGATTTAATTTGAGCCCATTGTTCTTTTGTGATAAGGATTTCTCTGGGTTTACTGCCGGCATAAGGACCAACAATACCCTTTTCTTCCATTTCGTCAACAATGCGCGCCGCTCTTGCATAGCCTAATTTCAGTCGACGCTGAAGCATAGAGACTGAAGCCTGTCCAATTTCCAAAATCACATCCACTGCAGCAGGAAGCATTTCATCGCCGGACATCTCATCGGAATTCGGCTCAGCGTCGCTGGACGCGCTGCCTTTTGTTCCGGTCTGAGAAGCCTTGCGTTCGATCTCATCCATAACCTTTTGGTCGTACTCTGCGCTGTGATTGGATTTCACAAAGTTAGCAACTGCCTCCACTTCCGGATCACTAACAAAGCAACCTTGCACACGCTTCGGCTTTCCGCTGCCAATGGGCGCATAAAGCATATCGCCTCTTCCGACCAACTTTTCCGCGCCCTGATTGTCCAGGATAATACGGGATTCCATTGCAGAAGCAACTGCAAAAGCAATTCTGGAAGGGATATTCGCCTTCATAAGGCCGGTAATCACATCTGCAGAGGGACGCTGCGTTGCGATAATCAAATGCATACCAGCAGCACGACCCATTTGTGCAATGCGACAGATAGATTCCTCTACTTCCTTTGCCGCAACCAACATAAGGTCAGCCAACTCATCGATGATGACAACCACCTGCGGCAGCTTTGCTGCATCAATTTCCTGATTGTCAATGATGCTGTTGTAGGAGTCAATATCCCGCACGCCTGCATCAGACATTACCTTATACCGACGCATCATTTCCACAACTGCCCATTGCAAACTGCCGGCAGCTTTTTTTGGATCAGTAACAACAGGTGTCAGAAGATGAGGAATGTCATTGTAAATGCCCAATTCGACCATTTTGGGATCGATCATAATCAGCTTAACATCCTCAGGGCTTGCCTTATACAGCAAAGAGATGATAATCGAGTTCATACATACTGATTTACCGGAACCGGTTGTACCGGCAATCAGCATATGGGGCAGTTTTGCGATATTACCGACAATACAACTGCCGCCAATGTCCTTGCCAACCGCAAAGGAGGACTTGGAGCTTGCGTTGTTAAACTCCTGAGAATCAATTACATCCCGCAGAGAAACGGTTGTAACTGCCCGGTTGGGGACTTCAATGCCCACAACGGAGATCTTACCGGGAATTGCAGCGATGCGTACACCGGTAGCGCCTAAGCTAAGGGCAATATCATCTGCAACAGTTGTCAGCTTATTCAGGCGCACGCCCTTCTCCAGTTCCACTTCATAGCGGGTAACGCTGGGACCGCGGGTAACATTAATAATGTGGGCCTCGATCTTAAAGCTTGCCAGAGTTTCGTTCAAACGTCTGGAATTCTCACGCATTTCCGCAGTCCCATCGGAAGAAGACCGTCCGGAGGGTCGGAGCAGATCAATGGGCGGGTGCCGGTATTCCGGCTTTTCCTGGGCAGCCTTCAGGGCAATTTCCTGCTCCAGTTCCGCGGCTGCCTCCTCTGCATCCTTAGCGGTAACCTTTACTTTTTTGGTAGAGACCTCCACAACCGGTGCATCCTCCAAGGGCTCTTCCGGCTCGTAGGGCGGCATCTCCGCAGGAATTGGCTGCGCTTTTTTGTTCACAATAGGAATGATCTCACAGTCAGCATTTTCCTTTACTTCACCTTCGGAAATAGCCACCGGGTCGTCCACATCGCTGTCGATCTGACGCATAATTTCGTCGACCTTCTTTGTGGATTCCGGTTCAGGATCTTCAATATCCAAGACCACTGTTTTCTTCTTTGGCTTTGTCTCCGGTTCTTCATCCGCTTGGCGATGCCGCTCCATATATTCAATGTGTTTATTTGCAATATGGTTTACAACAACGGCCGCGGGCTCCTGACGGACCTCCTTCTCATTATCCCATTCCGGGCGGGGGCGATTGCGAACAGCCCGAACAATACTCGGGATGGTAATTTGCATACTGCCCAGCAGCAGGAAAATTCCGGCCACGACCAACAGAATGAACGGGAATACCGGACCAAAGAACCAGTGCAGGAAAATTGCAAGCGCGCCGCAAAGCAGGCCACCGGTCGTGCCATCGATGCCGCCCAAGTAGAGCTCGCTAAAACCGGTGGTACAGTTGGGGTCATAGATCAAATGGGCAAGGCAGCCACAAACAAGCAAAAAGCAACCCAAACAAATCGAGCGCATCAAAACAGGCCTTTTTCCGCTAAATGCGTGAATAAAGAACAGGTATAGCAGAACAGGCATTGCCACAACAAAGCCGGTGCTGCCAACAAGGCCGTGAATGAAGAGGCTGAAGTACTTAAAGTAGATCCCTTCAGGTACAAAATAAGTGATAATAAGAAGTACAAACAGGCAGAAAAAGACTGCAGATGTAATCAACCGGACAGGAATATCACGAGGCTGTTTTGATAGCTGCTTCTGGATCTTTGCATCCTTCTTGCCTGTAGTTTTGTTGGATGCAGTGCGCTTGCGCTTTTGATTTTTATTCTTTGCAGCAGAAACCGCTCTTTCAGCCTGGGATCTTTGTTTCTGTTTCGCCATACATAGCTCCTTTACGCCACAATTAAGTACAGTACAAACGAGATCAGTGCAGCACCCCAACAATAATAGGAGAAATCAGACAATCCTGTCCGTACAATAAGAAACTTCATTAACAAAATACTGATATATCCGCCAATATACGCACCAACAGCCGACAGAAGATATCCGAAGAAGTTGCTCCAAAAACCGGAGATACCGGAAAAAGAGAACATTCCGAAAATATCGACGATCATCAAAAGAGCGAGGGCGGGAATGCTTAATAAAAGCGCCCAGTCCAAAGCCTTCCTTTGGTCAGCGCCACGGCATACTGCAACCGAAGTGCAGCAACCAACCCGGGAAAAACCGGGAATTGCAGACAGCGCGGCAAAAATGCCAATTAAGAAACTATCCAATCCAGACATTGTCCGGGCATCCCGATTTGAGCGAACCAACCGATCCGGGACAAACAGGATCACGCCATTGATCAAAAGAAACAGTGCAACATAAATCAGCGAACTACGAATGCCAACTACATATGTAAGCACCAATATGCCGATCACCATTGGAAGAAAAGCATTCTTAACCAAGCGGATGTCATGCATGGATTTAGGGCGTGTGTGAAGTGAGCGGCCGTGGATTGCTGCTGCGTTTTCTCTGCGCAATTGTCCCAACATTGCTCTGCATCCGGAAAAAATTGACACAAGCATAGCGCCGTGAACAAGGAAATCCCGGAAAGGGTCGTGTCCGTTAGCGCCAAATAACATAAGAATTAAATCCTGATGTGCGCGGGAAGAGATAGGAAGAAATTCCGTTAGTCCCGATACAAGGCCATATATTAAACTTTCAAGCCAGTTCATATTCAAACCTATCCTTTCCCTATTCGTACATCCATATAATATCACAAATTATTCAAGATTTCCAGTATATAATCGAAAATATTTAGCTTACTTCTCCCCTTCCCGTTTCCTTTGCTTTTCAATCATTTTATGAAGAGCGGCAAGGGCATCATTTAAACCGCCCAATTTATCAATCAAGCCGGAAGAAACCGCTTCCTTTCCGTACAGGATCGTGCCCACATCTGTAGCCATTTCCCCTGTTGCCATCATATAATGCTCAAATTTTTCCTTCGAAATACTGGAGTTTTCCGTAACAAAATCTGCAATTTGCTCCTGAATCCTCTGAAAATAGCGGAACGTCTGTGGCGCACCCACAACCAAACCGGTCATTCTAACCGGATGGACTGTCATACTGGCTGTCGGCGTAATAAAAGACTTTTTTGTGCAAACTGCAAGGGGAATACCAATGGAATGACCACCGCCCAAAACAAGGGATACTGTCGGCTTTTTCATACCTGCAATCATTTCTGCAATGGCAAGCCCTGCCTCAATATCACCGCCGACTGTGTTTAGCAGGAGCAACAAACCATCGATCTCATCACTTTCCTCAATGCCAGCCAGCAGAGGCAGCACATGCTCATATTTCGTTGTTTTTACAGTTTCCGGAAGAACCTGATGTCCTTCCACCTGACCGATAATCGTCAATGTGTAGATATTGCCTTTACTAGATTTTGTAATATCAGAACCCAGCTCAATCATCTGTTCCCGATCCTGTTCCTTCAGCTCCGGATTGTTTGTTTTTTCCATAATCGCGCCTCCTTTGTCTTAATAGCGTAACCGTTTTTGCTGCAATAATTCACTCTTGAAAGAACAGCGGAAATATCGTATAATATCCCAGGTGATACTATGGTAAATAAAACAAATGCAGTAAGACTGGTGCAGCAGGCAGGTTTTACTTGTGAGGAAGCCTTCTACGATTACAATGAAAAAGATTTAAGTGGCAAGCACGCTGCCCAGGCCATTGGCCTGCCGGAAGAACAGGTGTTTAAAACACTTGTAGCCAGGGGCGCACGCACCGGAATTAATGTTTTCTGCATTCCGGTCTGTTGCGAGCTGAATCTTAAAGCAGCTGCAAAGGCAGCCGGTGATAAAAACATGGAGCTGATTCCTGTGAAGGATCTACTGTCACTCACCGGCTATATTCGTGGCGGATGCAGCCCCATTGGTATGAAGAAAGCCTATCCCACCTTCATTGATGAGACCTGCCAGCTATACAGTGAAATTGCCATATCTGCCGGTGAGCGGGGTCATCAAATGCTGATTCATTATGAAGCTATCATTCACCTTGCCGGCGCAAAACTTGCAGACATCATCTGACATAGAAAGGAATACACATATGCAGTACGAATATAAGACAAAAGGAACTTGTTCCCAAAGAATTCTCTTTGAAATCGAGGACGGAATTATTTCAAACGTGCAGTTTATTGGCGGTTGCAACGGCAACCTGCAAGGCATTGGAAAGCTTGTGGAAGGTATGAATGCACAGGATGTAATTGACAGAATTGAAGGCATCCACTGCGGTATGAAGACTACCTCCTGCCCCGATCAGTTGGCAAGAGCGCTAAAAGAAGCGATCAATCAATAAATTAAAGGGTTGCCCAACAGGGCAACCCTTTTTCCGTTGTTATTCAGCAGCTGCTAAAATAATCTTAACCAATTCATCACGGCCAGTCCCTTTTTCCGCCGAAAAAGGAATCACCGGACAGTCCTCCGGTAAGCTTAAATCATCCCGAATGACTTGCAAATTCGGTTCGATCTCGCTTTTTTTAAGCTTGTCCAATTTATTTGCAACCACAACAAACGGACACCCGGACTGCAAAAACCACTGGGCCATTGTGATGTCGTTCTTTGTAGGAGCATGCCGCGCATCCACGATGAAGACACCAAGGTCAATGCGGTCAGCCGCAAAATAATCTTCCATTAGATTGGACCAGCGATCCTTTTCCGCCTGGGAGACTTTTGCATAGCCGTAACCCGGCAGATCCACAAAGTAACATTTCTCATCAATGGTGAAATAGTTTACGTGTATGGTCTTTCCGGGTCTTTCCCCTACCCTTGCGAGATTTTTCCGCTGTAAAATCCGGTTAATTACGGAAGATTTTCCCACATTGGACTTACCTGCAAATGCAATCTCCGGAAGATTTTGGGGCGGAAATTGCTTTTTTGAGGCTGCAGAGATCAAGAAATCAACATTATGAAAATTCATAAGCGCACCTCACTGACGAATGCTCGGTTTGCGGGAAATTGTTTTCATATCCTCCGGAATATCCTGAAGGATTGTGGGTGTGATCTCTGAGTGTCGGTTTAGCGCAGTTTCCAGCACAGTATCTACAGATTTTGCTGTAATAAAAGTCAATGCATTTCTCACAACCGGATCGATCTCGCTCAAATCCCGTTCATTGTCCTTGGGGATAATCACCGTGTGAATTCCGTGCCGATGGGCTGCCATTGTCTTTTCCTTTAGTCCGCCAATGGCAAGCACGCGACCGCGAAGTGTGATCTCGCCGGTCATAGCCACATCCCGGCGTACAGTTGTTCCGGTCAAAGCAGATACCATTGCTGTGCAAACTGCAATACCGGCAGAAGGACCGTCCTTGGGCACAGCACCTTCCGGGAAATGGACATGAATGTCCATTTTCTTATAGAAATCAGCAGGCACAGCAAGCTTTTCAGCATTTGCGCGGATATAGCTTAACGCGGCGTGGGCGGATTCTTTCATCACATCTCCAAGATTGCCGGTCAGCTCCAGTTTTCCGGAACCTTCCATCACATTGACTTCCACCTCAAGCGTCTCACCACCAACAGAGGTCCAGGCCAATCCGGTAACAAGACCAACCTGATCATTTCCGGGGATTCTGTCCGGCAGGAACTTTCTTACTCCAAGGACAGATTCCACTTTAGCGCCGTTAATCACATTGCATTTCTTTGCTTCATCCGAAAGAATAACCGTAGCCGTCTTTCTGCAGATCTCGCCAATGCATCTTTCCAGGTTTCTAACGCCGGACTCCCGGGTGTAACACTGAATGATCTCACGAATGGCATCCTCTGTAATACGAAGTTGCCGTTTTTGAATGCCATGCTTTTCCAGCTGCTTGGGAATTAAGTGATTTTTGGCGATCATCACCTTTTCCTCGTCCGTATAAGAACCAAGCTCAATGATCTCCATACGGTCAAGAAGGGGTCTGGGAATGGTATCCAAAGTGTTTGCAGTGATGATAAACATCACATCGCTCAAATCAAACGGGATCTCAAGGTAGTGATCTCTGTAGGTTTTATTCTGTTCTCCGTCCAGAACTTCCAAAAGCGCGGCGCTGGGGTCTCCCCGATAGTCTGCGCCCATTTTATCGACTTCGTCCAACAGCAGTAACGGATTGCTGCTGCCTGCCTGGATCACTGCATTGATGATTCTGCCGGGCATTGCGCCAACATAGGTTTTCCGGTGTCCACGAATGTCCGCTTCATCCCGAATACCACCCAATGCAATCCGCGCCATTTTGCGGTTCAAACAACGAGCCACAGAGTATGCGATGGATGTCTTACCAATACCGGGAGGACCTACAAGGCAAAGAATTTGCGGCGGCATCTGGGGAGCAAGCTTACGAACTGCCAGTGTTTCCAGAATTCTCTGCTTTACCTTCTCCAAACCAAAGTGATCTTTTTCCAAAATCTTCTTCGCTGTATCAATATCAACGCGTTCCTTTGTGCGAATATTCCAGGGCAATTCCAAAACCGTATCCAGATAATTACGAAGGACCGATGCTTCAGCAGAACCGAAAGGCTGCTTTTTCAGCCGATCCAGATCCTTCATAAGTTTGTTTTCCAGCTCCGGCTGTAAATTCAGCCTCAGGATATTTTTCTCATACTCGGCAAATTCAGAAGACTCGTCTGTGTCCCCCAATTCCTCGCGGATTGCTTTCATCTGCTCACGCAGATAGTAATCCCGCTGGTCCTGGTCCATCAATGCCCGGGTCTTGTCCTGAATGTCAGATTCCAGCTGCAGGATCTGGATCTCCTGCCTCAAAAGATGCACCGCCAGCTCCAGTCTTCTGACAGGATTCAATTGGCACAGAAGTTTTGCCTTGTCTGCATATTCGATACCGGAATTTTGAGCGATTGCATCTGCAATAAAGCCGCAATCTTCCGATGCCAGCATCCGCAAATGCACAGCCTGGGCAGGATGCTCGATCAGATCCAGATAACTGCCATACAGCGCATTGGCCTCTCTACGAAGGGCGCGGGCATTTAAATTCTCGCGGGTAGCAACATCAGTCTTTTTCTCTACTGTGCCTGCCAAATAGGGCGTAAATTGGCTTAATTGCGTAATTTTTGCGCGGTATAAGCCCTCAACAAGCACACGAATATTGTCGCTGTGAGATTTCAAGATCTGCTTTACCTTTACTACTGTACCAATGGGATACAGTCCTGCCAGATCCGGGTCGTCCTGAAGAATATCCTTTTGCGGCGCAAGCATCAGTATTTGATCGTTCTTCATTGCCGCTTCCAGTGCCAAAGCAGATTTCACGCGACCAATGTCAAAATGCACGGTCTGTTCAGGAAATACCGTAATTCCCCGAAGGGCAAGCACCGGCAGTTTAACGGATACATTTATATCTTCCATAATGACCTCCTTTCCATATGAGGAGAAAAAGGGGGTAGATTTCTACCCCCTTGCAATTTAATTATTTGTTGTAAGTGCGGCGCGCGGCTTCGCTTTGTTGCGTATAAGCTTTGGCTGTGCGCCATCCAGACACTCCGGTGTAACGATCACCTTATGAATGGAATAGTCAGAGGGAATCACATACATGATCTTGGTCATCATCTGTTCCATAACAGCGCGCAAACCTCTTGCGCCAATTTTCTGTGCAATTGCTTTCTCTGCAACAGCCTCGAGGGTCTCCGGCAGAATCTCCAACTCCACATTATCCATAGCAAATAGCTGTTGATACTGTTTCGTCAGTGCATTTTTCGGCTCAACAAGAATTCTGACAAGGTCTTCCTTCTTCAGTTCCTGCAAGGATGTAATTACCGGCAAACGTCCGATCAGCTCCGGGATAATACCGAACTTAAGCAGGTCATGGGACTGGACCTGTGCAAACAGTTTGCCGATGTCCCGATCCTTCTTGCTCTCAACGGTAGAGCCAAAACCCATAGAGGATTTGTCTGTCCGGGCTTCAATGATCTTGTCCAGGCCATCAAATGCGCCGCCGCAAATAAACAGGATATTGCTTGTGTTGATGGGGATCGTTTCCTGATGGGGATGCTTTCTGCCGCCCTGGGGAGGCACGGTAGCGACAGTGCCCTCCAAAATCTTCAAAAGAGCCTGTTGGACGCCCTCACCGGACACATCCCGGGTAATAGATGTGTTTTCGCTCTTACGGGCGATCTTGTCCATCTCATCAATGTAAATAATTCCCCGCTCTGCAAGCTCCACATCAAAATCAGCGGCCTGCAGCAGACGAACCAGGATGTTCTCAACATCATCGCCCACATAGCCTGCTTCTGTCAGCGTTGTGGCATCAGCAATGGCAAAAGGCACATTGAGAATTTTGGCAAGAGTCTGGGCAAACAGCGTCTTGCCGGAGCCGGTAGGTCCAATAAGCAGAATATTGCTTTTTTGCAATTCCACTTCAGAGTCGTGTGCTAGGAAAACACGCTTATAATGATTATAAACTGCAACCGCCAGTGCGATCTTTGCATCGTCCTGGCCAATGATATAGCTATCCATATATGCCTTCATATTCATAGGGGTTGGCAAATGATCCGGCATACCGGTAGCTTTACTGTCCTCCCGCAGCAAATCGCAACAGGCCTGCACGCAATCGCTGCAAATGCAAACATCGGGACCTGCAATCAGCCGTGCCTGAGACTCCTGCTTTCCGCAAAAGGAACAGCATAAAACTTGTTCATCTTTTTTGGCCATTACACAGGCACCGCCTTTCTTTCGTATCAGTGATTGGTAATTACCTTATCGATAATTCCATAGTTCATAGCCTCGTCAGCGGTCATAAAGTTATCCCGCTCACAAGCCGCAGTAACTTCCTCAATGCTCTTGCCGGTGTTTTCAGCAAGAATTCTGTTCATCCGCGCCTTAATGGTCTCCAGACGCTTCATATGGATCGCCATATCGGTGATCTGACCCTGTGTACCGGCAGAAGGCTGATGAATCATAATTTCAGAATTCGGCAGCGCCATGCGCTTGCCTTTCGTACCGGCAGAAAGAAGAAATGCGCCCATAGATGCAGCCATACCGACGCAAATGGTTGCCACATCGCACTTGATGTACTGCATTGTGTCATAAATAGCCATTCCTGCAGTAACACTGCCACCGGGGCTGTTAATGTAGAACTGGATGTCCTTATCCGGGTCCTGGGCCTCCAGGTAAAGCAGCTGCGCCACAATTAAACTAGCAGTTGTGTCATTTACCTCTTCAGATAAAAACACGATTCGGTCGTTCAGAAGACGGGAGAAAATATCATAGCTTCTCTCACCACGACTTGTTTGTTCTACGACATAAGGAATGAAACTCATAGCCATATCTCCTTTCAGGGTTTGAAACATTGTAACCGAAGTTGTGGAAAATTATTCCTCTGCAGCTTTTTCTTCAGCTGCAGGCTTTGCAGCAGGTGCCTTCTTCTTTCTGGGCTTGGAAACGACGGCAGAATCCACAATGACCTTAATGGCCTTACGGGTCTCAATGCCGGATTTCAGCTCAGATTCGGGAACCATTTCCTTAACCTTCTCTACATCCAGGCTGTACTGCTTTGCAACTGACTCGTACTCGGCAGCGATGTCTTCTTCAGAAACGGTAATTTCTTCAACCTCAGCAATCTTTGCCAGGGTAACATTGATCTTTGCCTGCTTTTCAGCTGCGGGACGGAAAGCATTGCGCATAGTGGCCATATCGCCGCCCATCATCTTTGCATAAGCCTCCATAGAGTAACCGCTCATCTGCAGCTGATAGCCAAAGCGCTCCATCTGGGTGTCCAGTTCGGATTCGATCAGAGCCTTGGGCATCTCAACAGTTGCGTTTTCAGCAGCCTTTTCTACGCAAGCCTGCTCAAACTCAGCCTGTGCCTTCTTCTCAGCTTCAGCCTGTGCCTTCTCACGAATGTCAGCCTTCAGTGCATCCAGAGTCTCAAACTCAGAAACATCCTTTGCAAACTCGTCGTCCTTCGCAGGAACATTGGTAGCGGTAACCTTGTTCACCTTAACATGGAACACAACAGCCTTGCCGGCCAGTTCCTTGTGGTAGTCCTCAGGGAATGTAATATCGATGTCCTTCTCATCGCCGGCAGCCATACCTACAACCTGCTCCTCAAAACCGGGAACGAAAGAGCCGGAGCCCAGCTTCAGATCAAAGTTTTCACCCTTACCGCCGTCGAAGGCAACGCCATTATCAAAGCCTTCGAAGTCAATGTTTGCAGTGTCGCCCATCTCGGCAGCGCGCTCAACAGTTTCAGTAGAAGCAACATTCTGCGCCATACGGTCCAGCTCAGCTTCAACCTGCTCGTCGGTGATCTTAACAGCTTCCTTCTTCATCTTCAGGCCCTTGTAATCGCCCAAGGTAACCTCAGGATAGGTCTCGGTGGTCAGAGTGATGGTAACAATGCCATCCTCGCTGATGTCCATATCTGTCAGGCTGGGACGGCCAACCGCCTTTACATCCTGACCGATTACAGCATACTCATAAACCTCGGGGAAAATTTCCTCCAGGCCATCTTCATAGAATACATGAGCGCCATACATTGCCTCGATCATCTTCCGGGGAGCCTTGCCCTTACGGAAGCCAGGCAGAACGATGTTCTTGCGTGCCTTCAGGTAAGCCTTGTTGACACCGGATTCCATCAGCTCCTTATCGATTTCGACAACGATTGTAGCCTCATTGCCCTTTTTCTCAATGTTTTTGATATTCATATTTTTGTCCTCCCTAAATCCCGCTGAAAACAGCAGATTTATTACAATTTTTTTATCCGAACTATATTAACAAAAAAAGCAGGAAATGTCCACACTTTTCTTTAATTTTTTTAATCAAATACTTTATACGGTTTAAAATCCAGCCGATCCGCGGAAACAAGGCGATATTCTATGCCGTCCCAAAGACCTTCCAGGGCAAGTCCGTGGCTTGCGCCGTGAAGGTGTCCGTAAAAGCAGTAGCGAACATCGTATTCTTTTAATAGCGTCAAAATCTCCGGACACGTATAGCCTTTATACCGTGGCGGATAGTGGAGAAAAACGAGCTTCTGACGGTCTCCCGCTGATTTTAAGGATGCTTCCAGACGGCCGATTTCCCGCTTGAAAACTTTTTCATCGTGCTGTCCGCTCTTTTCTTCTTCATAAAACCAACCTCTTGTGCCGCAAATGGCCCAGTCGCCGTAAACATAATGATTGTTATTCAGAACAGATTGATTTTTGAAATTGTTCTCTTGGCAAAATTTATTAAATTTTGCCGCAGTGCTCCACCAATAATCGTGATTCCCCTTGATGATGATTTTATTGCCGGGGATTTCATTGATCCAGGCAAAATCATCCTTCGCTTCTTCTAGTCCAAGCGCCCAGGAAAGATCGCCAAGAATCACAAGGGTATCCTCCGGCTTTAGGATGGACATACCGACCTTCAGCTTATCCATATAGCCAACCCAATTTCCGCCGAAGATATCCATTGGTTTCGGCGCACCCAGGCTTAGGTGCAGATCACCGATTGCATATAAAGCCATCGTCGTCTCCTTATATCAGGAAAAATTAATGTGTTTTGTAAGCTTATCCTTAGATAAACCGGTTGCTGAAGAAATTGCTGCTGCATCTGCCAGGGGCGTTTTTTCCGCAAAAAGCAAGGTAACAACACTTTCACCGGTTTTTGCCCGGTAGTCCTGTAATCCACCGTAGCAAAATGCTGTATTGCTGTCAGAAATATAACCATTGCTCCGATACAGACTGTTGATCGTTGACTCAACACGAGCCTTACTTGTAACGCAACAGAACAAACCATCGTTAAGCCTCGTCTGCTGATCTTCGTCCAACGAATAGGTGCGCATTCCGTTACACATCGAAACGAATCTGTTTACCTGTTCAAAGCCGAGCGTCCCCTGGATCAACCGCTCGATATCGCCAAAGGATGCTTCCTCGGAAGCTCTGGCTGTAAAGGTGCCTCTGTGAATAAACTCCCACAGGCAGCTATCCTCTGTTACTGCGCAGACGATTTTTCCGATGGGTAAGCCATAGCTTCTTGCGTACCAGGCAGCAATAAACGATGACAGATCAAAACCGTCAACGCAAATATCGAAAGAATTTCCTTCAGAAAGCTCTTTACTGCGAAGCAGTTCACCATAAAGGCCAAAGATCGTGGCGATCTTTACAGCAATTATAAACCACTTTGTGGGCGCAGGCGCAGGCAGGTTGCCGTTGCAAATTTTATGATATAAACTGCTCGCAACGTAAGAAAAGTCTCCCCTGGGATTGTGCCACAGCTCTGCAATGGCAATTCTGTGGCTCATTACAGCCAGTTTTGCCGCATTTCTGCCGATTGTGAAATCCACATCCCAACCGGAAAGCTTTGCGGAGAAAAAGTGATTCATTAGGTCGGCCACAATTTGGCCGAAGGCTTTGTTTTTAAGTTCCGAAATTTCTTCCGGGGAATACACAGGCGCAGAAAAAGGAACGAACTGTCCCCCATCTACTGCAGTATTTTCACATAATGTTTTGTAAGTAGTAAATGCGTCGCGATTGTCTCTTGTTGTTATATAGAGCATCGTTTCATCACTCCTATTGCATTATTCCAGAAAATATTTTGAAGCATTTCTTCGCCTAACCCCCGCTGCAAAAGGCGCTGCGCCAACTTTTGATAATCCTGAATACCGGAAAAGCCCTCGGGAAGCGCTTCACAACCGTCCAAATCTCCACCTAGCGAAATGTGTTTACCGGATGGATCTAACTCCAAAAAGTGGAAAATATGATCGCAAACAGTGTCGATTGTCGGGTTTCTTCCTAAAAATGAAGAATACAAATTGATTCCGGCAACACCGTCTGTTTCGCATATCGCACGGAACATATCGTCTGTCAAATTTCTCTTAACATCGCAAACTGTACGACTGTTGGAATGGGATGCCACAATCGGTGCCTGTGTGATCTTAATAATATCCCAAAAGCCCTCATCACTGATATGGCTGACATCAATGATCATACCGAGCTTTTGCGCCTGATGTACATACTCACGACCCAAGTCGGTAAGTCCTCCTCCGGTCTTCCAGGATCCGGTAAGAGGGTTCTTTTCATTCCAACCCAGGGTACTCATTCGAAAACCGGCAAGGTACAAATCCTCCAACAGTTCCGGATCATAACCAAAACCGGCAGGGCCTTCAATCGTAAGAACGGCAGACATCATTCCCTTTTCAAGGTTTTGCGTAATATCCTCAGATGAATATGCCTGACGAATTATATCCCGATTGCGCTCCAGTTCCCGTTGTATCGTTGCCAGTTCCCTTTCAAACAGTTCAACGGCAGCAACAGGGATCTCTTCGTCCGGTTCTGTTGTGAAGCAGGCAAAGCACTGGGCATAGCCGCCAAGCTCCCCTGCCCGGATTAAATCAATATGACCTTCATTTTCCTTCAGACTGCCACAAGATCGAAAGTTCTGACCTAAAAGGGAAAATGCAGTATCACAATGTAAATCAAATGCAGGAACACTCACTCGAACGCATCCTCCAGGTGATAGATTTCAGGTTTCTTTGTGGCAATTCCCTCCGGCGCATAGATCTCGATCACATCAAATCTCGGCTGCAATTCGGTTGGATTCTGGGAAAGATACATTTCAGCTGTCGTGCGAAGGCGGCCCTGTTTATAGACATCCACATGCTCTGCAGCCCGAGCAAATCTTGCAGATTTTCGCAGCTTCACTTCCACAAAGACTAAATACTCTTTATTGGAAACGATCAAATCGATCTCACCAAAACGGCAGGAATAATTAGCAGCAACTAAATTGTACCTTTTTTCAGCAAATATTGCGCAGCCAGCGATTCGCCCCAAGCGCCGGTAATGTTATTTCGTCCCATAGAATTTCTTCAAAAAAGTCATACGGTGGATCGGACACGGACCGTACTTTTCAATCGCGGCATAATGCGCTTTCGTGCCATAGCCCTTATGTATTTCAAATCCGTACTGCGGGTATTCCTGCGCCATTTGCAGCAGATAGTCATCTCTGGTAACCTTTGCCAGAACAGAAGCAGCCGCAATGCTTGCGCTACGGCTGTCGCCTTTTACGATCGTTTCAACCGGAATTCCAAAATCTTTCTCCCGGTTGCCGTCGATCAGTAAAACCTCCGGCTTCACAGAAAGCTGAGATGCCGCCCGTTCCATCGCAAGAAAGGTTGCTTGCAGGATATTGACCTGATCAATTTCCTTTTCGTCTGCAAATGCGATTCCATACGCAATAGCGTTTTCTTTAATAATCGGCATCAGCTCTCTGCGACGCTTGTCTGTGAGTTTTTTGCTGTCATTAAGACCGGGAATCTCAATGTTTGCAGGCAAAATGACTGCTGCAGCACAAACAGGACCGGCAAGAGGACCACGACCAGCTTCGTCAATACCGCAAACATATTGAAGGCCCTGCGCGTAGTATTTCCCTTCAAATTCCCACAGATTTTCTTGACTCATTGCTGTTCCTCCGGCATTTCCAAAGTGAATTTACCCAGCTTACCTGCCCGGTATTCATCCAAAAGCACCTTTGCCATTCTCTCTGTGTTGATCTCACCGCCGGAAACAAGATAGCCTCTCTTTTTCCCTGCCATTTCCAACAGTTCATATCCAGGTGTCATTTCCGGCGCAGTAACGCCATACCGATTCTCAAGGGCAGCAGGATAATATTTGAGCATATGCTCCATCAAATGACAGGCCAGCTCCTCCACATCAATTACATTTTCTTTCACCGCCCCGGTAAAAGCCAACATCATACCGACCATCGGATCCTCAAACTTTGGCCACAGAATGCCGGGGGTGTCCAAAAGCAGCAAGCCATTGTCCACAGTTACCCACTGCTTTCCACGGGTAACACCGGGACGGTTTTCCGCTTTTGCGCCTTTTCGTCCGGAGATTTGATTGATAAATGTGGATTTACCAACATTGGGAATGCCAACAATCATAACGCGAACAGGCTTGTTCATACCCTTGGCTGCATTGCGGGCAATTTTCTCCTTCAACACCGAACGAACTGCTGGCTGAAAGCCGGAAACGCCTTTCTTACTTTTACAATCAGTTGCAACAGCAGCGATTCCAATTTTTCTAAAATGATCCAGCCATACCTTTGTTGCATTCGGGTCTGCAAGATCCATTCTGTTAAGCACGATAATTCTCGGCTTATTGCCGCAAATCGCGTCAATATCCGGGTTTCTGCTGGAAACAGGAATGCGCGCATCAACGATTTCGCACACCGCATCCACCAATTTCAGATCAGCTTCGATCTGACGGCGGGTTTTTGTCATATGACCGGGATACCACTGAATATTCATCTGCTTATTATCCATTATGATATTCCTCCAATTCTGGAGAATTCCCGACTCTGTTCTCCGGCATCATTTCCCGGGAAAACCAAAAGGATCGCTTTTCCAAGAACCTCACGACGGTCAATCAATCCGATCTCCGGACTGCGACTGTCTTTTGATTCATTGCGGTTATCACCTAAAACGAAAATACACCCATCATCAACAACCAAGGGAAATTCAACGCCTTCATCCAAATTCGTCGGTGTATTCGTGTATTTTTCAGTCATAGGCTCATTATCCACATAGACAATGCCTGTCTCAAAATCAATATCAACTATCTGACCTTCTGTAGCGATCACGCGTTTAATAATTGGCGTTCCATCGTCGTACGCTTTTTTGCTGATCACAACAATGTCGCCCCGATCGTACTCATGATAGAAAGCATTATCCAGCAAAAGAAGCCAATCCCCATCAAGAAGCGTACTCTTCATCGAAGGTCCGGAAACGACAATAATGCGAAACAGCAGAGAAAAAACAAGCAGAACGCCGGCAATCAGAAATACAAGGTCATGCAGATAAGATAATACAAAATTGCTTCTTCTCACTCTGGAAGCACTATGTTGCGGCTTTTCTCTGACAAGAAAATCCTTAATTTTATTCAAAACAGCAGCGATTTTCTCTGCAGGCATACCGCTTCCCCTCCCCTTGGGCATATATTATAATTATTATACACTATTTTTAAATTTTGGGCAATAAAAAAAGAGGGTTGCACCTCTTTTTTTATTCATTTTTTGTTTAGACCTGTTCCTTAACCTTAGCAGCCTTACCAAAGCGATTACGCAGGTAGTACAGCTTTGCACGGCGAACTTTACCGTGGCGAACAGTCTCAACCTTTGCTACGTTGGGAGAGTGAACAGGGAAAACCTTCTCACAGCCAACACCGTAGCTGACGCGACGAACAGTGATGGTCTCACCGATGCCGCCATGCTTCCGGGCGATGATGGTGCCTTCAAACACCTGAATACGCTCACGGGAGCCTTCCTTGATCCGCACATGAACACGAACGGTGTCGCCAACCCGCATTTCGGGCAGCTCTTCCTTCATGTACTGGCTGGACAGAGCCTTAACCAAATCCATATCTTTGTCCTCCTTAATATTAGGCGTTCTTACGATGTTTACAGTCCGGCGATATGGTTCCCGGCACCGCAGAGGACTCACCTTGATTTCAGACCGATGTATTATAGCACGGTATTTTCAGGAAATCAAGTGTTTTTTATGAAAAAATTAGGGAAATTTATTTAATTTATAAACGGTTTAGCGACTAAAGTTTTACTGGTCCGAGTGTCGAGATTCGTTTGCATTTTCGCCAATGGCGAAAATTATGTTTTCACACAGCTTTACCAATACAATATTCACAAATGTTGGTGATATCCTGTTGTGGTGCCCGGTATCTTCGTTGCCGACAGGGCGGCTTCCTCATCTACCGACCACAGCCACTCGCTCAGGTCGCTTCATCCGCCACAGGCGGCGCTCCCATCGCTCCCCACCGGACTGTTGCATTTGATGGTTCGAATCTCGACACAAAGAAAGAAGCAGAAAGAGCTATTGCCCTTCCTGCTCCTTTGGTCCGAGTGTCGAGATTCGAACTCGAGGCCTCTTGAACCCCATTCAAGCGCGATACCAAACTTCGCCACACCCGGATTTTGCTTGCGTCCTGCGGACCGCCAATGTATATTAGCACATACCGCAGGAAAAAGCAAGCATTATTTTGCCGTATTTTGAAAAAAATTTAGCCGTTAGAATCCTGCCTCAGGACCTTGCCCATATTCCAGAGCATCGCAACACGCGCTTCGGCTTCTTTCTTTTCCGTTTCATTGCTGTACTCCACATAAACCGTATGTGCGCTGCAATCACAGCATTCCACCTGTACATTCCAGCCACCTTCGTGAACAACAAATCCGCTACCTCTGCAAATCGGGCAATCTTCTAAAACAATATTGGGATTTACTTCCATAATTTTCCTTCCTTATCGAAAAATCTTACCATCTGCATCAAAGATCTCCATTCGTTTGCACCGACTGAAATCCGGCGCATAATCCGGTAAGTACTTTGAAATCGCAGCTACAATTTGCGCAGGGTTAAGTGTCGGATTCTGACAGCAGATCAGCGCATTCATTTCCACCAATTCTTTGCTCGTCTGTTTGACCTCAAGGGAGCGGATCATCGGAATAATGTCCTGGTCCTGCAGCTTGCCTTTCGACTTTTTGGGGACGATCAGCGAGCTCTGATCAAACAAATTTCTGATTGCATTCACCGCATCGTCATCTACACCATTATCGTACTCCAGTGTGATCAGACAATTCAGTAGACTCAAATCCCGGATCTTTCGACCCTGCTCGTAAACGCTATTGACCGTAACACCGGAAATCAGATTTCCGTTCAGACGCTCAGCGATCTCCTCACAAGAAACCGAGTAGCCATCCAGTTCAAAATCCAGAAGCTCACAGTTACTTTCAACGCCCACAGAAAGGGGCAGCGCAATAGAAACCAGCGGTCTTGGGTTAAATCCCTGGGAATGCTTCAACGGTAATCGCGCTCTTTGAAAGGCCCTCTGGAACACCCGCATCAGGTCCAGGTGGGACACCCATATAGCATTTCCGGTTTTCTCAAAAAGAAGTCTAGGCATCGCAACCGACCTCCTTTAAAAGTGCATTTGCCCCGCAACCGCTGCAGCTATGGCGGCAATCCGGGGTGACCCTTCCTTCGTAGGCACGATCCCGTTCCTTGTGCAAAAACGCCTTGCTAACACCCACATTCATCATATCCCAGGGAAGGATTTCATCAACACCGTAACCCCTTACTGTGTAGAAATCCGGATCAATTCCGCAGTTTTCAAAAGCATCTGTCCACGCCTTATAAGTGAAGAACTCATCCCAACCATCCAATCTTGCGCCATTAATCACAGCTTGCTCGATCACACTGCACAGCCGTCTGTCGCCGCGGGCCATAACTGCCTCCAAGCGGCTCAGATCCGGCGCATGATAGTTATATTCGATAGATTTCGAATAAAAATGGTCCTTCAGAAGACGACATCTGCGAAGATACTCTTCCGGCGTGATCTGCTTCTCCCACTGGAAGGGCGTATGGGGCTTCGGCACAAAATAGGCAGTAGCAACATGCACGCGCAGGCCGCGCTTTTTATTGGATGCATTTGCTTTCCAGGTGTTGATCACCTTATACACAAGCTCTGCAATCCCAAGAACATCCTCATCCGTTTCCGTCGGCAATCCCAACATAAAGTACAATTTTACATTATTCCAGCCGCCGGAAAAGGCGTTGGCGCAGGTTGTAAGGATCTCCTCTTCTGTCAGGTTCTTGTTGATCACATCCCGCAGGCGCTGTGTGCCCGCCTCCGGCGCAAAGGTCAAACCGCTCTTGCGAACTGTCTGCAGCTTTTGCATAAGCTCCCGGGAGAAATTGTCCGCGCGTAAAGAAGGAACAGACAAACGGATCTTCTGTTGTTCACAGTACGGGATCATTTCATCAGTCAATTCCTTCAATTCCCGGTAATCCGATGTAGACAAGCTGGAAAGTGTGATCTCGTTATGTCCGGAGTCCTCAAGAAGCTCAACTGCTTGCCTATACAGCACAGCTGCGCTTTTCTTGCGCACCGGACGGCAGGAAAAGCCGGCCTGGCAAAAGCGGCAGCCGCGAATACATCCGCGAAACAGTTCCAGATTTGCCCGATCGTGGACGATTTCTGTGGACGGCACGATCATTTTTGTGGGATAGTAAGCTTTGTCCAGGTCCTCAACAATGCGCTTTGTAATCACTTCCGGTGCGCCGTCTTTTGCAATGATGCTACCAATCGTACCATCCTCATTATATGTAGGTTCATAGAAAGACGGGACATAGATCCCGGGGATTTTACTAACCTGCTGTAGAAAGGCATCCTTGCTCCAATCCTCAGCCTTTGCCCGGTCGTATAGACGGATAATCTCCGGGGTGATCTCCTCGCCTTCTCCCAGTGCAAAAAAGTCAATAAAGTCCGCCAGCGGCTCAGGATTAAAGGCACAGACGCCACCTGCAAAGACAATGTTTTTCAGTCCGTCCCGCTCCTTTGCCCGGAGCGGAATTCCCGCCAACAGCAGCATATTCAAAATATTGGTATAGCTCATCTCATAGCCGATGGTAAAGGCAACCATATCGAAATCCTTCACCGGGTCCTGGCTCTCCAACGCCCACAGCGGCAGATTATGCTGGCGCATTTGCTTTTCCATATCATCCCAGGGCGCGAATACCCGCTCACACCAAACGCCATCCATCTCGTTCATCACGCCATAGAGAATCCGCATACCCACATTGGACATACCGATTTCATAGGTGTCCGGGAAGCAAAAAGCGACGCGCACACGCACATCGTCTAAAGACTTGATAGTTTCGTTATATTCACCGCCGGTATAGCGCGCAGGCTTTTGGACCGACGGGAGAATTCTTTGCAGCAACTGTTTCATAAGGTTTCCTCTTGTACATTCTTGTTTTGATTATTTTACAATTACTTCTGTCTGTTTGCAAGAGGATTTTCCATTCCGGTCCTAAAAAACAGGATTAAAGTCATCAGCAATGGAATTGAGCCAAAATTATGCATCAACGCCAGGATTCCACAAATAGATAATCCGCAAAAAACAATGATTTTGATTATGAAATATACATTTTCAGTATGATATCTTCTTTTGAACATTTGAAGTAAGCAAACCGTAACCCTTCCTCCATCAAGAGGAAATAACGGCAGCAGATTGTAAAGGCCCTGCGCCAGACCGCATATAGCCACATACGGTAACCATTTAGCGAAGAGTAGTAATGATAAACTTCCAATCGGCCCGGCTATGGCGCATTTTAACTCCGTTATTTGTTCCATTGAATCTGTAAGCATTACTGCACCGTTTAATCCGATCGTAATTCGGTGAATTCGAACACCACATAATTGCAGCATTCCATAGTGAAACAGTTCGTGTACAAAAACCGCAGCTATCCAAGCAAATAACCATCTAACAGGAAATATCAGTAAAGCAGCGGCACCAGACAGGTATAGGTATGGAGAAACGGATATTTTAGTTTTTAATGCCCGCATTTTCAATGATTTCACGGCAGAAATCAACTGCAGCATCACGAATAGACTCCCCCTGTCGCAAGTCTTCTGCAAAAGCAGTGATTGCCGACTGCGTTACATCTTTATCCCCGGGCAAAAGAAAATTGATGATCGCATCTTTGTTTTTAGATAATGAAAACGCAAGCGTAAGGCAAAGAATGCATATCCATATTAATGTCGTTTTCGATTTGTTGAATTTCTTTGGCTCTGAAAAGCATTTCTTTGTTACTTTCTGTCCATAACAAATTTGATAACCCATAATTGTACCTCCTGGTGCAGTTTACGAGAATCCAGAGCAGTAAATGCATCTGCAAGGACTTGACAACTGGGATTAATTTCTTTATAATGACAAAGCTTTCGGGGTGTGGCGAAGTTTGGTATCGCGCTTGGTTCGGGTCCAAGAGGCCTCGGGTTCGAATCCCGACACTCCGACCAAAAACAGCAGCAGGGCAAATGCCCTGCTGCTGTTTTTGCTTGTGCCGGGATTCGAAAGTTTAAACGCAACAGTCCTGTGGACTGTTGCTCGCGACGGCTCGACGGAGCGAAACCTTAATTTTCGCTCAACCTTGAGCGAAAATGCAAACGAATCCCGACACTCCCTTTTTATATTAGGATTTAATCAGTCTTCCCGGGCAACCTACTCTTGCGCCTTGATTTTCAAATAGCAATATGGTATATTTTTAGAAATATAATTATATAGGAAGAGATCATTATGAAGAAAATACGATTTTTCATCGCAATGCTGGCAGCAAAAGTGTCCATATTGGGTCTACGAATCCTTGGTCGCAACGCATCCTTCCTGCCCGGTCTGATCGCGCTGACCATTGATAAAGATTTTATTGGACACCTTACCAAACCGGAAACAGTAATTGCAGTTACCGGCACGAACGGAAAAACGACTGTCAGCAATTTGATTACATCCATTTTAACTGCCAACGGCTACCATGTTACAAACAACTCCATCGGCTCTAATGTGCAGGCCGGTATTGCAACAATTTTACTGCAAAATTCCTCCATTGATGGCAAGCCTAAAAACGATATTGCCGTTTTGGAGGTGGATGAGCGCAGCTCTCTGCGGATCTATCCTTATATAGCACCGGATTACTTGGTGTGCAACAACATTATGCGCGACTCGCTAAAGCGCAATGCCCATACCGAGTTTATCAGTTTTATCATCAATGAGGCCCTGCCCGAGACCACCACACTCGTTCTCAACAGCGATGATGTGATCTGTTCAACGCTTGGTCCGAAGAACAAAAGCCGCGTATACTTCGGTGTAGAGGCTGATAAGCCCCAATCCGCAATAAACGCCTATGTGCAGGATATTGTCTACTGTCCCAAATGCGGCGGCAACCTGGAAAGCGAATATCTGCGCTATAACCATATTGGCAGAATGCATTGTCAAGATTGCGACTTTGCCTCCCCTGCCCCCGACTTCGTTGTGAAGGATATTGATCGGGAAAACAACACCTTTACTGTTTCCCACAATGGCACGGATGAAACCTATCATCTGATCAACGATAACATTGTAAATGTTTATAATTTCTGCGGTGCCATCGCGCTGCTGCATACCTTTGGCTTAAGCTATGAGCAAATCGCAAAGGGCTTTGACAGCTCTAAAATTGTTAAGACTCGTTATGACCATTTCACATCCGGTGATTTGACGATCACGATGCAGCTGGCAAAAGGCCAAAATCCCATTGCCTGCGCCCGTTGCTACAGCTATGTTGCCGGTTGCCCGGGAGAAAACAAAGCGCTGATTATTATGGTGGATGACAAAGGCGACAACAGTGGTAATTCTGAAAGCACCTGCTGGCTTTACGATTGCGACTACTCTTACCTGACCGATGATTCCATTTCGCAAATCATTTTTGCCGGTCCAAGATGCAAAGATCACCTTTTGCGGGCTTTGATTGCAGGCGTTGATAAAGAAAAGGTATTTATGACAGAGTCTTTTGTTGGCGGCACAGATTTGGTAAACACCGCCATATCCAAGGACATCTATGTGCTGTATGATCCTTACTCCTTGAACGAAGCAAATACCGTCAAAAACAAACTGATCGCTATGGGAACGGAGGCAGTGAGAAATGATTGTTGAAATACTTTTCCCTGAAGTCTGCGGTCTGTATGGCGACAGCCAGAATCCCGCATATTTGAAACAAACCCTTCCGGATGCGCAGTTTATTGAAACAGCCCTTACCGATACCCCCTATTTTGTTGACAATCGCCCGGATTTGATTTATATCGGCGCGATGAGCGAATCCACACAGCGGCGGGTTATTGAGAAGCTGGTGCCGTACAAAGCCCGCATTTTGGAGTTGGTGGAAGGTGGCTTGCCGATCCTTGCCACCGGAAATGCCGGCGAGATTTTCTGCGGCCATATTGACTATGTTACCGAAAAAATGGAAGCAAACGGTCTGGGTCTTTTTGACCTGACTGTAAAGACGGATCTGTTTGACCGTTACAATGGAAAAGTCCTCGGCAAATTTGCCGATATGACCATTGTCGGTTTCCGTTCCCAGTTCAGCTTCCTCTACGGCGACAACAGCGACAACTATTTTGTGCAGTGTCAGCGAGGCGATGGTATCAACCGCCAAAGTAAGCTGGAGGGTATGCGTAAAAACAATTTGATCTGCACACAGATTCTTGGGCCCATCCTGCCTCTGAATCCGCTCTTCTGCGAATACTTTATCAGCCTTACAGGAAATAATGTAACCGCTGCCCACAAAGAGGCCGCCATGGCCGCTTATGCGCAGCGCATCAATGAATTCCAAGATCCTAATGTGGTATTTGGAAATAATAAATAAGAAAAATCCCCTTAGATCTAAGGGGATTTTTTAAATACCAAAAACTTACTAAAAACATAATTGAGTATCACTACCAAAATGCTGGTAATTATCTTCCATATATTACCATTGAAGCGCAGCAGGTCCACAAATACCAGCAAGAGACCTGTTTCAGCAACACCCGATGCAAGACGCAAACCAACAAACTTCAAAAACTCCGGCAATGCTACCTTTGCTTCCCAGGTTTTACTCTCAAAAACGAAAAGCTTATTTGTAAAGTAGGCAAACACAACCGCAGCCACCCAAGAAACGCTGTTACTTATAGCTGCTGATAATCCGGCGGCATTATAAAGTGGATAATAAACAAGGTAGTTTACCACCGTTGTCAACACGCCAAAAACCAAATATGTGATGATGCTACGATATTTCCTAAACAAAGTACGTAATTTCCCGCCCATTTTTTCACCTCATTGGCAGTATACCACAAAAAACACAATTACACAATTCCCAAAAGAAAAACTGCAGGGATCTCCCTGCAGTTTTATCATTAATTTTCAAGTAGTTTTTCCAGCGCTGCCAACTTGACGCAAGTGCAGAACACATCCATTGCCTGCTCCAGTTCCGGAATCGGAGGAAGGCTGGGCGCAATGCGGATATTGCTGTCCTTCGGGTCAATGCCGTAGGGATAAGTTGCGCCGGCAGGTGTCATTTCAACACCGGCTTCAATACACAGCGCCAAAGCCCGCTTTGCTGTGCCGGGCATTGCATTGAAGCTGACAAAATAGCCACCCTTTGGACGATTCCATTGGGCAAAACCCAAGGGTTTGATTTCCTTATCCAGCGCATCCGCGACAACACGGAATTTCGGGCCCATAACAGCGGCGTGCTGCTTCATAATCTCCAGTGTGTGGGCCTTGTTCTTCAAAAAGCGCACGTGCCGGAGCTGATTGATCTTATCTTGAGAGATCATCTGTACACCGAACATCTTGGTCAGGTATGCAATATTTGCCTCCGAGGTTGCCATTGCAGAAAAACCGGCGCCGGCAAAGGTGATCTTGGAGGTCGAAGCAAACTCATAAACCATATCCGGATTGCCGGCTTTTTCACACAGAGAGATGATATCCGGGAACGGAACATAGTCGCCCTCAAATTCGTGAACGCCGTAGGCGTTGTCCCACATAATGGTAAAGTCGGGAGCTGCAGGCTTCAGATTTGCGAAACGATGGATCGTCTCATCGGAGTAGATAATACCATCCGGATTTGAGTACTTGGGAACGCACCAGATACCTTTCACCTGGGGGTCTTTGACCAGTTCTTCAACCAGATCCATATCTGGTCCGTTCTCTGTCATAGGAACAGTGATCAGCTCCGCGCCAAAGAACTCGGTTACTCTGAAATGCCGATCATAACCAGGACTGGGGCAAAGGAATTTAACCACTTCTTCTTTGCACCAGGGACGTTCGCTGTGAAGCAGTCCGTGGCTGAAGGCTCTGGAAATTATATCAAACATAAAATTCAGGCTGGATGTACCGCCAACAAAAATTTGCGAGGGTTTACAATCCAAAACATCCGCCCAGTACTCCTTTGCGCAGCTTAAGCCGGAAAGCTCACCATAGTTTCTGGCATCTACACCGTCAATCAGGCACTCATCACCGGATTGCAAAGCAGTAAGCAGACCGTTGGCAATATCCAACTGCACTTTTGAAGGCTTGCCTCTTGCCATATTCAGTTTCAACTTTTTACTCTTACAAGCTTCGAACTGTGCAAGAACACTTTTGTATTCCTGCTGCAGCATATCTTTTGACATTTCGCAATATTTCAAAATCTCCATCTCCTAACTGGCAAAATGAATCTTTGATATTATAGCCTTGCAAAATAAGAAAATCAATGATTTTTTTCATTCATATAAGGAATATACGCCGCTTTTGACACCTTTATCAATTTATATGAAATTTCCCTTGCAAATTTTTACATATTCGCCCATTGCATTTTTCCGTGGAATCGCATAAAATCTAAATATATTTTAGAAAGGGGCTGTACCTGATGGATAAAATCATAAATGTTCCGGAAATATTCGGCAGCGACGTTTTCAACGAGGCTACTATGCAACAGCGTCTGTTTGACAAGACGTATAGCGCCTGGAAACAGTGCATCCAAAACCGCAGTCCTTTACCGCTGGATATTGCAAACGAGATTGCCGAAGCTATGAAACTCTGGGCGTTGGAAAAAGGCGCAACCCACTACACCCACTGGTTCCAGCCAATGACAGGAATTACCGCCGAAAAACACGATTCCTTTATCAGTCCCACCGGAGACGGTAAGGTCATTATGGAGTTTTCAGGCAAGGAGCTGGTCCGTGGCGAACCGGATGCCTCCTCCTTCCCCTCCGGTGGTCTTCGTGCGACCTTTGAAGCCCGTGGTTACACCGCCTGGGATCCAACCGCTTTCGCCTTCGTAAAAGACGGCAGCTTATACATTCCTACCTGCTTCTTCTCCTTTACCGGGGAGTGTTTAGATACGAAAACGCCGCTACTTCGTTCTATCGATGAAGTTTCCCGGGAGGCCGTTCGTATTTTACGGCTGTTTGGAGACAACGAAACAAAGCAGGTGCGCGTTGGCGTTGGCGCTGAACAGGAGTATTTTTTGATTCCCCGCTCCATTTACGCGCAGCGGGAGGATCTGCGACTTACCGGTCGCACGCTCTTTGGCGCACAACCGCCAAAAGGCCAGGAGCTGGATGACCACTATTTTGGCACGATCCGTACCCGCGTTTCTAATTTTATGCGGGACCTGGATGAACAGCTTTGGCGTTTGGGTGTTCTTTCCAAGACAAAGCACAATGAGGGTGCCCCCTGCCAGCATGAGCTGGCGCCCATTTTCACTGATGCAAGTAATGCCTGCGATGCAAACCAGCTTGTGATGATGGTTATGAAGAAGTGTGCTGCAAAGCACGACCTGGTATGCCTGCTTCACGAAAAGCCTTTTGCAGGAGTCAATGGCTCCGGCAAGCACAACAACTGGTCTTTATCTACTGACAGCGGCAGAAATCTGTTCAAGCCCGGTGATACGCCCCGTCAGAACGCGCAGTTTTTGGTATTCCTGGCAGCCTTTATTAAAGGCATTGACGAATATCAGGAGTTTTTGCGCAGTACCGTTGCCTTTGCCGGAAACGATCATCGCCTGGGAGCTAATGAGGCACCACCGGCAATCATTTCCATTTTCCTCGGCGATGAGTTGACCGCAGTTGTAGACTCCATTATCAATGGTACAAATTACACCGACCCGAAAAAAAGCGTTATGCGCATCGGCGTGGATGTATTGCCGGCAATACCCAAGGACACTACCGACCGAAACAGAACCTCCCCGGTTGCCTTTACCGGTAATAAGTTTGAATTCCGTATGTTGGGTTCCTCCCAGTCCATAGCCGGTCCGAATATTGCCCTGAACACCATTATGGCAGAAGAATTGAGTCAGTTCGCTGAAATATTGGAAAAAGCCGACGACTTTGATGCCGCACTTCAGAAACTGATCTGCGATACCTTTACAAATCACCAAAGAATTATATTCAATGGTAACGGATATTCCCAGCAGTGGCAGCAAGAAGCCGCGAGCCGAGGTTTAAGTAATCTTACCTCCACTGCAAAAGCTTTGTCCGCTTTTGTGGATCAAAAGAATATCGATTTGGTTACACGGCACGGCATTTTTACGGAATCCGAATTCCACGCCAGATATGAAATCTACCTGGAGTCTTATAACAAACTGATCCGCATAGAAGCCAGAACAATGGTGGATATGATAATGCACCAAATCCTGCCGGCGGCTATGAGCTATTCTTCAGAGCTTGCTGATAGTGTTAACAGAAAACGCGCAGCGACTGGAATTGAAGCTGCTGCCGAGAGTTCTCTTGTCAACAGAATTTCCAAATGCTGCGATGAACTCTATGCTGCAAGTGAGAAGCTCTATGCTGGATTGAAGGCTGTTCCTGCAGAAAACAAAGAGGCAGCGGACTATTATTGTGATACAATCGTTCCCCAGATGGCGGCCGTCCGAAAAGAAGCCGACCTTTTGGAAAAGCTGACCGCCAAAAATCACTGGCCTTACCCCACATATTCCGAGATGCTCTATTACTGATAAAAACGCCTCCGGTTATTCCGGAGGCGTTTTTTTATTCTCATTATTTGCCTGTTGACCCAAAACCGCCGGCGGCGCGCTGTGTGTCATTGAGCTCCTCTACCTGTGTAAAGCCCGGTGTAATAACCGGGGTGATCACGAGCTGTGCGATTCGTTCCCCATTGGAAATGGTCTGGACCTGCTGGCCGTGATTGTGCAGCACAACAATAAACTCCCCTCTGTAATCGCTGTCGATCACGCCCACCTTGTTTGCAGGGGCAACATCCCGCTTGCAAGCAAGACCGCTGCGGGCGTAAATCAGGCCTGCATAGCCTTTGGGAATCTCCATAGCAAGTCCGGTGGGTACAAATACGGATTTGCCCGGCTCGATCTGAATATCTTCATCAATGCATGCATACAGGTCTGCGCCCGCGGCATCAAGTGAGCCGTAAGTGGGAAGTTTGGCGTTGGGCCGTAAGCATTTAACGCGGATTTGTTCCATAAAAGCATCTCCTAATATGTTCATATTTCTTTGATCGATTTTTTTAATAATTTCACAATAAGATCGGTATAGGCGTCCGGATCGATCAAAAAGCTAACTCCGTGCCCTGCGCCATCTACCAGAAGCAGCGATTTATCCCCTGCACAGGTATCATAGCCTTCCTCTGTCATCCGGCAGGGAACAAAGTCATCATCTTTGCCGTGTACCAGAAGAATCGGCAATTTGTTTTTGGCAAGTGTTCTTCTGGAATCCTTTTGATCCAGGGAAAAACCGGCGACCAGGCGCGCAAAGATGTCTGCAACCCAGATCGCTATTGTTGCAGGCAGGTGCGTTACATTTTTAAATACGCAGCTGATAATGTCCTTTGGTGAGGTAAAGCCACAATCTGCAATGATTCCGCCAACATTTTCGGGAAGATCCTCATCTGCAAGATACATCACTGTAGACGCGCCCATAGACAGGCCACTTAAAATGATTGGTAATTTCCCAAATTGCTGATTGTGATATTGGATCCAGCAAAGAAAATCCTTACTTTCCTTCACGCCAAAGGTAATAAAACTTCCCTCACTTTTTCCGTGGCACCGCTGGTCGGGAATCAGAATATTAAATCCCATTTCATAATAGAAAGGATACGCTACGCCAAAATCCAAAAGCGGCGTGCTCCGGTAGCCGTGGGCAAATATAATAGTTCCAACGGCCTTTTCCTGCCCGATCCAGCGACCGTGCAACTTTAGGCCATCCTCACTGGTAATGTAAACATCCTTTTGATTATGATCCCGCAGCCATTGATCTGCATTCTTTATGCACCCATAATACTTTGCGTATGATGTTCTTTCAATTTCTTCCTTAACCAGCCAGAGCAGTTCCTTCTTTCTGGCGCAAGCGCTCCAAAAAGTGTAAGCGCCAACAGCAAAAATCAAGAAAAGCACAACACCCAGCACAAGGAGAACAATCTTCATAACTTACTCCTTATTTCCCAGTTTTTCAAAGAAACGAAAAGATAGCGGCCACACAATACCGGCAACGATCACAATCAAAAAATACCGCGCCGCTCTACCGACAGATTCGCCCAAGATCATATTCAGTGGCGTTTTCAGTCCGCTTTTTACCGCCAACACGATACCAAGCCCGATTATAACTTTTAGAATCTGCGCCCACCAAACAGCCTTTGTAGAAAAATGATGCCACTTTTCGTCCACAATATACACAACAATCAGTCCAAGCAGCGCGCCAAGCAAGGTATAGGCATTTTTATATCCGGACTCCAAGTTATGAACATCAATGTCTGCCGGGAATTTATAGA
This sequence comes from Faecousia sp., assembly GCA_045612985.1. Classification (GTDB taxonomy): domain Bacteria; phylum Bacillota; class Clostridia; order Oscillospirales; family Oscillospiraceae; genus Faecousia. The sequence continues at coordinate 52,203 of JAZLAB010000060.1, forward strand.
ATTCAACAAAGCACAAAAAACCAATCGCCAATGCAGTCATAATGCAGAGCATTATCGGAATTCTCTTTTGGGAATTTCCCAGAAATATCGGTTTCAAAGCAAAAATCAATACAACCGCCATTACTGCAGCGACCAGCACATCCAACGGAGTGTGCACACCAATATACATTCTGGACAGCGGCACAAGCACAGCAATGCAAATAGATACAATACGAACCGCTTTATGCTTTGTGGTATAAGCAATTGCACCAAATGTGCCAATCGCGTTCTGGGAATGGCCGCTGGGAAAGCTATATCCGGAAGCGGCCTCTCTCGCCTGCTCCAGGATGGTAAAATTCTCATCCAGCACCCAAGGCCGGGGAATCCGGAACCACAGTTTCATAAACTGGTTGGCAAGTGTCCCTAAAAAGCCAACACCCAAGACATAATAACCCTTGTATTTATCAATACACCAAAACACGATCAGTGCCACAACGAGAAATGCAGTTTCCTCGCCCAGCTTGGTGATCAAGAGCATAAATTCATTGAGCACAGGAACGCGGATCTTCTCCAGAAAATATAGAAATTCCATAATCTGACTCCTTTTCTTTTCTCAATTATACACCTGTAAATGAAAATTGTAAAGTTTTCCAAAACAGTTTGCTGAATCTCTTGTCAAAACTGCAACATCGATTATAATTGCAATTATTAAGGTTATACTAACAAAAATCTAAGGAGAGACTTATGCCATACTATACACCCTATTTTTACGGCTTTGACTGGACATATTTATATCTTGTGCTTCCCTGTATCATTTTGTCCATTTGGGCAAGCAGCCGGGTAAACAGCACCTTTAAGCGCTACTCCGCCCAGTATTCCTCCCGAAATATTACCGGTGCCCAGGCCGCCAAACAAGTACTGCAGCGCAGCGGTGTTTACGGTGTGCAGATCCAAAGAGTGTCCGGCAATTTGACGGATCATTACGATCCAAAAGCTAATGTGATTCGGCTGTCTGACAGCGTTTTTGACAGCACATCAACCGCAGCAATCGGCGTTGCCTGCCACGAGGCGGGACACGCCGTGCAGTATGCGGAAAGTTATGCGCCTATTAAGCTACGAGCCGCAATTATTCCAATTACGAACTTTGGATCAAAGCTTGCTATGCCGCTGGTACTGATCGGCTTACTTTTTTCTTCCCTTGGTACTTTTTCCTATACCATCGTCTATATTGGAATTGGCTGCTTTGCTTTGTCTTTGGTGTTTCAGTTGATCACACTTCCAGTTGAATTCAATGCAAGCCGAAGAGCTATGCAGGCCATTGAAGAAGATGGCATATTAACGGAACAAGAGCAACAGGGTGCACAGAAAACCCTTTCTGCTGCGGCAATGACTTATGTAGCTGCCACTGCTGTTGCCCTTGCACAGCTGCTTCGACTGCTCAGTATTTTCGGAGGCAGACGAAGAAGAAATTAATATACCGAAAAACACCGCCAAATCTTGACAATTTTGGCGGTGTTGTTTATACTATTTAGGTATGAAAAATATGAAAAGTAGGAAAGAAGGGATTTTATGGCAGGCGGTAAACATATTCTCGGCAAAACAAATGCCCGAAGAGTTTTCGGTACGGCAAAAGTCGGCGACAGAGGCCAGATCGTTATTCCAAAGGAAGCCCGGGAGCTGTTCCATATTCAACCGGGAGACACATTGCTGATCCTTGGAGAAAAGGAAACCGGGTTGATCGTATCCAGGCCGGAAATTCTCAGCGACATTGCCAATCAAATCTTCGACACCGTTAGAAAAGAGGACAAATAATGCTTAAGTTACAAGAGTTTTATCAAGAGATGGGTGTATCCCCTGCTGTTTATGAATACGGTGAACAAGTCTGCAAAAAGTTGCAGAGCCGATTTGAAGAAATCGATCAAATTGCCGAGTATAACCAGGCGAAGGTTTTAAGCGCAATGCAGAAAAATCGTGTTTCCGCTGCTTGCTTTGCTGCAACTACCGGCTATGGCTATGATGATGTGGGCCGTGATAACCTGGAAAAAGTTTATGCCGATGTGTTCCACACAGAAGCAGCCCTTGTGCGTCCCCAAATCACCTGCGGCACACACGCGCTGACCGTTGCTCTGTCTGCCAATCTGCTTCCCGGCGATGAACTGCTGTCCCCTGTTGGTCTGCCCTACGATACTTTGCAGGAAGTGATCGGCATTCGGGAAAGTCCTTGTTCTTTGAAAGAATATGGCGTTTCCTATCGGCAGGTGGATCTGCTGGCTGACGGCACTTTTGATTACGAAGGGATTCGTAAGGCCATCAATGAAAAAACCCGTCTGGTAACCATCCAGCGCTCCAAAGGCTATGCAACCCGCCCCACCTTCTCCGTTACACAGATTGGTCAGCTGATTGCCTTTATTAAGAACATTAAGCCGGATGTGGTCTGTATGGTCGACAACTGCTATGGTGAGTTTGTGGAAACCATAGAGCCCTCCGATGTAGGCGCAGATATGGTAGTTGGATCCTTGATCAAGAATCCCGGTGGCGGCCTTGCACCCATCGGTGGCTACATCTGCGGTACTGAAGAATGTGTAAACCGTTGCGCTTACCGGCTTTCCGCTCCCGGCCTCGGCCAGGAGGTTGGCGCAAATCTGGGATTGATGCCCGCTCTCTATCAAGGCTTCTTCCTTGCTCCCACCGTGGTTGCCAGCGCAGAAAAAGGCGCGATCTTCGCTGCAAATCTCTATCAGCCCCTCGGCTTCAAGTGCGTGCCGGATGCGCAGGAAAGTCGACATGACATTATCCAGGCGATTGAACTTAAGAGTGAAGAAGGAATGATCGCCTTCTGCGGCGGCATTCAGGCTGCCGCGCCGGTAGATTCCTTTGCAACACCCCTTCCCTGGGAAATGCCCGGCTACAATGACAAGGTTATTATGGCAGCAGGCGCATTTGTGCAAGGCTCCTCCATTGAATTGTCCGCTGACGGTCCGATTCGCCCACCTTATGCAGTTTATTTCCAGGGTGGTCTGACCTGGCCCCACGCAAAGCTGGGCATTCTTATGAGTCTGCAAAAAATGGTTGATGCTGGTTTAATAACATTATAAGGAGAAAATTTTATGTCTTGGTTATTCTTTTCAATTGCAACTGCCCTTTTATGGGGCGCTGCAGAACTGTTTTACAAAAAAGGCGCTCTGCCCGGAGAAAAATACTCTCACTTGAAAATTTGCGTCTGTGTAGGCGCTGTTATGGGTATCCATGCTATTTTTACACTGCTGACAAAGGATATCAATTATAACCCCATAAACCTTTTGGTCTATCTGCCGGTATCCTTACTTTACATCATTTCTATGGCCTTTTCCTATTTTGGAATGCGCTTTTTGGAGGAATCCATTTCCGATCCTATCGAAAATACATCCGGTGCCATCTGCAGCCTGCTGTGTGTAATTTTTCTGAGAGAGTCCCTTACTCCCCTGTCTGTAATTGCCATTGCCATTATCGTAATTGGTGTTTTGGGCGTTGGCTTCATTGAAAACAAGGGCGAGACACCGAGAAAAAAGAACCTGGGCAAAAAACTGGCAATTGTGGCTTTCTGTATGCCTTTTGTTTATGCCCTGCTGGATGCCTTCGGTTCCTTCGTGGACATTTTCTATCTGGACGACTTTGCCAGCACGCCTTTGATTGGCGTAACAGAAAACACCATTGAAGATGTGGCAAATACCAGTTATGAATTGACATTTGCACTGTTTGCTTTGGGCCTGTTCATCTTTATGAAGGCTAAGAAGGTTAAATTTGGTCCTATCCCCAAGCACAAGGACAAGATCCTTGCCGCAGTATTTGAAACCGCCGGTCAGTTTACATATGTGTATGCCCTCAGCGGTAACGGAGCAATTGCTGCACCGATCATCTCTTCTGTCTGTATTGTTTCCTTGCTTCTTTCCCGCATTTTCCTGAAAGAAAAGCTGTCCTGGAAAACCTATGCTTTTATTGCAGTCGTGATTATTGGTATTTTGCTACTGGCAGTGAGTGAAGAACTCTAACGCTGTACATACCATCCATAATGAAATCCCCATCGGAATTATCCGCTGGGGATCTTTTTATGCTCTTTTTCTCTTGTTCGCCCGAAAAATTTCCATTGGTAAGTACATAACGATCAAAACTGCTGCGATCAGTACCGGGAAACCGTACAAATGATTGCCCCACAGCTGCTCAAACAGATATAGGGGGTTTCCTTCGTCTGCATACATAAGGAACATAAAGTTCGTGTCCAGCAGCAAATTAATGCCATAGATAGGAATCGCCATCGCAACCAAAAACAGCATATATTTGTGCAGATTCTTCAGCTTTGGCGCCAATTCACCGGACATTCCCAAAACGATCGGATACATTGCAAGAAGGATATGCACGGTAAAGCTGTGTAAATGCATAAAATTACCAAAGGGCAGGCTTGTCCAGCTTGGGAAAACGAGTGCTGCGATTGCACCGGGAATACCAACCGTGTACAAGTAACCACTCAAGATTTTTGATGGCCACCAGGCGTGAACGGTGATCAAAATGATATTCAAACTACAAAGGTGAAGCGGTAGATAAGAAGCAGTGAAGCGTCCTCCAATAATGAGCATCACATCCTTAAAGATCTCGTCAGCCACCAACAAAAAGGACACGGTTTTTCTCCAGATATTTCTGCCTTTCCCTTCCAGTTTTCGATACCAAAAACAGTTGACAACCGTCAAAACAAGGAAAAACGCAAGCCAGATAAAATGGATCAGCGAAAAATGGGAAAACCCGACTCCGGAGGGAATCGTTTCGGTAGTATCCAGGAAATATTGCATTTTTACCTCTTTTCAGAAAAGTCTTTGCACAGTGCAAGCTTTTCTTCTCTTTTTAAATGCTTTACAGTAATTTCTCTGCGAAGTGCAGCACTGCGGTCCTCACAAGCCTCCCAGTAGCGCAGAACCAACGGTCCGCGTCCTCGTGTGTATTTTGCGCCCTTGCCGGCATTGTGGGCAGCAAAACGGCGCTCCAGATCATCTGTAATGCCTGTATAAAGAGTGCCGTCTTTACACTCAAGTATATACAGCACCCAAGGCTTTTCCATATTACTGTTTACCCTTCTCTTTCAGCAGCCCGAACTTGATATCCCACAGTTTCTTCGACAGATCCACATAGTAAGTATGCGGATTGTCAAAACGCTTGACCTCATCCCACAAAGTATCCACCTGCTCCAGGCAGTAGGCACGAACCTCCTGTAGCTTTGGGCACTGATAAACCAGCTCACCGTTTTTGAAAATCGGCACCATCAGTTCCTTTGCGGTAAAATTATAAACATTCTTGGTCTTCCAGGTTGCATCCGGATCAAAAATTTCCATTTCGCCACTGTCATCTACTGTCTCGTCATAGACACACAGGTAGTCAGCGATCGCCTTGCCGGTGTCATTACCGAAGAAGCGATAAAGCTTTTTGAAGTGGGGATTGGTGATCTTACCGGTATTTTCAGAGATCTTGATTTTGGGAATGATCTCCCCATCTGCCGTTTCAACAGCGGCAAGCTTGTACACGCCGCCAAAAACAGGTTCACTCTTCGCAGTAATCAGCCGTTCACCCACGCCAAACATATCGATCTGGGCGCCCTGACGCAGCAGGCCCTGAATAATATACTCATCCAAGGAGTTGGATGCAGAGATCTGACACTCTGTCCAGCCGGCATCATCCAACATTTTTCTTGCCTGTCTGGAAAGATAAGCAATATCGCCGGAATCCAGACGAATGCCGCACTTGGTGATTCCAAGGGGCTTGAGCACCTCGTTGAAGGCGCGGATCGCATTGGGAACGCCGGATTTCAGCGTGTTGTAGGTGTCCACAAGTAGCGTCGCATTGTTGGGGTACATCTGGCAGTACGCCTTAAAGGCATCCAACTCCGTATCAAACATCTGTACCCATGCGTGAGCCATTGTACCGCCGGCATAAACACCGTACAACTGGTCAGAAATGGTACAGGCAGTACCGTTACAGCCGCCAATATAGGCCGCTCTCGCGCCAAGAATAGCCGCATCAGCGCCCTGGGCTCTGCGGGAGCCAAACTCCAGAACTGTTCTTCCCGCAGCTGCCCGGACAATGCGGTTTGCCTTTGTAGCGATCAGGCTCTGGTGGTTAATGGACAGAAGAACAAAGGTCTCAATCAGCTGCGCCTCAATAGCCGGAGCACGAATGGTCATAATCGGCTCTTTGGGGAATATCGGTGTGCCTTCCGGAACGGCCCAAATATCACCTGTAAATCGGAAATTGGCCAGATACTCCAAAAAGTCTTCGGAAAATAGCTTTCGACCGCGAAGATATTCAATATCCTCCGGATCAAAATGCAGGTCCTGAATATACTGAATGATCTGCTCCAATCCGGCAGCAATGGCAAAGCCACCGCCGTCGGGACATTGACGGAAAAACACATCAAAATAGCAAATACGATCTTTATAGCCCTCCTGGAAATAGCCGTTACCCATAGTCAGCTCATAAAAGTCGCAAAGCATTGTTAAATTCAGTTCATTATTTGCCATAGAAAGTACCCCTTTCATTGTATGGGCATATTATAAGTCTTTTTTTATCAAATAGCAACCTTTTATTGACAAGACAGGTAAATTTGACTATATTGTTTCATATAGAATTGGAGGGATACAAATGGAAATCACTGTTGGTATGAAGGGTCAGGTCTCTTCCTATGTGGAGCGGGAGGATACTGCCGCCGAGGTAGGCTCCGGCAGCCTGCTCGTCTACGCGACACCCTGTATGGTTGCGCTTATGGAAGGTGCTGCCTGCGAGGCGATTGCGGCGGCTTTGCCGGAGGGCAAAACCTCTGTCGGTACCGCATTGGAGATCGCACACCTTGCCGCAACGCCCGTTGGAATGGATGTCAGCGCAGAAGCAGAAGTCATTGCCGTAGACGGAAATGTGATCACATTCTCCGTTACTGCTTTTGACGAATCCGGAAAGATCGGCGAAGGCATCCATAAGCGAGCCGTGATCACCACCCAAAAATTTCTGGACAAAGTATACGCAAAATTGTAAAAAGAAAGAAGATGTCTCTAATGGAAAAAATCACAGCTTTTTTAAAGAGAAAAGATATTATTTTCTCCGGGAAACGCTACGGAATTGATGCGCTGGGCGCAATGGCCCAGGGACTGTTCTGCACATTGCTTGTTGGCACGATTCTGAACACCATTGGTCAGCAATTTAACATTGGTTTTCTCAATGCTATTATTGCAACCATCGGTAAAGGTGAAGGCGCTGTCAGCTACACCATCGGCGGTCTTGCCTCTGCAATGGTCGGCCCCGGCATTGCCATTGCAATCGGCTTCGCGCTGCACTGTCCTCCCCTGGTCCTGTTTTCACTGATTCCTGTTGGCTTCGCTGCGAACACAATGGGTGGCGCCGGCGGTCCTTTGGCTGTTTACTTTGTAGCGATCGTAGCATCCGAGTTTGGCAAATTAGTGTCGAAAGAAACGAAAGTCGACATTTTGGTTACCCCAATCGTTACCGTTTTGGTCGGCATTGGCTTTGCCGCATTAGTAGCTTACCCCATTGGCAGCGCTGCAAACGCAGTTGGACAGGCTGTTAAGTGGGCAACATTGCAGCAACCCTTCCTGATGGGCATTCTTGTTTCTGTCATCATCGGCATTGCGCTAACACTTCCCATCAGCTCTGCCGCCATCTGTGCAGCCCTGTCCTTGACCGGATTGGCCGGCGGCGCCGCAGTTGCCGGATGCTGCGCCCATATGGTTGGCTTTGCGGTTATGAGCTTCAAGGAAAACCGTTGGGGCGGTCTGGTTGCGCAAGGTATTGGCACAAGTATGCTGCAGATGCCGAATCTTGTGAAGAATCCCCGCTGCTGGATCCCGCCTGTTCTGACCTCCGCAATTACCGGCCCTCTGGCAACTTGTCTGTTCAAGCTGGAAATGAACGGCGCTGCCGTTTCCTCCGGTATGGGCACTTGTGGCCTTGTTGGTCAGATCGGTGTTTACACCGGTTGGGTCAACGATATTGCAGCAGGAACAAAGACGGCCATTACAGCTTTTGATTGGCTCGGTTTGATACTTATTTGCTTTGTCCTCCCGGCAACTTTGAGCACTGTATTCTGCATCCTCCTTCGTAGGATCGGATGGATCAAGGAAAATGATCTGAAATTGGATCTATAAATAAAAACTCGTGCAAAGGAAACTTTGCACGAGTTAATTTTATATTTCTTGCCGTCCTTCCAAAGCCCGGGACAAGGTTACCTCATCGGCATACTCCAGCTGACTTCCAACAGGAATGCCATAAGCAAGACGCGTTACCTTCACTTCCATCGGCCGCAGAAGACGGGATATGTACATTGCCGTTGCTTCGCCTTCTGTGTCCGGATTTGTCGCCATGATCACCTCTCGGATATTCCCCTCCGCAACCCGGGCAAGGAGCTCCCGGATGCGAATATCATCCTGGGTAATGTGATTCAGCGGAGAAATCACACCGTGAAGTACGTGATACACGCCGTTAAATTCCCGGGAGCGCTCCAAAGCGATCACATCCTTTGGCTCTGCCACAACACATACAACAGACTTGTCCCGAAGATCATCATCGCACACAGCGCAAATATCCCGATCTGTTAAATTCTGACACACAGGGCAGGTATGCACTGTGTTTTTTGCATCAATAATCGCATCTGCAAAAGCTTTGGCATCTTCCATAGACATACCCAAAACATAAAACGCAAGTCTTTGGGCTGTCTTACCACCGACACCGGGTAACCGGGCGAACTGGTCTGCCAGCTCCTGCAACGCAGCAGGAAAATATTGCATATTCTCTCCTCAGTTAAAACAAACCGCCCAAATTTAAGCCGCCTGTCAATTTCGCCATATTGTTGGCAGAATCCGCATCTGCAGCGCGCATGGCTTCGTTCACAGCGCCGATAATCATATCCTGCAGCATTTCCACATCATCCGGATCAACTGCCTCAGGATTGATCTCAAGGCCTAGCAGCTCATGCTTGCCGTTGACAGTTGCCTTCACCATACCACCGCCTGTAGCAGCGCTATAGGTCTTGGTTTCCATCTCTTCCTGCATACGCAGCATTTCCTGCTGCATTTTTTGTGCCTGTTTAATCATCGCAGCCTGGTTCATACCACCGGGCATACCGCGAAATCCGCCTTTAGCCATTTATCATACTCTCCTGTTCTTAGGTGTCCTTAATTTTTACGATATCACTGTGTGCTCTTCCAAAATTCAAAAGTTGCTGCATATTGTCGTTATTTTTGCCGGTTGCGCTTTGGTTGGACGTAACGACCCGGATCGTACGACCCAGCTTTGCAGATGCCTTCAAAGCAATTAAGGAAAGAACATCCGGTTTGTTGACAATATCCTCAACAAAATTGTTTTCACACACCAATGTTAATTGATCCCCTGCCAACTGTGCGCGCACAGGGGCATTTGGGGTGGTAATGAAGAAGCCTTTTAATATCGGGGTCAACTCCGGCTTCAACGCAGCAACCAGATCCGGCCAAAAACCAGCAGGGGTCTGATCCTCTGCAGCTTCCTCAACTGCAGGCTCGTCCGCAAAATCCACCTGCTCCGCAATTTCAGGTTCTTGAACGCCATCGGGTATTGGTTCATCTTCAACAATAACCGGTTTCGGTGCTTCTGCCACTACAAAACTGCCGGTTTTGATTTGATCTTCCAACCTGGTCAATCTGGCCAGCAATGCTTCCATATCACAGTTAAGCTCCGGCTGGCAGAGGTTTACAATGCAAAGCTCCGCATCCACCCGGCGGCTTGCGCTTCTGGTAAAGCCAACAATCGTTTGCTGAATGATGTTCATCATTCTTACCAACTCACCACTGGAAAAACGGGATGCCAATTCAATTGTTTCCTTTTCATCCGCAACGCCGGAAAGCATAGCCACGCCTGCATTGGGTGCAGTTTTTATGATCATAAAGTCCCTGGTCAGGCAAATGAGCTCATCCAAAAGGGCGCCCATATCCTTGCCATCTGCGTAAAGACGGTTGAGAAGCTGCAAGGCATTTTTGGTATCGTGCCGGGAAATGTAGTCCATCATTTGACCACACTGCTGAATGCCGGCAATACCCAGGCAGCCATAGACTGCCTGTGCGTTAAGCTCACCGCTGGTAGCCGCAGCACATTGATCCAAAAGACTTAATCCATCGCGCATTGCACCGTCTGCCAATCGGGCCAAAACCCGGGCCGCAGAGGAATCCAAATTAATGTTTTCCTGGTAGGCAACAAACTGCAGCCGGGATGCAATATCCTCCGGACTGATTCGGCGGAAAGAAAAGCGCTGACAGCGGGACAAAATAGTAGCCGGAACCTTATGCAGCTCTGTGGTTGCCAGAATGAAAAGCAAGTGCTTGGGCGGCTCTTCGATGATTTTCAAAAGCGCATTGAAGGCCGCAATGGACAGCATATGCACCTCGTCAATGATGTACACGCGCATTTTCACTTGAGAAGGTGTATAGATCGCATCATCACGCAAATCGCGCACATTATCAACACCGTTATTGGAGGCAGCATCGATTTCCAAAACATCCATACAGGAGCCGGAGTCAATTGCCTTGCAGGCATCACAGCAGTTACAGGGATTTCCGTCCTGCGGATTCAGGCAGTTAACGGCCTTTGCCAAAATTTTGGCAATACTGGTTTTACCCGTTCCCCGGGATCCGGTGAACAGGTAAGCATGGCTAAGCTTGCCGCCCTCTAACTGTGTTTTCAGCGTTTGGGTAACGGCAGACTGTCCCACCACATCGTCAAAAGTCTGTGGCCTATATTTTCTGTATAATGCCTGATACATAAATCCTCCAAAAGGCAGACCGGTTCATAGCAAGATCGCACACCCACATCTGAACAAGCCGAATGCCCGGTATCCATGCAGCCAACTCAGGAACGGCAGCCCTGCGGCACACAAAAAGGTCCGCTTAATGCTGCTTGGTTCCCCACCTGACATGGTTCGCGGTTTCTCGTTGCGCAAGACCGTTCCATCAACGCCGCTTACATGGTCCGGACGGCACTCAAAGCTTGCCCGCGTGTGGGAGTTCATCCCCGCTATAGCGGATTGCGGGTAACAGGGCACCGCTATCTCCCCGACTAGTGCGACCTTGCTATAAACCCGTCTTTGGAAACAAATAAAAAATTTAGTTCAGCTTGGAGTCAACAAAATCAGCCAGTTCACCAAAGGTGGTGATCTTCTGGTCTTCCATCTCCAGCTCGATGCCCAGTTCAGCTTCCAGATCCATAATCATTTCGACGATGTCCAGAGAGTCGATGCCCAGGCTTTCAAAAGTGCTTTCGCGCGTGATTTCCTCAGCGTTCAGCTCCAGCTGCTGCGCAGCATAAGAAACAAGTTTTTCGTACATATCTCTTTCCTCCAATATCTTATTTCTGTCTTAAAGATACCTTGTTTATTTTAATATACACCAGATTGTTTGTCAATGTTATGTTTTCACCGACATTCCTGCTACAAAGGCTGTTGCCCACGCAATTTGCAGGTTAAATCCGCCGGTATAGGCATCGCAATCGATCACCTCACCGGCAAAAAACAAGCCTTCCACAAGCTTCGATTGCATCGTTTTCGGATCAATTTCCCCGGTTTTTACGCCACCGGATGTAATAATTGCCTCTTCTACCGGTCTTTTACCGGTAATTTCTAAAGAAAACGCCTTTAAAATATGAACAAGATTTCTGCGCTGTTCCTTTTTCAGAGAATTTGCCTGCAGCTGGGAGTCGATACCGGCTTTGTCCAGCGCAACGGGAATCATACTGCGGGGCAGAAGATCCGTCATCGCATTTTCCATTGTTCGGTTTTGGTACTGCTCCAAGTCCCGGAGAATGCGATCATTTAACTTTCCTTCGTCAAGAGCAGGTTTTAAATCAATTACCAGTTTACAATTTTCGCCTTTTAAATGGGCGCTGGCGCTGAGTACAGTAGGACCGGAAACGCCAAAGTGTGTAAAAAGCAGTTCGCCGAAATCTTTGTAGAGGGCTTTCCCCTTTTTGTCCAGAAGCTTTACGCCAACATTGCGCAAACTCAAGCCTTGCATTTGCACACATTCTGTGCCCGATATTTCCAGAGGTACCAAAGAGCCTTCCGGTGGAACAACAGTATGACCCAATTCAGCAGCCATACGATACCCTTCACCAGTGGAGCCGGTTGCCGGATAGGATTTGCCACCGGTAGCTAAAATGACCCACTTACAATCGTACAGATTGCTTGCCGTTCTGACACCGGTAACCTTACCGTCGCAGGTAACAATTTCTTTTGCAGCTTCATTTCGTATTGAAACTTTATACCGCTGCAAATCTTTTTTTAGACAATCCAAAATGGAAGCGGATTTATCAGATACCGGAAACACCCGATTTCCCCGCTCTGTTTTCAATGGGCAGCCGCTGTTCTCAAAATACTCAACGACCTTTTGAGGCGGAAATCTGTCCAACGCGCTATAGAGAAATCTGCTGTTGCGAGGAATATTCTCCAAAACTTCAGTAGCAGTGCAGTTGTTCGTTACATTGCACCGCCCCTTACCTGTGATCAGCAGTTTCTTGCCCAAGCGGTCCATTTTCTCAAGTATCAGCACCTTACTGCCCTGCTGTGCTGCAATAATTGCCGCAAACATGCCTGCAGGGCCGCCGCCAATTACAACACCGTCATAAATCATCGGTCATCAACCCGCTTTTCATACACATTGTATTCTTCCCAAACATGCTCCAGCGTATTAAAGGTCTTTTCAAGAATATGCTCTCTGCCGGATGCCAATGCAACAATCAATGCATTGATCACACTTAGTGGTGCGGTCAATGAGTCAACCAGGGACACCATATCACTTTTCGCAAGAAGAATGTGATCGCAGTGCTGTCCCAAGGGGGACAACCGATTATCCGTCAAGCCGATCACCGTTGCGCCGGTTGTGCGGCAATACTGGGCGCCCTTGGCGGTTGCAGCGGAGTAGCGGGGAAAACTGATGGCAATCACCACATCATTGTCCCCTGCTCCAATGAGTTTTTCAAACATCTCGCTGGCACCGGAAACCGTAACCATATGTACTGTCTCAAACATAAAGTTCAGATAGTAACCAAGGAAGCTGGCAAGCGGCGCAACTGATCTGCTGCCAAGAATATAGATCTTCTTTGCATTTTGAATGGCTTTGACAGCCGCCTGAAAGTCCGCTCTGTCCAGCATTTGCGCAGTCTGCTGCAATTTGTCAATATCCGACTGGACGACCATTGAAACAACATCCTGATTGCCAATACGCTCATTGGCAACCTCGATACGCTGAAAAGAGGTCAGTCTGTTCAGGACCATATCCTGCATCGCCTTTTGCATATCCGGATAGCCGTCATATCCAAGCTCCACCGCAAATCTGACAACAGTAGACTCTGACACGCCAACAGTTTTTCCCAAACGGCTGGCTGTCATAAAAGCCGCTTTATCATAAGATTCCGTAATATATCTGGCAAGCAAGCGCTGACCCTTGGAGAAGGTCGATGCTTTCTGTTGTAAAATCAGCAGAATATCTCTGTTCATAACATATTTCCTCCGTACAATGATTTCTGTGTCATTCTAGCAACGAATGGTATTATTTGCAAGTAAAAACAACAAAAATTGCATTTTAATCCATTAGCGCCGCAATTTCCTGCTGGGTTAAGTATCTCCATTTACCAGACGGCAGCTGACCTAACTGTACACAGCCTTCAGACACTCTAGTCAATCTTGCAACAGCCATTCCTGCTGCAGCGCACATTCTGCGAACTTGACGGTTGCGCCCTTCGTGAATAGTGATCTCCAACTGGGCAAGTGTTGGATCTTCTTTGCCAACGCTTATAAGTACCACCTTTGGCGGTTGGATTTTATAACCATCCAAAACCAAAGGTTTTTTCAGCTTCAACAGTGCTTCCTGGGAGAACTTTTTGACATTCACCCGGTACACCTTATCTACCTGGTGGCTGGGATGCATCAAAAGGTTTGCAAATTCTCCGTCATTTGTCAAGATCAAAAGGCCTTCCGAATCCATATCCAGACGACCAACCGGATAAACCCGCTTGCCGCAATCTGCAACCAATTGAGCCACATTCTTGCGTCCACGCTCATCTGAAAGCGTCGTAACAAACCCGCGAGGCTTATTTAGCAATATATAAACTTTCTCTTCATCCAAAGGGAGCCGTTTCCCATCCAGTAAAATCTCATCCAAATCCGGATCGGCGCTATCCCCAAGTCCGCAGACAGCTCCATTACACATAACCCGGCCGGCCTTGATCATCTGTTCAGCGCTGCGCCGGGATGCAACTCCCCTTCCGGAAAGAATTTTTTGTATGCGTTGTTTCAAGGCTACTTCCCTCCAAACCACTTCTCCCAAATAGATTGTTTTGTTTCTGTTTCTATTTCAACAGTTTCGCCATAATAGGTCGAAACCTTACCAACCGTCTTGTTTCCAATGCAGATATACACATCATTTCCTGCCCCTCCGCAGACAACCGGTGCATAGGCAAATCCTGCCCCCTGCAAAACGATTTCCGGCTTTTCCGCATTGGAAAGCGGGTAGGAAAAATCCTCAGATGCATAAACAGATACAGATCGTTTTTCTCCACCTACGATCTCAATACTGCCAAGATAATCGTCCTTTTGGACGATCTTTTTAAGGGTGTACTGGGAAAAACCCATTTCCAACAGTTTGGTATGATCTGCCCAATCATTCCCGTCATTCATCGTAACAGCAATCAGCCGTCTTCCCTGCCGCGTTGCGCTGGAGACAAGTATTCTGCCTGCAGCTTTCGTAAAGCCGGTTTTTACACCATCTGCGCCTTCCAGTCGCCACAGAAGCTTGTTGTGGTTGCGCAGTGTGCGGTTTCCAACCCGAACGGTTTTTGTGGAAACCGTTTGCGCAAAAATCGGGTTATTCATCGCATAGGCTGCCAGTACGGCCATATCCCGCGCTGTGGAATAATGTCCGGGACTATCCAAACCATTGGGATTTACAAAGTGCGTATTGTTTAAGCCTAGACGGTGTGCCTTATCATTCATCAGCTGGGCAAAGCCTTCCACTGTGCCACCGCAGTAGATCGCAAGAGCAACTGCAGCATCATTACCGCTGTGGAGCATCAGACCATACAGCAAATCCTGAATAGTAAGAATTTCTCCCTCTTTCAGATACATAGAGGATCCTTCAATTCCCACCGCTTCTTTCGGGATTCGCATACGGTCCAGGACATTACACTGCTCGCATACAACTAAGGCAGTCATTATTTTTGTTGTGCTTGCGATCAAGGCCTTGCTGTCTGCGTTTTTTTCGTAAATTGCTCTTCCAGATGTTGCATCCAGCAAGATTGCTTTTTGTGCAGAGACAGCCTCAACCTTACAAGGAAAAAACAGGACGGCAGTAAGCAACGTTGCTGCCATCCTGATATAAAGTCGCTTCATATCAATCACCCAAGTGTAGTTTGCACTTGGTGTAAATGATTATTCTTCGTTTTTCTGAATGTGAGAGTCAATAAATGCCGCAATTTTATCCAGTGTATCCGGCACCATCTCTACGATCCGGTCAACAGTTGTGTTGGCAGGCGCAGCCACAGGAATCATACGCACGCCGCCTTCCTTGATCACCAGAAAAGCAATGGGTGTTACCTTCACACCGGCGCCGACACCGCCGCCAAAGGGGTTTTCATGGTGATTTACATTTTTGGAAACGAAATCAGAACCACCGCCGCCAAAACCGACACTGACCTTGGAAATGGGAATAATGGTAATGCCGTCAGCCGTTACAATGGGATCACCGATAACGGAATTTACATCCACCATTTCACGGATCTTTGCAATTGTATTATCGAGCATATTGGGAAGATTTTGACTCATAATCAAGCACCGCCTTTTCTTGTGTTTGTTGATTGTAGGTTATTCTTCAAAATTCGAAGTCCGTGCCGGGCAAGAAGACCAATCGCTCTTCCAACTGTAATGGAAACTTGCAGCTGGGCAAAGATCTGCGTCTGCTGTCCGGCAAAATCGCAGGAAACATCTATATCGCGTTTTTTAATGTTGCAATGACGCTCCAATTGGGGAATCAAGTTACCAAGCGCTGTCCAGGTGCGACCATAGTTTACAGCCAGATCACAAGGATCTTCCTGTGCAAGACTGATCTTAAGTTCCAACAGATCAACCTGTAGCTTTTTCCACAGATCTCTCAAGATCTCAAGGATCCATTTTACAACCGGAACAAAATCTGTGCTACTTCCTCCAGACTTCCTGTTGGATTGCGAAACAGATTTCTTACCTCCGGAATGGCTGACCTTTTTCTTTTTTCGCACCTTTTTGCTGCGCGTTTTAGGATAAAGCATATAGCGCAACGGTCCGATCACCAGCCAGGCTCTGGGGCCGGCAGAATCATAGACGCCGCAAATGCCAACAGGAATCAGACCGATCAAAAGGATTGCGGCCAGAACAATCAGCCACCACATCAGCCGATCACCTCAGGCATTACTAATTGATTTTCATCCGGTTGATCTTCTGCATTCATTTGATCGGGATCAATTGGCTCGTCAAAGTTTACCTTTTCAATAGGCGGTAATTCTTCCAAAGAGCTCAGACCGAAGGTGCGCAAAAAGTCCGGCGTTGTGCGGTAAAGGATGGGTCTGCCGGGAACATTCAAACGACCAGCCTCTTCGATCAGATTTTTATTCATCAACGCCGCAACAGAGTAAGAACTGTCTACGCCGCGAATTTGTTCGATCATCGCCTTGGTCGCAGGCTGATAGTAAGCAACAATCGTCAACGCTTCCAGCTGGGAAGAGGACAGCTTCGGCGGCTTGCGGGTCTCCAGTGCCCTTGTAACATAGTCCGCCATCTCACCGGAGGATACCATTTGATATCCATCCTCTAGCCGAAGGATACGGATGCCTCGCCGTTCAAAAGCAAGACTGTCTGCCAATTCGTCCGCAGCAGCTTCAATCGTTTTGGCGTCGGTCTCTAATGCAGATGCCAGCCGGGCTATCTCTACCCGCTCGCCGGAAGCAAACAGGATTGCCTCAATGGCTCTTTTCAAATCGTTATTTTCCATTAAGTCATCTCCTTTTCTTCCTCTTTCGGCTCATTGATCAGCCGCACATTCGGATTGTCCCCGGAATTGTCATCTTCCAAACGGACAGAATTATTTTTACATAAGTCTAAAATCGCCAAGAAGGTTGCAACCACCTCAGAGCGCGTCCGGTTCCCACGAAACAGATTTTTAAGTCTCTCAATGCCCCGCAAAAGAAGTGTCTTAACAACCTCTCCGGCCTTCCGTGAGACGGGATAGGGTTCTTTGCCCACAATGCCCTTAAAGTTTACTCTGGGCGGTGGCAGTCGGCGCTGGCTTCTCTCTGCAATCGTGTCCAATGCGATCTGCATATCTGCCGGGTCGTGGCGATAGCGGTAGGTCTTATCCCGGCGCAGAGGCTCCGGCTCTTTTGTGAAAATACAGCGACCGATCTCATTCATAGGTTCCAGTATGGCAATTGCCATACGAATTTGTTCCATCGCATCTCTGCGTTGACGCTCTATCAAAGACTGGCGCAGTAAATCCAGTTCACTTTCCGCTTCAGCAGCTTCCGCAGCGGAGAGCAGCATCTTCGTCTTGATCAGCATCAAATGGGATGCCATCGTGATGAACTCACTGGCGATCTCCATATCCAGCCGCTTCATTTCATCCAGATACGCAAGGTACTGTTCCAGAATTGCCGTAATGGAAACATCCTGAATCTCTATTTTATTTTTGCTCAGTAGCAGAAAAATAACATCCAGAGGGCCTTCAAAATCTTCCATTGCCTCATTGCGTGCGTGGACGATTCCCTCCAAACGATATTGCGGTTCTCCCATAACGACTCCTTGCATACATTGTCGATAAAATCCAACAATATTCCAATACTAAAGAGTATTATACCATTAACTTTCCCCCACTGCAAGCACAAAATCATAACGACCATACCGAAAAAGCAAAGAGCCCACCGCCTGTGGCAGTGGGCCTTGGTTATTCAGTTTCCCCTTCTTGACCGATCTCCATTATGTCGTAGGGAGTTGTCTGATAAACAAAGTAATTGAGCCAATTAGAAAACAACAAATTGGCATGACCTCTCCAGCGAACGATAGGCGCTTGGGTATCGTCATCATTGGGATAATAATTCTCCGGTACATGAATCGGAAGCCCAAGATTTTTATCCCGCAGATATTCTCTTTCCAGTGTGTCCGGATCGTATTCAGAGTGTCCGGTAACGAAGATCTGACGGCCGCCCTTGCTGGCGACTGCGTGAACGCCGCATTGCTTGGAGGAGGAAAGAATCTTCAAACCGGGGACTTTCTCAATATCCTCCCGCAGCACAGTTGTATGCCGGGAGTGTGGTACCCAGAAAACATCATCAAAACCACGCAGTAAAATGGAGCGCTTGTAGTCCGCTTCATGGGGAAACACGCCAAAGAGCTTTTCTTCCATTTGGTGCTTTTGAATTCCGTAATGGTAGTAAAGTCCTGCCTGCGCACCCCAACAAATGTGGAATGTGCTGTGTACATTGGTTTTACTCCACTCCATAATTTCACACAGTTCCGGCCAGTAGTCCACCTGCTCAAATGGCATATGCTCCACCGGTGCGCCGGTAATGACCATGCCGTCAAATTTCCGGTGCTTTAACTCGTCAAAGCTTTTATAAAAATTCAGAAGGTGCTCCTGCGCTGTATTTTTGGACTGATGGGTAGTGGTATGCATCAGCTCCAGTCGAACCTGCAAGGGCGTGTTGCCTAGAAGGCGAGTGAACTGGGTCTCAGTCGCAATCTTCGTGGGCATTAAATTCAGCAAAACGATTTCCAGAGGGCGAATATCCTGCGTAGATGCACGATTCTCCGGCATAACAAATATATTCTCCTGCTGCAGTGTCTCTACTGCCGGCAAATCATTGGGGATTTGGATTGGCATTATGTTCTGCCCCCTTTCATCAAATTTTGCTATATTGTAACCTAATTTCAGACCTTTGTCAATCCGTTATGGACCACTGCTCAACCTTTGTTCCTGCATAGTAATGGGAAAGAATTTTCTTATAATCGCTCCCCTGCACAGCCATCGCATCTGCACCATATTGACTCATACCAACACGATGCCCAAATCCCTTTGTTGTGATGCTGACCGTATCGCCTACAATGGTAATTACAAAAGCAGTAGAACGCAATCCCAACAAACTGCGGATCTGCGTGCCTTTATACGTTTTCCCGCATATCTTTATGGTATCAACACCCGCGCCATCCGTGTAGGTTATGGCTTCAATCCACTTTTCCGGAATGTTAGCAGTATTAAAACCCAGTTTCTTTGCAAATTCCGATGTTGTAAAGGACACTGTGTCCGTATAATGGGTTGATTTTTCCTCGCCGGGGCTTTTCACCGCTTGCAGATACGGAACAGCAGAGCCCCAAACAGCCTTCGCATCCTCTGTCATACCGCCACTGCAGGAAAAATAGGTTGCTTCAGCCAGCTTTCCCTGATAAGTCAGCACCTGCCCGGATGTTGCAATTACGGCCAGACGCACTTTTTCCAGCTGCTTTTTCGTACCACCGTGATCCAGGTAATCCGCTTCGCTTATGTATCCTTGACAGCAGGTTGAATCTGTACACACCGCTGCACCGGTATGTTTGGTACTGCTTTCTGCTCTGCGCAGTGCATATGTCCGTGCCACCACCGCCTGCGCCTTCAAGGCTTCCGCCTCAAAATCTGCTGGCATCTCCCGCAGAACAACCTCAGTAAGATATGTATCCAGTTCCATCTCCCGGATCTTGCCATCAGACATCAACACAGATATCTGATTATTTGCCGGTGCAGTCGTTTCAGGTACAGTTGGAGCTGTTGTAATTTCTGCCACTTGCGTTATTTCCGTTGTTTCATTTCCGGACAATTGAATTTTGTTGTCGCTTTTATCCACCATAAAAAAAAGCATTGCAGGACAGAGCGCCCCCAATACCAATGCGCCGACAATTTCTTTCCAATTCATTTGCATATAATCACCCCGAAATATAGTAACAATTTGCACGGGAAGAATATGCAGTTTTTTGCAGAAGGTTTTTCCATTTTTGTGTCAATGCTTGACATCATTCGCCCCGGCAAGTATAATTTAAGTACGAAAAAACGCGAAAGGTCGCACATTATGAAAAAAACAATTAGGATTCTTTTACCGATTCTTCTTGCTTTGGTAATCGTTATATGTTCCTGCTGGTATTTGTTTGTTTATGACCGGGAATTCACCAGAGATATGCTGGTTAGTTGTGCCCGTGTCAGTGAATCTAACGGAAGCCACAATGTAGCCGCGTGGTTTTACAAATTAGCCTATGCCCAAGCCGGGAACAACGATACTGTCGCTTGCGAATTGGCGCAGCAATATAAGTCCTCCGGTAACTACACAAAGGCAGAATATACCCTTTCCAATGCAATTGCAGACGGTGGCGGAATCGAGCTTTATATTGAATTGTGTAAAACCTATGTTGAGCAGGACAAGCTTCTGGATGCTGTAAATATGCTTAACAATATTACGAATCCCGAAATCAAAGAACAGCTGGATGCCATGCGCCCGGCCGCTCCAACCGCCCTTCCTGCGCCCGGTTTTTACAGTCAATATATTTCCGTAACCCTGGAATCCACCAACGGTAAGATCTTCGCGACTGCTGACGGCCAGTACCCGTCTATTAATAAATCCCAGTATAGTGAGCCCTTTGCTTTGAAGGATGGTGAGAACACGATCCAAGCCGTTGCCGTTGCTGACAACGGTTTGGTCAGTCCCCTTTCTATTTTTGCCTATACCATCGGCGGCGTGATCGAGGTTGTGGATTTTGCAGACACTTCCGTCGAAGCCTCTGTCCGCAAGCTTTTAAATGTCGGCACAGACAAGGTTCTCTATACAAACGATCTGTGGACAATTAAAGAATTCACAGTTCCCAGCGGTGCAAAAAGTCTTGCTGATCTGAAGCATATGACCTTCCTGGAAAAGCTTACGATTAACAAGGCTGCCAGCAATCAATTATCAAGCATCTCCTCTATGGCGAATCTGACAGAGCTTACTGTAACAAGCACAACTGTTTCCCAGGAAGAACTGGGTGTAATCGCTTCCCTTCCCCAGCTGAAGAAATTAAAACTTCAAAGCTGCGGTCTGACAAGTATCGCGCCGCTGAAAAATGCTACTTCCCTTGTTACTCTGGATTTAAATAACAATACAATTCGCGTAATCAGCGCAATTGGTGCAATGAAGGATCTTCAAGAGCTAAATCTTTCCAATAATGCAGTTGCGGACCTATCTTACATTTCCGCAAATACTGCGCTGACAACTCTGAATATATCCTCCAACGATCTCAAATCCCTTGCACCTATTTCCACACTCACAGGTCTGAAAACTTTAGATGCAAGTACAAACGCCATTACCGATCTTGGGGATATCGGAAATCTCACTGCACTGACCAAGCTTTCCCTCAAGAGCAACAAACTCAGCAAAATCGGTACGTTGAATAAATGTACCGCCTTGACAGATCTGAACATTGGATCCAACTCCTTAAAAGACATTTCCGGTCTGTCGAAATTAACAAATATGATGTATTTTGACTGCTCTTATAACAGTTTGACAAAGCTCCCCTCTTTCCCCAAGAGCTGCGCACTGGTAACCATCAACGGTTCTCATAATAAAGTAACAAGTTTGGATCCTTTAAGCGGTCTGAAACATCTTAACAAGGTCAATATGGATTACAATCCCAAGCTTTCTTCTGTTAAGCCTCTTGCAAAGTGTCCCGCACTTGTTGAAGTGAATGTATACGGAACAAAAGTTACTAGCATCTCCTCACTGACAGATCAAAGCATTGTCGTTAATTACGATCCAACTTAATAACAAAAGCCCGGCTAGACCAGCCGGGCTTTTCCGCACAGAAAAAGACACACGACCGAAGCCGTGTGTCTTTTATTATTTTTTAGTTTGTAACACGAACGATGCAGGTATAGGTTACATCCTGATAAGTAGTTTTCACAGTGGCATTACCCTTTGCTACACCGGTAACCTTATTGCCAGAGACTTTGCATATTGAGGTATTGGAAGACATCCAGCTAACCTTCAGCTCCTTGCCGTCCTTATCCTTCAAGGTGAGGGTAAAGTCCTTACCTGCAGCAATCGTTACATCCTCATGGCTGATCTTGCAATCACCTTTGGGCGCCTCTGTTGCTGTTGTGCCCGAATCTGCCTTGCCAACGGAAGGTGCGCAACGAACAATACAGCTTACCTTCACACCGCCATACTCACCGTGAACGGTTGTGGTACCGGCGCCAACAGCAGTAACAACGCCATTTTTAATAGTTGCTACTTTCTCATTCTTGGATGTCCAGGTGATATCCTTTGCAGGAATATCGCCGTTGTATAGCTTCCAGGTCTCTCCCTTTGTATTCAGGGTAAAGTCCTCACGATTCAGCTTCAGTTGATCCTCAGAGATTGTAGGCTGCGCAGTTGTTTCATCGGGATTTACAATGTTGCAGACAACCTTACACTCTGCCTTTGCGATGCCGCAGGTAACTGTGATTACCGTTTCACCAGCGCCAATCGCAGTAACCTTGCCATCCTGTGTAACCGTTGCAACTGCATCATTGCTGGAAGTATATACAATGCTGTCCGTTGTAATAGCAGGATTGGGTGTTGCATTCAGAAGTACGATGGCCTCCGCGCTGTCAAAGGTGATCAGTGTCTTGGAAAGGACGATTTCATCACAGGGAACTTCCAAAATCGTGGTGTCTGTTACGGCGTCTGTTGCGGATGTAGTAATCTTGTTATTATCAACAGTATCGTCAATTTTGCCGGGCTGGAACAGATTGGGCAGGAAGAATCTGATAACGATATACGCAACAACCGCAATGATGATCAAGAGAACGACCAGGGTGGTAATGATGATCGCCGTCTCCTTCTTGCCTTCCTCCTTCGGCTGTTCCGGGCGCTGTTCAGGCACCTCTACAGGAGCAGGTGTTTTTCCGTTATTGCGTCTTCTCACGTTAGACTTTGAAAATCTTCCACCTTTAACATGATTATAGGCTCTTGCGACCTCTTCTTCAGAATCCGTTGTATTGCCGGAAACAATTCTTGCATCGACAGACCGAACGCAGCCGCAAATCGGGCACTGTGTTGCGGTTTCCGGATAGGATGTACCACACACATCACAAATGATCTTACTCATAGTATACCTCCTATTAAGCATTCAAAAGTGAACACGAGTATTTCAAGACACATTATAGCATTTATTGCAGAATAAAACAACCATAAAGATGTTGCATTTTTTAAAATTTTATTTTAAGATATATTTATTGATGAAAAGGAGGCGATTAATGTGTCTGAGCCAAAACTCATTTCGCCAATGCTTGACAATTTTATGATGGGCGACCCGATCAGCGACAATAATGGTGTTCGCTGCTGCCCTGCTATGGAATGTGATACCGATAATAAATACATAGTCAAAATTGTGTCCGTACCTGCTTCCCAACAGCAGGTGGATGCACTCTTGCTTAGTGGTGCCTACGCAGATAAGGAATCCATTGAGAATTACTACAATTCCATCGCAGAGGGTGTTGTTCAGGAAGCTGAAATTCTGGAAAAGCTCTCTCAAATGGAGGGGTTTGTTCCTTTTTCCTCCTGGCAAACCGTGCCTATGGGCGATAGTGAAACCGGATATGATGTGTATTTGCTCAGCCCCTACAAAAACACTCTGGCAAAGCAATTCCGTCGGCAGCCTATGACGCACCTGGGTGCTGTCAATCTTGGACTTGATCTTTGTGCTGCGTTAACAGTCTGCAGAAATTCCGGATATATATATGTGGATCTAAAGCCTGATAACATTTACATTACCGAAGATAACAGCTATCGAATTGGTGATCTTGGTTTTTTGAAGCTGGACTCTCTGAAATATGCCTCGCTGCCTGACAGATACCGCAGTGCATATACTGCGCCGGAAATCGCTGATGCACTCTCCGCGCTGAACACGACAATGGATGTTTATGCAGTTGGTCTGATTTTGTACCAGGCATACAACGATGGGAATTTGCCCTTTACTGGCAGCGCACCGCAGGATACCGAGCTTCCTCCTCCGGTTTATGCAGATTATGAGATGTCCGAAATCATCCTGAAGGCCTGCGCGCTGAATCCGGATGAAAGGTGGTCTGATCCGGTTGAAATGGGACAGGCACTTGTATCTTATATGCAGCGCAACGGTGTCAACGACACACCGATTACTCACTTCGTTCAGGAAGATGCAAGTTCAAATGACACCAATCTTGAAACTACCGAACAAACACCGGAGCTTTCTGCTGCCGATGACACGCAAAACAAGTCCGACAGTGAAGCTGAGGATTCTGATTGTGAAACATATGACGCTCCCGCTGATGAAGCAGATTTTGAAACGGACACAGATTCCAACGCAGATTCTGATGTGGAGGAGATCTGGGTTTATACAGAGGATGCCGACGGCAATCTTTCTTTCCTGGATGACGCCTGGGACGACGACGCTGTTCCTGAAGATGAAACAGCCAGGATTGACTACGACGAGGTTACCAACGAAGTCTCCGATATGCTTACCCAGGCTGATGATCTGATTGCCCACCAGGTGCCGGACGGCGTTGTCCAACCGGAAGCCATTGATGTTCCTATCCCGGAACCCATTATCCTTGAGGAGGACGCAGAAGCAGCCGAACAATCGCAAGAAGGCGAGGACGCGTCCGAGGAATCAATGTCCAACGAAGAAGCCGACCAAGAGCAGGAAACTGAAGTTAAGCCTGTTTCCAAGAAACGTTGGATCCTTTATGCTATCATTGCAGTTTGCTCTCTGGCGCTGATTGCGGCAGGCATTCTCTTCTATCGTTATTTTTATCTGCAATCCATTGACGACATTCTTTTAAAAGAAAGCGCCGATGGTGCTTTAAATGTTCATATTACTTCTGAAATCGACGAAAAGAAGCTTACCGTCATCTGTTCTGACACCTACGGAAACCAGCTTTCTTCCCCAGTAGAAGACGGCAAGGCCGTTTTTTCTGAACTGGCTCCGGATTGTGCATATACGATCACCGTCAAAGTAAGTGGCTTCCACCGTCTGACCGGCGACACCACTGCCGCTTATACCACGCCCAGTCAGACAAACATTCTGCATTTTAATGCCGTTACCGGAAATGAAGACGGCTCTGTCATTTTAAGTTTTGCCATTGACGGTCCTGACAGTAAGCAGTGGATCGTCAGCTATCTGGATGATAACAAGGAAGAAAAGGATGTCGTCTTCTCCGGACATATGGTAACACTCAACGGACTTACCGTTGGCAACACCTATCGTTTCTCTCTGCGCCCCCTGGAGCAGCTGCGTCTTGCAGGCGAAAATGAAGTTACACACGTTGCCAGCAAGATCGTTAAGGCAGAGAAAGTACAAATCACCGGTTGTATCAACAATGTTCTGACTGCTGTCTGGGTTGCGCCGGAAAAAATTGCCATTAAAAACTGGACTGTTCGTTGCTACAACAACAGTGACTTTGATCAAACAATTGTAACCGATAAGACAACAGCATCCTTCAATATTACGGATCTGGCCAAGGAATATACCGTTGAGGTTACTGCCGATGGTATGAGTGTCAGCCAGCGGGCATTTGCAGCAGCAGACACCGCAACTATTACAGATTTCAAAGCGGATACATCCAATCCCAACAAATTGACCCTGTCCTGGAAACCGGTTGGTGATATCTCTTCTGAAGGCTGGCTGCTGATCTACACGATTGACGGCGGCTCGCCCAAGGAGATCACCTGCACGAGTAAGAGCAGCATCTCTGTCTCCCCGGTTATCCCCGGAACGACCTATTCCTTCACTCTGCAAAATGCCGAAGGGAAAGCCATTTTAGGTGGTCTGCTGGATCAGGCCATTCCTAAAGCAAGTGAGTTTAGCAAATACAGCGTAACTGCTGACGATATGCAGTTTAAGATGTGTAAGCGTCCGTCTTCTTCCAACTGGAACCGCTATTATTTGTCTGACTCTGACTACAAAACAAAGTTTACCACTAAAGAGAAGGCTTCCTATTTGGTAAAACTGAAGAAATCTTACAAAACATCCTCGGATAAGATTACAACGTTGTTTGTAATTCGTAACAGCGAGGGAACAATTGTAAGCGCCAAGACCAAGACGGAAAAGTGGTCTGATATGTGGTATCTTGGCTACTGTGAGTTGGATATCCCATCTATGCCGGAGACAGCCGGAAAGTACACAATGACAATTTACTTTAACGGAAAGCTTGTCCACGACAATGCGTTCACCATCGTCAAAAAATAAAAGAACACACGCCGGAAGATAAAGAAGATAAATCCTCCGGCGTGTATTCTTTATTACATAAGACACAACGTATAGTGGTTACTAAATACAGATCCATCTAAAAATACAGCGTGATCCGATATGACAGTAAAGCCGCAAGCAAGATGCAAATTTAAGGATGCGATATTTTGTTTGTCTATGTGTGAATAGATCTTAATCGAACCCAATTGTTTAAGGTGTGCAGACGCTTTCTGCAGCAGTTTTTTTGCGTACCCTCTTCTGCGACAATCCGGCATTGTCTCCAGCCCGGAAACTAAATAGCCATCAAGATACGGCTCTACCCGTAAAGCCGCCATATAAACCCCGTTAAGTTCCCACAGCGCAAGAAACGCGTCATCAATTGCGAAGAAACATCGCATATAATCCAGAAAATCCTGCTCAGCCTCTGTAATACGCAGACCAACAGGAAATTCCTTGGATTTTCTTTCGGCATCCTGCGAAATACTTTCCTCATAGACATTCAAAAGCTGTCTGGTATTCAGTTCTTTAAATGATGTAATGATCTTAAGCATTTTCAAGACCTCGAAATGAAATTTCAACAAAGAATGAATGAAAGATTTACAAATAGTTTCAAGAAATTTTTGTATGATAATTTGTATATGCAGAAAGGTTATTCACATTTTCCACAATTTTTTCCACAATCAAATCGCAGTTATCCTAAGCAATCTTCGACTTGTTTAGTACTTTTCCGTAAATTCCCAACAAATTACTGTGTAAATGTTAAAAACACCATATAGATATTATGCATAATCACATTTTTAAAAAATGCAGGCAACGGTCTTTTTGCCTGCATTTTATTCTTTTTAGATGGTTTCACCGAGAATAGATTTCGTTGCATAAGCATTTAAGGACATATCTGCAACATTTCCAGAAAGGAATTCATAATAGCCTTGCGCGCCGATCATTGCCGCATTGTCGCCACACAGAGAAAGAGGCGGCAAATAGACCTGTGCACCGATTTTTTCAGCAGCATTAAGTATATCGCGGCGGATCACAGAGTTTGCTGCAACGCCACCGGCAACTGCCAGCTTTTTATATCCGGTCTGCTCCAAAGCAGCCATAGTGCGTGGCACAAGGGTATCAGACACCGCGCTACAAAAAGATGCGCACAAATCGTTTATATTGATTTCCTGTCCAACTTGCTGCGCATTATGGATCAGATTGAGAGCAGCCGTTTTTAGTCCGGAAAAGCTCATATCAAAGGGGTTCTCTCCTGCCTTTGCCCGGGGCAGCATATAACCATCCGGATTTCCTTGCTGTGCAGCTTTGTCCAGAGCCGCGCCGCCGGGATAAGGCATTCCCAGAACGCGCCCAACCTTATCAAAGCACTCTCCTGCCGCGTCGTCCAATGTACCACCCAAAATTTCCATTTGGGTGTAGTCCTTCACATCCACGATCATTGTATGACCGCCGGATACCACTAAACACAAAAAGGGAGGCTTTAATTCCGGATACGCAATATAGTTGGCAGCTATATGTCCTCGAATGTGATGGACGGGAATGAGCGGTTTATTCATAGAAAGGGCAACCGCTTTTCCAAAATTCACACCAACCAGTACAGCGCCGATCAGTCCCGGCGCATAGGTTACGGCAATTGCATCCACATCCCGTCTTGTAAGGTTAGCACTGTCAAGCGCCTGGTCTGCAAGGGCATAGATCGCCTCAATGTGCTTTCGGGAAGCAATTTCCGGAACAACACCGCCATAAATGCGGTGCAGATCCACCTGGGAAGCGATACAATCGGTCAAAACGGTTCTGCCGTCTGTAACGATTGCAACAGCCGTTTCGTCGCAAGAGGACTCAATCGCCAAAATATTCACGCTTCCCACTCCTTCCGTAAAATCAAAGCGTCTTCCTTAGGGTTTGAGTAATAATTGGGGCGTCGACCTACTTCGGCAAATCCAAGACCCTCATATAGGGCAATTGCGCCTATGTTGGATGCACGAACCTCCAATGTCAATTTTGAAACATCTTCCTGCTCCAGTTTTTCAATGAGGGAAAGCACCAACTGTTTGCCAATTCCCAGCCGTCGATAGGCCGAATCCACCGCAAGATTCATCATATCCGCCTCCCCCAGAACAGACTGGGAGCCAACATAACCAACAACCTTTTCCTTGTCAAGTGCAACGACCCACAGGGAAAGCGGATTGGTCAGCTCCCGGGAAATGGAATTTTCACTCCAGGGGATGCTGAAGTTTTCCCTTTCAAGGGCCGCAACCTGGCCGATATGGGACTTGCTCATCAATACATATTCTATCATTTTGCCTCGTACCAGCTCTTTCCCCACTTGGCCTCTGCCAGCAGAGGAATTTGCAGCTTTGCAACATTCTGCATTTCACGGCTGACCAGGTTGGCAACCTCTTCCGCAATTTCCTCAGGACATTCCACGATCAACTCGTCGTGCACCTGCAAAAGCAGTTTTGCCTCCGGGAACTGCTCTGCAAGCGCCTTGTCCACCCGAATCATAGCAAGCTTTATGATATCTGCTGCAGTTCCCTGAATGGGTGTATTCAAAGCAACACGCTCTGCGCCCTGCCGAATATTATAGTTGCTGTTTTTCAGTTCCGGAATATACCGACGGCGTCCGTACATTGTCTGGGTGTAGCCAATCTCCCGGGCATCCTCCACGACCTTCTTCATATAGTCCCGAACGCCGTGATAGGTGGAAAGATACCCATCAATATAGGCCCTTGCTTCAAAGCGACTGACGCCAATATCGTCCGCAAGAGAGAACTCTGAAATGCCGTAAACAATGCCAAAGTTTACTGCTTTTGCATTGCGTCGCTGCAGTGCCGTAACGCTCTGTGCAGGAACATCAAAGACCTGCGATGCTGTTACCGTATGGATGTCCATACCACTGTTGAAGGCATCCTGCATCGTCTTGTCGTCTGCAATATGGGCAAGCACACGCAGCTCGATCTGGCTATAGTCCGCATCCACAAGCACACAGCCCGGTTTGGGAATGAACATCTTGCGAATCTCCGCGCCCAGGTCCGTGCGCACAGGAATGTTCTGCAAATTCGGCTCTGTGGAAGAAAGTCTGCCGGTAGCCGTAACCAAATTCTGGAATGTGGTACGGATGCGACCATCCGCTCCAATCACTTTCATCAATCCATCTGCGTAGGTGGATTTCAGCTTCGTCAGCATCCGATAATCCATAATCGCCGGGATGATCGGGTGCTTTGATTTTAGCTTTTCCAATACATCCGCATTGGTGGAATAGCCACTTTTGGTCTTTTTCACCGGTGGCAGCGCCAGCTTTTCAAACAAGACCTCACCCAGCTGTTTCGGGGAATTAATATTAAACGGGTCGTCAGAAAATTCAAAAATCAGCTTCTCGCAATCGTCGATTCGCTCCTTGAGCATTTGTGCAAACTGGGCAAGCTGGGGTTGGTCAACAACGATTCCCTCCCGCTCCATCTTGTACAGTACAAAACACAGCGGCAGCTCAATTTCAAAATACAGCTGTTCCATCCCCTGCTTTTGCAGGTGCTGCAAAAGCTCCGGTTTCAGATTCCACATTGCCTCTGCGCAGGCAGCGGCATCACCGTCATCAATATTGATTCCAAGGAAGTTTGTTGCCAATTTAGAAAGCGGATAATCCGATTGGGACGGGTTCAGATCATACGCTGCCAGAGCAGTATCAAAGGTACATTCACCAAACTGCAATCCCAGGGCGTCCAAGGTATGCATCGTGGACTTTGCATCGTGGTAAATCAGTTCGCCCGGCACAAAATTCATCGCCATCTGCGCCTCCATAGGGGTCAGCACAGTAACGCCTTCCGCCCAGGCAACACCGATTGTGCCATCCGGTGCCACATAAAGCGCACAGGAAGTTTTTTCAGCAGGCAATACGCTGACAACAGGCAGCTTTTTTATTTCCTTTTCCGGGATCTTTGCTTGAAATTGGGCATCACGCAGACCATATCTGTCAATGAGCCGAACAAACTCAAGACGCACAAACAGCTCATAAAGAGCAGGTCGGTCATAGGGCTTAATAAGCGCGTCTTCCGGCGCAAAATCAATAGGCGCCGTGCAGCGAATAGTGGCAAGATCATAGGAAAGAAACGCCATATCTCTGCCAGCTTCCAGCTTTTCCCGGAGTTTAGGCCGGATGGATTCATCCTCTAAATTCTCATAGATGCCATCCAGAGAGCCAAACTTCAGCAGAAGTTCTGTGGCAGTTTTCGGACCAACCCCGGCAACACCGGGAATATTGTCAGAACTGTCGCCCATCAAGGCCTTCAAATCCACCATTTTTTCAGGTGAAAAACCGTACTCCTCAACGAATCTGCTTTCGTCATAAAGATTGGTACTTGTCTGTCCCGGTTTGGAAATCACTAATTTCACGTGGACATTTTCGTCAATCAGCTGCAAACTGTCCCGATCGCCGGTAACGATCACGCACTCCCAGCCATTATTGCTGCAGATCTTGCCGACAGTACCGATAATGTCATCGGCTTCCCAACCCTGACATTCGTAAATGGGGATATTCATTGCTTTCAAGACATCCTTCATTAGGGGCATTTGTTGCGCCAGCTCTTCCGGCATGCCGTGTCGGTTGGCCTTGTAAAGGTCATATTTTTCGTGGCGGAAGGTAGGGCCGTGCAAATCAAATGCCACACAGACTGCATCTGGTTTTTCTTCTTTTTCTATCCGCTCCAAAATATTCAAAAAGCCATAAATAGCATGGGTGCAAAGCCCCTCACGGTTTGTAAGGGGCCTCACACCAAAAAACGCACGATTTATAACGCTGTTGCCGTCTAAAATCAGCAGCTTCATACTCTTCTCCATTTTGCACCCTGGGGGGTGTCGATAATCTCAATGCCCATAGCCTTCAGTTCATCGCGAATTCTGTCAGCCTCCTGGAAGTTCTTCGCCTTCTTTGCTTCTGTACGGGCAGCGACCAATGCGTCGATTTCCGGATCTGCCGAAGCAGCTGCCTCTTCCTCGTTCTTCTGCCGCATAACAGCAGCAGCCTCCAGCAGATTCAGAGAGAGCACCTGATCAAAGGAATCCAGCGCAGCCAGCTTGGTGGCATCCGTTGTCTTTGCCTTCAAAACATCATAAAGCGCGGTAACTGCCAGAGAGGTATTCAGATCGCCATTCAGCGCACCGATAAAGCGCTCCTTCAGCGTCGAAAGGATAGCCGAATCAACATCGCCCTCATCTTTAAGGTTTGCAATCTTTGCAACCAGCTTTTCATAGGCCAAGGCAGCATTGTCAAGGTTTTCCCAGCTGAACACCAGATTGCGGCGGTAATGGCTTTGCAGACAGAAGAACCGATAAGCCATAGGGTCATAACCCTTTTCCTGCAGCAAGCTGACTGTTAAGAACTCGCCCTTGGATTTGGACATCTTACCGGTATCTGTGTTTAGATGGTGTACGTGGAACCAGTAGTTGCACCACTTATGGCCCAAATAACTTTCGGACTGGGCGATCTCATTGGTGTGGTGCGGGAATGCATTGTCGATACCACCGCAGTGAATGTCCAGATCCTCGCCCAGATATTTCAGAGAAATACCGGAGCACTCAATATGCCATCCAGGATAACCAACGCCCCAGGGAGAATCCCATTTCAGCGCCTGGTCTTCAAATTTGGACTTGGTAAACCACAAAACGAAATCGTTTTTGTTGCGCTTGTTGGTGTCCTCCTCAACGCCCTCACGAACACCGATGGCAAGGTCCTCTTCATCGTGATCGTTAAAAACATAGTACTTATCCAGCTTTGAGGTATCAAAATACACATTGCCTCCGGCCACATAGGCAAAGCCCTTTTCGATCAGGCCTTGCACCATCTGGATAAATTCGGGAATGCATCCGGTAGCAGGTTGAATAATATCCGGCTTTTTGATGTTGAGCTTATCGCAATCTGCAAAGAATGCATCGGTATAATACTGGGCGATCTCCATTACAGATTTGTTTTCCCGCTTTGCGCCCTTAAGCATCTTATCCTCACCGGTGTCAGCATCAGACGCCAGATGGCCCACGTCGGTAATATTCATTACGCGCTTAACATTGTAATCCATATAGCGCAGAGATTTTTCCAGCACATCCTCCATAATGTAGGTGCGCAGATTGCCGATATGGGCGAAATGGTAAACCGTCGGACCACAGGTGTACATCTTCACCACGTCCGGGCTATTTGGCTGAAACAGTTCCTTTTTATGCGAAAGAGAGTTATAAAGATACATAAATTACCTCCAAAAATTAACAAAAATACCTCTTGCGCCTGTTGCACAAGAGGCGGGTTATAAAACTCGCGGTTCCACTCTTATTTTTCACTCGTTTTATGCTCGCTCCCGGGCGCACTTTCAATGCCATTACCACCCGGATTCTCAGCCAACGATCCGGATTCTCTGGAGGGTAAATTTAGCAAATTACTCTTCCCGTTCACAGCGATATTTTTCTGAAAATATTTTACCATTGGGCCAACTTTTTGTCAAGCATCGGCAAAATGTAATTGGCGTATTTTCGTTGCATTTTCGGCCAAAATATGATATAATCCGATTAATCTCAACAAAAGAAAGGAGGACACCGTATGCGCAAGTTTATAGCCGCTGCCTTACTGCTTGGTCTGCTAATAACAGCTGCCGGCTGCAAAACGCAAAAGAAACCTGCTGCAACTACCAATTCCTCCACACTGCCCACAACCGTTACCGTTCCTGTTGATGTGAAACCGATCAATCAGATTCCAATGGTTGCCATTTCTATGCCGGTGGTATCTGAAAACACCACGGCCCAGGACAATACTGTAGTATTTACCAACACTTACCAGAATATGCAGCTGATCACAAGTGATCCGGAGGTAGCCGATAAGGTCATTGTTGATTACCTCAATCAAACGGAAAAATTCTCCGCTGCAGCCGCTACCCAAAAGCAAGCAGAAGACGCCTATAATCAAAAACCATCCACCGTTTCCTGGAACCCCTATCTTTCCAAAATCACGTATGCACCAACGCGCATCGATCAAGGTGTTCTCAGTCTGTTCGGGAATCATATCAATTACACCGGCGGTGCCCACGGAAATATGGTTGGACATTCCTTAAATTATGATTTGCTTTCCGGAAAGCGCCTTTCTCTTTCCGAGATCTTTACCCCTTCCGTAAATCCCGCGTATATCTCTGCGCTTGTTTTAAACGCACTTTCCACGCATGAAGGTTTATTTCCTGACTACAAAGAAACTGTAAACTCCCGTTTTAACAGCAATATGCTACAAGACGATGATTGGTATCTGACAAATACCGGTCTGTGTTTCTTCTTTTCTCCCTATGAAATCGCATCCTTTGCAGCCGGTTCGATTTCTGCAGAAATTCCCTACAACGCTCTGATCGGCACTCTGAAGGATGAATATTTTCCCGCAGAACGGGAGCAGGCCGGCGGTAGCGTTCAAGTCGCGCCATTTGACGAAAAAATTGCCGAGAACTATTCCCAATTTGCAGAATTGGTGCTAAAAGAAAATGCAAAGAAAATTCTTCTTTTCAGCAATGACGGTGTTTACGACATTCGTCTGGAAACCGGTTCCTGGTCAGCGGACGGCAAAACATTCACCCCGGAACACACAGCTTTTGCAAGCTATGCGCTAACTCCCGGCGATGCCCTTATGGTGGATGCTGCCTTTGATGAAAAGCTTCCGGTTCTTCGTTTAAGCTATACAACAGGCGGCAAAACCGTCCAGTATTTTATACAGGCAAACGGTAGCTACTCACTCTCCCCTGCCTAAGTATTTTGCGTCCAACCTTACCCGGTTGGACGCATTTTATATGTCTTAATGATTTTGCAAAGCTCCGGTGTAAGCATCGCCAGCGCGATCAGATTCGGAATCGCCATCAGCGCGTTTACACACTCTGCAAGCATCCACACTGTTTGAGTGTTCATAATTGCCCCTATGACAACCATTCCCCCCTGGGCCAACGCAAAGGTACGCCAGGCATTTTCTCCGAACAAATATTGAGCGCAACGGATTCCATATAGCCCCCAGCCTAAAACAGTTGCAATAGCAAAGCAGCATAGCGCCAGCGCAATTGGGACAGAAACCCACTGTCCAACAACAGCGCAAAATGCGTCAGATGTAAGCGTTATACCGGTATCTGTACCGTAAGGAATTTGTATGCCACTGCAAAGGATCACCAACGCGGTCATTGTGCAGATCACTATGGTGTCCAGAAAGACTTCCATGATTCCCATCAAGCCTTGGTCTACCGGGTGCTTCACATTGGCGGCTGCGTGAGCAATTGCTGCTGTTCCCATTCCGGCCTCATTGGTAAAAACACCGCGGGATGCACCAATACGCAGCGCAATAAATGACGATCCCAAAATCCCACCGGTTACGGACCGTGGAGAGAAAGCTCCCACTATGATTGAAGAAAAGGCTTGTGGAATTTTGTCCGCTCTTATAATCAAAGCTACTGCGCCCAGAAGCAGATATGCCGCAGATGCAAAAGGTACTAATTTCTCGGCGGCGACCCCTATTTTCCTTGCGCCACCCAGAAGCATTGCTGTTACCAGCGCGGCAAGACCGACACCCATAATGATATTTCCTGCAGATGTCGCAACTCCCCCAACTGCAGTTAACGCACTGTTAATGCCACCGATTACTGTATTGATCTGCGTTGCATTTCCCACACCGAAGGATGCAACCACCCCAAAGAAGCAGTACACCGCCGCAAGCCAATGGGTTCTCCTTCCCAGACCGTTTTTGATCATATACATTGGCCCACCGACAAATTCACCGTTACCGGTTTTCTCTCTGTAGCGAATTGCAAGAACAGCCTCCGCAAGCTTTGTTCCCATCCCTAAAAATCCACAGACCCACATCCAGAAAATAGCGCCGGGGCCGCCAATGGCAATGGCGCCGGCAACACCGGCAAGATTGCCTGTTCCCACAGTGGCCGCCAGAGCCGTGCACAGCGCTTGATACGAAGAGATGCCATTACTGTTGCTTTTCCCGCGTAACGCGTCTGAGAAAGCCTTGAGCGCCTTTGGAAAAAGACGAAACTGTGCAAACCCTGTGCGAATGCTTATATATAGCCCAACCCCTAATATCAGCACCAGTGTTGGCACGCCCCATACCATCCCATTGATTTTTTCCAAAAACCCCGCCATAAGCTCCCTCCATAAAAAAGCGACTCCTCAAATTGAGGAGTCGCTTTCGTGTTATTCCCATTTGGCCCAAATCTCCGGGCAATATCCAACAGTAACTTGTTTTCCGTTTCGAACAACAGGTGTTTTCACAAGAGAAGGATCGTCATATACCTTATCCTCTTTCAAGGCCTTGTCGTCCATATACTTCATATTGGTGATTTCCTGGCTGCTGCAGTTCCAATCGATGAGATTATCGATTCCGCCCACACCACGAAGCACTGCGTCAAATTCCTTCGGCGCAAAACCAAAATGAAGTATGTCCACATATTGATACTTTATGCGGCGTTCCTTGAAATATCGCTCCGCTTTTTTTGTATCGAAGCATCTTTTCTTACCGAAGATCTGAATGTTCAATAACTTACCTCCATTAGGCACAAACCGTTGGCCGGAACTGCCGGACCAGCATCTGCCCGCGCACCACCGAACAGGTCAGGAATGCTTTCACCTTTCCGTTGACCCTTGCCAACCTCCAGCAAGGTTCCCACCATAATGCGCACCATATGCTGCAAAAAACCGTTGCCGGTTACCACAAAATGGATTTCTTCCCCTTCGGAAAGAACCTGGAAGCTGTGGATCGTGCGTATGGTGGATTTCTTCATATTCTTATTTCCGCAGAAAGCAGAAAAATCGTGGGTGCCGATAAATTTCTGTGCCGCCTTACGCATCAATTCCAAATCGAGCATATCCGTGTCAATATGGACATACTTTCTTTGAAATACACAAGGCGCCTTGCTGTTCCATAAACGGTAGCGGTATGTCTTTGTTTTCGCATTCAGCCGGGCGTGAAAACGTGGCGATGCGTTTTTGCAGGCATACACGCCGATATCCTCCGGCAAGTACATTCTCAATCCCGCCAAAATTTCCTCGCAGGGCATACTACTGTTGCAGGAAAAGCTGACAACCTGCCCTAAGGCGTGAGTGCCTGCATCGGTGCGTCCGCTGCCAAACACCCGGATCTCCTCCTGCAAAAGTCTGGAAAGGGTCGTTTCCAGCTTGCCCTGGATCGTGTGATCACTGTTTGCAAGACGCTGCCAGCCTTTATATTTTGTTCCGTCATAACAAATGTCAAGCCGCAGAATTCGCATACCTTTCCAATTCCTCCCGGGCCTCTAATTCACTGTCTGCAGAAAATAAGAAATTTCCGCAATTGTCATAAACCTGAATGTGTTCTCTGATTCTCTTGATGATATACATAGCCATTCCCCTTTCGGTTTATGGCTATATCATATCCGATGAACAGTCCGATATTTCGGACTGTTAGAGGTTTACTCGATCACCTGGTAGCCGGCATCGGTAATTGCCTTTTTCAGTGCAGAAACACTGGCGTTTCCGGTAACGGTTACCTGTTTTTTCTGAAGATCTACAACCGCATCAGTGGCGCCGGCAGTTTCCTTGCAAACAGCCTCTACCCGAGCCTTGCAATGGCTGCACATCATGCCATCTACTTTAATAATTGTCTCCATTACTTTTTCCTCCTTTTTACTGCACTTCGGGCGGAAAAACCGCAGCCGAAGGGCGTTGGTAACAACAAACACAGAGCTGAAGCTCATTGCCGCAGCACCGATCATTGGACTGAGCAGTATCTTAAAAGCGGGATACAACGCACCTGCCGCGACCGGTATTCCAAGGCAATTATAGAAAAATGCCCAAAACAGATTTTGTCGAATATTACGGATCGTAGCGCGGCTCAGCTGCACAGCATTACAAATGCCCCGCAGCTTGCTTTCCACCAGCACCACATCGGCAGAATCAATTGCAATGTCTGTGCCTGCACCGATGGCCATACCCACATCGGCAGCGACCAACGCAGGTGCATCATTGATGCCGTCTCCTACCATCAGCACATTTTTTCCCTGGTTACGAAGCTGTTCAACAGCATTTGCCTTATCCCAAGGAAGCACATTGGCTATTACCCGGGAAATACCGGCCTGCTTGGCAATTGCCTGGGCCGTTGCCTCATTGTCGCCGGTAAGCAGCACAATGTCCAGATTTAGCTGTTGCATCGCCTTCACCGCATCCAATGCATCTGTGCGCAACACATCTGCTGCGGCGATGGCGCCAAGGTATGTGCCGTCAGCCGATGCAAAATATAACGGTGTTTTTCCCTGGGCAGCAAGCTCCGGATATTGAGGCGCAGATACGCCCAACTCCTGCATAAGCCGTCCGTTGCCGCCATAGTATTCTATACCGCCGAGCTTGCCTCGAACACCCCGACCTGGCAGTGTTTCAAAGTCCTCCGGTTCAAGCAGAGAAAACCCTTCCACCCGCTTTATAATCGCTTTTGCAAAGGGATGTTCCGAACGAGCCTCCAAAGAAGCAGCAATTTTAAGCAGCCCTTCTTCGTCAAACTGTCCCGGAAGAATGTCTGTTACTGCCGGTTTGCCGGTGGTAAGTGTTCCGGTCTTATCCAGTACCACCGTATTAATGCGATGTAGATTTTCCAGGGCATGGGCGTTTTTGAACAGCACACCCATCTTTGCTCCCCTGCCGGTTCCAACCATAATGGCAACCGGGGTCGCAAGACCCAGCGCGCAGGGACAGGAAATCACAAGCACAGAGATTGCCGTTGTCAAAGCAAACTCCAAAGGCTGACCGACCAGCAGCCACAAAGTAAAGGTGCAAAGAGCGATGAGCATCACAATCGGCACAAATACGCCGGCAATCTTATCTGCCAAGCGTGCGATCGGCGCTTTACTGCCGCCTGCCTGCTCCACCATACGAATGATCTGTGCAAGAGAGGTATCCTCGCCAACCTTGTCTGCGCGGATTTCCAGATAGCCTTCCGTTACAATAGCCGCTGTGGCAACTGTTTGGCCAACCGTAATTTCTACAGGTATACTTTCGCCTGTAAGAGCACTCTGATCCACAGAAGCTCTTCCTTGTAAAACCGTCCCGTCCACAGGAACTCTGCTGCCGCTGCGCAGAATAACGGTATCCCCTGGTTTTACATTTTCCACAGGAATTTCCTGCTCAACACCATCGATACGCACTGTTGCTGTCTGGGGGCTTAAGTCCATCAGCGCCCGGAGCGCATCCCCCGTTTTTCTCTTTGCCCTGGTTTCCAGGTATTTTCCCAAGGTGATAAGCGTAAGAATTGTTGCAGCAGATTCAAAGTACAGATTTTCACTGTATTTAACAACCGTTTGCCAATCGTCAGCACCGACAGCATAAGCCATACGAAACAGCGCGGCAATGCCAAAGATAAGCGCTGCTCCGGAGCCCACCGCAATCAGCGAATCCATATTCGGAGCGCGGTGAATCAGTGCATTCAAGCCTTTGGTATAATACGCCCGGTTAAGAATAACCACAGGCAAAGTCAAAAATAGCTGAAGCAGCGCCGCTACCAATGCGTTTTTCTGTCCGTGATACCAATTGGGCACAGGAAGTCCAACCATATGACCCATAGTGAAATACATCAGTATCGCCAGAAAAACACCGGACCAAATAATTCGACTGCGCATCGAGCGGTCAGTACTGTCTTTATTTTCCGGGGTTGTTTTTTTCTTATCGCCGGGAATAGTAATACCGTATCCTGCCTTTTCAACAGCAGCAATAATTTCGCCGGTAATATTCTCCCGCTGTGTATCCACAACCAATTTGCCGGCCAAAAGGTTTACTTCCGCCTTTTGAACACCGGAAATTTCAGAAACAACCTTTTCCACCCGTGCAGAACAAGCGGCACAGGTCATTCCGGTAACTGTAAAATTCAGTATCATAATTCAATCACCACACAACACAAATATTGACACTTTTTTTATCTTGTGTTACTATTTTATCACGAGATTTACGAAATGCAAGTGTGCAATTTCATATAAACGAACCAGATAAACGGAAACGGAGAAAATGCAATGAAGATTAAAATATTGTCCGACAGCACTTGTGATTTATCCCAGGACCTTCTGGAAAAATATGACATCACAGTAATTCCGCTGACAGTAATCAAGGGCGGTCAGTCCTATCAGGACGGCGTAACCATCACCCCTGCCGACATCTTTGCTTATGTGGATGCCACTGGCGAGCTGTGCTCCACAACTGCAACCAATATCGATGAGTATTCCCAGTGGTTTGCAAAGTTTGCAAAGGATTATGATTATATCTTTCATATTACCCTTGGCTCCGGTTTTTCCTCCAGTTGCCAAAATGCAAAGCTTGCTGCCGAGGATTTTTCCAATGTGAAAGTTATTGACTCTATGAATCTGTCCACCGGCCAGGGTCTTGTGGTTTTAAAGGCCTGCGAGCTTGCCAAGGACTGCCAGAATGCTGACGAAATGGAGCAAGCCCTCAACGACTTTACTCCTCGGGTTGAAGCAAGCTTCCTATTGGACCAGCTGCAGTATATGGTCAAGGGCGGCCGCTGCTCCTCTGCCGCTGCGCTGGGCGCAAATCTGCTGAATCTGAAGCCCTGCATTGAGGTCAAAGATGGTAAGATGTCTGTTGTCAAGAAGTATCGCGGCAACTACGCAAAGTGCCTTGCAAGCTATGTCAAGGACCGTCTTTGCGGCCGTGAGGATCTTGAAAAGGATACCTTGTTTGTTACCCGCACCACAGTTAATGACGAATGCTTCCAGGCAGTTAAGGATGCAGTTGACACATACGGAGATTTCGAAAACACCTATTGGACCTTTGCCGGCTGTACCGTTACCTGCCACTGTGGTCCTTCCACCCTCGGTGTTCTTTTTGTTCGCAAGTAAAATTTAAAAGCACTGCCGCGTTTTTGCAGCAGTGCTTTTCTTATGCAAAAACTCCCGGATTTCTCCGGGAGTTCTTATTTTACTTTTCGCTCTTCTTTGCCTTCTTTGCGGCCTTGGCCTTTGCCTTGGCCTCGGCAGCCTTTGCAGCTTCTTCCTTAGCAGCAGCAGCAGCGGTGTCATTGGTAGACAGCGCCCACTTCATCAGCTCAATGCGAACCTGGTCGGCACCAGTCTCAATCACAAAGCGGTCTTCCTTCACATTGACCACCTTACCGGTAATGCCGCCGATGGTTGTGATCTCATCGCCGACCTTAACACTGGACCGCAGGTTCTCCGCTTCCTTCTTGCGCTTGTTCTCCGGACGGATCACCATAAAGTAGAAAATAGCGATCATACCAACGATCATAATAATGGTCATAGAACCGCCGCCGGCAGGATTAGCAGCACCACTTAAAAAACTCAACATATTCAAAACTCCTTTGTTTGTAATTTCCTAACTATTATACCATTGATTGGCTAAATTGCAAGGGTATTTTAGATTCTTCTGGCAAGCTTTTCAGAATATTCATTTCTGAACTGCCCGAAGGTTCCTGCATCCAACGCATCGCGGATCTTTTCCATCAGTTTATTATAGAAATACAGATTGTGCATAACACTCAGCCGCATCGCCAGCATTTCCTCCGCCGCAAACAGATGCCGGATATAGGCCCGGGAATACCGTCGACAGACCGGACAATCACACTGGGGATCGATAGGCTGCGTATCGTATTGATATTTGGCGTTCTTCAGATTGATCGCGCCTTCCCAGGTAAAGAGCCGCGCGTGGCGGGCATTTCTGGCAGGCATAACGCAGTCAAAGAAATCCACACCTCTGGCAACAGCTTCTATGATGTTGGTCGGTGTACCGACACCCATCAGATATCTTGTTTTATCTTTCGGCATATGGGGCTCAACGGCTTCGATAATGTTGTACATCTCCTCTGCTGTTTCGCCAACTGCCAAACCGCCGATGGCGTATCCCGGCAGATCCAGATCTGCAATTCGCTTCATATGGTCAACGCGGATGTCCGCATATGTGCCGCCCTGATTGATTCCCCAAAGCATCTGCTCCGGATTGACCGTATCGGGCAGTGCATTTAGCCGGGCGTTTTCCGCCTTGCAGCGCTGTAGCCACCGATAGGTACGGTCAACACTCTGCTTCACATACTCCCGGGGCGCAGGATTCTCAATGCACTCATCAAATGCCATACAGATATCCGAACCCAAATTGGATTGAATCTGCATACTCTCTTCCGGGCCCATAAAAATCTTACGACCATCAATGTGAGACGCAAAGGTTACCCCCTCTTCCTTAATTTTTCGTAAAGAAGACAGAGAGAAAACCTGAAAACCGCCAGAGTCCGTCAGAATTGGCTTGTCCCAAGTCATAAATTTATGCAGACCACCGCACTGCTTGACTAACTGATCGCCGGGGCGCAGATGCAAATGATATGTGTTGCTTAACTCCACCTGACAGCCGATATCCTGCAGGTCTTTTGCGCTTAAAGCGCCCTTGATCGCGCCCTGCGTGCCCACATTCATAAACACGGGGGTCTGGACCGTACCGTGAGCGCAAGTAAACTCGCCCCGCCTTGCCGCGCCTTCCGTTTTGAAAAGTTTAAACATTCCTTTTACCTCAAAAAATCAACATTGCATCTCCAAAGGAGAAGAAACGATATCTTTCCTTTACTGCCGTTTTGTAGGCATTCAAGACATTTTCACGGCCAGCAAAAGCAGATACCAGCATAACCAGGGTGCTTTCCGGCAGGTGGAAGTTGGTGATCAAACCATCCATCGCCTTGAAACGGTAGCCAGGATAAATAAAGATATCCGTCCAGCGGCTTTTGGCTTCGAAAGTTCCGTCCTCATTAACAAGAGATTCCAATGTACGGCAAGAAGTAGTGCCGACGCAGACGATCCGTTTACCGGAGGCTTTTGTTTCATTCAAAAGATCAGCTGTCTGCTGGGAAATCATACACAGCTCGCTGTGCATATGGTGCTGGGAAATTTCCTCTGCTTTTACCGGACGGAATGTACCCAAACCTACGTGCAGGGTTACAAAGGCGGTATTTACGCCCTTTGCCCGAATTTTATCCAGCAGATCGTTGGTAAAGTGCAAACCGGCAGTGGGAGCTGCAGCAGAACCCAGTTCTTTCGAATACACCGTCTGATATCGCTCCTGATCCTGGAGTTCAGCTTTAATGTACGGCGGTAAGGGCATTTTGCCAAGCTGCTCCAAAACCTCAAGGAATATGCCTTCATAGTGAAATTTCACGACGCGATTTCCGTCCTCTTTGACGCAAATGACCGTTGCCGTGAGCTCACCATTACCAAAGATAACCTCTTGGCCTTCCAGCAGCTTTCTGCCAGGCTTTGCCAGACATTCCCATTGGTTGTCGCCCAATTCTTTGAGCAGCAGCAATTCCACAGCACCGCCTGTGGGGCGATGTCCCAAAAGCCGCGCAGGCAACACACGGGAATCATTCATTACCAGGCAATCTCCGGGCTGCAGATAGTCAATGATGTCATAGAAATGCTTATGCGCAATTTGTCCGGTGGCTTTGTCCAGCGCAAGCAGCCGGGATGTGTCTCTTTTTTCCAGAGGAGTCTGGGCAATCAGTTCTTCCGGCAAATCATACCAAAAGTCGCTGGTTTTCATTCTGCTGCCCCCTTTCCAAAAATCATAGTCGGTAACTATTTCTCATAGTATAGACCATTTTGGCTTTTTTTGCAACACGCATTTAACAGTCCCTTTGCATAGATTGGGCTGGAGGTATCAGCTTATGAAAAAACAAATTTTTACCGGTGTCTGCACAGCCCTTGTAACACCATTTCTAGGCAATCAAATTAATTTTCCCCTTGTGCAGCAACTGCTTCGCACACAAGCAAATGCCAATGTAAGCGCAATTGTCCTGTCCGGTACTACCGGCGAATCCGCAACCCTTTCTGATATGGAAAAAATCGAGCTGATCAAATGCAGCAAGGATTATATCGGAGATAGCTGCAAGATCATAGCCGGCACAGGCTCCAACTGTACATCCCACGCAGTGGAAATGAGTCAAGAGGCGGAAGAAGCGGGCGCCGATGCTTTGCTGGTTGTTTCGCCCTATTATAACAAATCCAACCCGGACGGACTTTTCCGGCATTATATGTCCATAGCCCATAGTGTAAATATACCAATCATCCTCTACAATGTTCCCTCCCGTACCGGCGTTGACATCCCCATTAGTGTATACAAACGACTTTCCGTACTGCCGAATATTGCAGGCGTGAAGGAAGCCGGCAGTGATATTACAAAAATCACAAAAATCAAAGCCGCATGCAAGGATGATTTTACCGTCTGGGCCGGAAATGACGATCAGATCGTTCCGATCCTTTCTCTGGGTGGAAAAGGTGTAGTTTCTGTGCTTTCTAACATTTGTCCAGTCGAGACTGTGGCAATGACGGAAGCGGCGCTGGCCGGTGATTTTGACACAGCTGCCGATCTGCAGGCGCGTCTTATGCCGCTGATCAATTTATTATTTTCTGATGTCAATCCCATACCTGTAAAGTATGCGATGAAATACGCCGGCTTTGACTGTGGTGAATGCAGGCTTCCATTGGGTAAGCTCCATCCGGAAATCAAAGAGCGGATCGATTCTTACTTTGCATAAAAAATGTGCGCTGCAAACGCAGCGCACAAATCTTAATCAGGGATAAATCCTTCAAAAATAGGAAGCCAGTTTTCCTGAATGGATTGCTTCAAATATTTTTGACTGTCTATTGTCCAGCTGACGCCCTGGGCGCCCCAAAGCTTTCTGGCAAGGAAATTGCCAAAATTCTTTCGATCCTTAAACTGATAAGCAATAAAGTCAGGATATAAAAGAAAATTCAGCATTTGATTTTTTACAAGGAATTTCAATATCTTCAGACCAAACTTTTCCTTTATTTT
This sequence comes from Faecousia sp., assembly GCA_045612985.1. Taxonomy (GTDB): domain Bacteria; phylum Bacillota; class Clostridia; order Oscillospirales; family Oscillospiraceae; genus Faecousia. The sequence continues at coordinate 96,352 of JAZLAB010000060.1, forward strand.
TGGGTAGTTATAGGACAGCTGTCCGCGAATGATATCCGGGCGATTTTTTCGTAACCAACGAATACATCTGGGGTCAAAGGACTCAATGCAGTAAACCCCGTTATATTCGTCCAGCATTTCGCAGGTCTTTTGCGTCAACGCAGCAAAATTATCCCGTTCCGGCTTCAATTCCACGATCAAAGGAATTCTGCCTTTACACAGATCCAGCACGTCGGAAAAAAGCGGAATTGTTTGCGTTGTACCTTCAAGCGTGTACTTTCCAAGGTCAAATGCTGTCAGGTCCTCAATGTATCCATCTTGCCCGGTTGTGCGCTGTAAACTTGCATCGTGAATAACTGCCAAATTGCCGTCAGCCATCAAATGCACATCCAGCTCAATGCCAAAGCCCTCGCTTCTGGCCCGGCGAAATGCTTCCATACTGTTTTCCGGAACGCCATTTCCGTAAAAACCGCGATGGGCATAGATCCATTCTTGCAGCTTTTCCATATCCGGGTGGCTGCTGCGACACATTGTGCTCAAAACATATAAAGTGCAAAGAGAAACAAAAGCTATGATAATGGCTATCATATACTGCTCCTTATTTAATCGTCAATATCCAGTGCTTCCAAACCCTTTTTGCTCTCCGGTTTTGCATCGCCGTGTTTGACAAAAATCATCGTAACAAAAGCGAGGCCTGCAAAAATGGCAGCATAGGGGAACAAAACCGTCATACCAACACCATCCATATCCATAAAGAAACCGGAAAGCATCGGTGTGATGATCTGGGCAGTCATAGAAGCGGTGTAATAGAACCCGGTATACTTACCAACATCCGCACCGCTGCACATCTCCACGACCATCGGGAAGGAATTCACATTGATTGTTGCCCAGCCGATACCAGCCAGCGCAAACAGAATGTTCATAACGATTACCGAGCTACCCGAACGGAGGAAGCTGGCTGCGCCAAAGGCGACAGTAAGCATCACAACGCCGGCAAGAATCGTCTTCTTTCTACCGATTTTGGAGGCTACAATACCTGCAGGCAGATAGGCCACAATTGCCGCAGCCTGTGCCAGCAGCAAGGTCGTATTATAGTCCATATTCAAAATGTTTCCTGCATAAACGGAATATTTTGAGGTAACTGCATTATAGCCCATATACCACAGGGCAATGGAAGCAAGGATGAAGATCAAACTACGCTTTTCTGCCTTGGAAAGACCGTGCTTTTCACCTGTTTCCTCAACATCTTCTTCAATACCACGGCGGATGCTTTCCTCGTGCATTTCCTTCGCCCACTGGGGTTCACGGACAGTGGCCATAAACACTGCCAACGCGCCCAGCATCAAAGCTGCGATCACACCATAGTAGACATAGTAGTTCATAAGCTGATTTCGGACTGCAGAGGTTGCAAAGACAATGCCCAAAACCAAGACAATGATGCCGCCGGCTGTTCCCATCAGGTTAATCACTGCATTTGCTTTACTACGCAAGGGTTTAATCGTAACATCCGGCATAAGCGCAACCGCAGGACTGCGGAAAGTCGCCATTGCCACAAGAATCACCAGTAGCAGCGCCACAAATATGATCAATTCCTTCGGTTGTTGCCTTGTAATTTCCGCAGCATAGGCCTGTCGCGCAGGAACAACATAATTTGTATAGGGAGACTCTCCTGTTTCCTCGTCTACAAAATCGCTCCGAATCTGACCAAATTCTTCCTTCGTATATACATCCTGCAGCACAAAGGTCTCCCCTTCAGGGGTCATAAGGGTCTTATCACTCTGGGAATCATAGATCAAATAAAGTCCCTTGGGCTCATCAATTTCATTCACGGCAGCAAGATTTACCCGCTGCGCATCGTCAACAATGGACAAGCCAATCAGAGCAATAGCGGCAATGATCGTGCCCCAGCGAATAAAGGGTGTGCGCTTACCGCTTTTTGCTGTGCATTTGTCCGACAAAGCGCCAAACAGAGGCAGCATAAACACGGCAAGGATATTATCCAGAGCCATAATCACGCCGGACCAGGTTTGAGACATACCGAACTTATTTGTCAGGATCACGGGAATCGTTGCGTCATAGGCCTGCCAAAATGCGCTGATCAGGAAAAATGCAAAACCTACTAAAATTGTGCGTTTGTAGTTAAGCTTCATAGGAAACCTCCCAGCAAATTATCTGTATTCGTTCAGTATTATGCAAGTACTGCCTTGTGGAAAACTTTTTTACCTTTACGGATCTTTACGCCATCATTCAGCATCTGCTCGGTAACAGTAAAGGTGTGGTCAGCAACTTTCTCGTCATTGACGAAAACGCCGCCCTGCTGAACCAGTCTGCGAGCCTCACCGTTAGAGCCTGCCAGACCGCAGGCAACCATCAAATTGAGGATGCCGATCTTGCCTTCAGCTAGTTTGTCAGCAGAAATCTCGGTAGTAGGCATATTGGCATCATCACCGCCGCCAACGAACAGCGCCTTCGCAGAGGCCTGCGCCTTTTGCGCTTCCTCCTCGCCGTGGACAAGCTTGGTCAGCTCAAATGCAAGAATCTCCTTGGCAGTGTTCAACTGCGCATCCTTCCAGTCAGACATTGCATCGATTTCTTCCAGAGGCAAGAATGTGAGCATACGGATGCACTTAAGCACGTCCGCATCTTCCACATTGCGCCAGTACTGATAGAAATCAAAGGGGCTTGTCTTGTTAGGATCCAGCCAGACAGCGCCGGAAGCAGTCTTGCCCATCTTCTTGCCCTCGGAATTGAGCAGCAAGGTAATGGTCATTGCGTGGGCATCCTTGCCCAGCTTGCGGCGAATCAGTTCCGTGCCGCCCAGCATATTGCTCCACTGGTCATTGCCGCCAAACTGCATATTGCAGCCGTAATTCTGATACAAATAGTAAAAGTCATAAGACTGCATAATCATATAGTTAAATTCCAGGAAGGAAAGGCCCTTCTCCATACGCTGCTTATAGCACTCTGCCCGAAGCATATTGTTGACGGAGAAGCAAGCGCCTACATCACGCAGCACATCCACATAGTTCAGATCCAGAAGCCAGTCGGCGTTGTTGACCATCTGGGCCTTGCCCTCGCCAAACTCAATGAAGCGCTCCATCTGCTTTTTGAAGCAGTCGCAGTTATGCTGGATTGTTTCCTTTGTCATCATCGAGCGCATATCCGTACGGCCGGAGGGATCTCCGATCATAGCCGTGCCGCCACCGATCAGTGCGATAGGCTTATTGCCTGCCATCTGCAGGCGCTTCATCAGGCAAAGCGCCATAAAATGGCCAACATGCAGAGAATCAGCAGTGGGATCAAAGCCAATATAGAAAGTGGCCTTGCCGTTATCGATCATTTCCCGAATTTCAGCCTCGTTGGTAACCTGGGCAATGAGTCCCCTGGCTACAAGTTCGTCATACAGTTTCATATCTATCCTCCAAAAAAATAAAGCCCTCTGTCCCTAAGGACAGAGGGCGTAAATTACGCGGTACCACCTCTGGTTTGATGAAGCCTCGCAGCTGCATCCTCAATGTGTCAATGACACGGCCGCTGTATCGGGCGAACCCGTCTTCTCCTACTAATCTTTCAGAAAAGCCACTCCGGGAGGTACTTGGGCGGTTTGCACACTGCCTTGCACCGACCGGCAGCTCTCTGTGGGGTCTGACGCCTACTGATTCCCATCAATATGTTATGAATATCCTACCAAATTCTCCCCCTTTTGTCAAGGAAAAGCCATCATATCTGCAGCATCTCCTCTGCGCTCTTCAGGGTCGTTTCGGTAATGGTTGCACCGCCGATCATCCGGGCAAGCTCATAGGTCCTGCCACGCCTGTCCAGCGGCAACACACTGGTATAGGTGCGGTTATCCCGCTCCTGCTTTGTGATCAGCAAATGGGTACTGGCCAGCGCAGCAAGCTGCGGCAAATGGGTAACGCAAAGCACCTGCTTATCTACTGCAACATTGCGAAGCTTTTCAGCCACCTTTTGTGCCGCTCTTCCGGAAACACCCGTATCCACCTCGTCAAAAATCAATGTTGGGATCTGATCCTGCCGGGCAAGAACATTCTTCAGCGCCAGCATAATCCGGGCCAGCTCGCCGCCGGATGCCACCTTATTCAGCGGCTTCAGCGCTTCACCCACATTGGCAGACATATAAAACGCAACGGCATCTGCACCGTTTGCCGTAAGGTCAGTCTGGGTAAAGCTGCACTCAAACTGCACCTTCGGCATATCCAATTGGGCAAGTTCCGTTAGGATTTGTTGGGAAAGGTGTACTGCAGTTTCTTCACGATTATCCCGCAATGCGTACGCTGCATCCCAAGCGATCTTTTCCGCCTTTTTGCAATCTGCCTTCAGCTTCTCCAGACGGTCATCAGCAAAGGTGATGTCATCAAGCTCATTCTTTGCCTGTTCCAGATACTGCAAAATATCTGCGCAGGTTGCGCCGTATTTTCTGCGCAGCCGGTGAATTACATCCAATCGGGATTCAATCTGTTCCAGTTCGTCTGCGCTATAGGACAGGTCATCTCTGGCATCTCTTGCCTGCTCCGCCACATCCTGCACCTGATACATCAGATCCGCCACGCTTTGATGCAGTGCTTCAAAGGCATCGGTATACCGGGACAGTCTTCCCAGCTCCTGCTCTGCTCTGGCCAGCATTGAAGCCGCGCCATCGGAATCGTCTCCGCCGTACAGGCACTCCACAGCTGCATAAATGCCGTCGCTAAGCTTTTCTGCATTTTGCAGAACCTTTCTCCGGGACTCCAGTTCCTCGTCCTCACCGATCTGAAGATTGGCTTTGGAAATTTCTTCAATTTGATAACGAAGGGTCTCCATTCTGCGAAGCTTTGCTCCTTCGTCCATTGTCATCCGGTCAATTTCTCTGCGAAGCGCAGATACTTTTCCATACTTTTCTTCGTAATCTCTGCGAAGCGCATCATTATTCGCCACCGCATCCAAAAGACGCAGATGATTGTCCTCGTCAAACAGCGAGGCAGAATCGTGCTGGCCGTGAATGTCGATCAGCTGTTTTCCCAATTTGTTTAGGATGGAAACCGTAACCAGCGTTCCATTGACATGGCAAATATTCTTTCCGTCCAGAAACACTTCTCTATGAATAATCGTTTCCGGGTCATAAGGGACAGCATTTTCTTCAAACCAAGAAAGCGCCGGAACATCCTGAAACACCGCCCGAACAGAGGCCTTTTTCGCACCGGTACGGATCATATCCCGGTAAGCGCGTTCACCCAGGACTGCTGATATCGCATCGATCACAATTGACTTACCTGCACCGGTTTCACCGGTCAGAATATTAAATCCTTTATCAAAGGAAATGTCTGCGCATTCAATAACCGCAATATTCTCTATATGCAGAAGACTCAGCAAGACATTCGCCTCCCAAACTTACTTCACCAAATTTTTGATCTCTCCGCAAAAGACCGCCGCTGCATTATTGTCGCGCATAACGATCATCACCGTATCATCGCCGGCCAGCGTACCTACGATAGGACTTAAATTCATAGCATCCACCGCAGAAGCTGCAGCAGAAGCCAGACCGGGCAATGTGCGGATCATAATGATATTCTGGGCATAATCAAAGCCCACAACACACTCTCTGAAAATGGTATTGAGTCTGGAGGAAAAGGAGCCGCTGACCTCATTGGAGGAGGTGGTGTAGCGATAGGTGCCCAGACTGGTAAGTTCTTTTACAATACGCAATTCTTTAATATCCCGGGAAATGGTTGCCTGCGTACCCCGGAAACCTTCCTTCTGCAATTCATAAAGAAGTTGCTCCTGGGTCTCTACATTTTTCGTGGAGATGATCTCCATAATTTTTGCTTGTCTTTGGTTTTTCATATTGGCTCACCTTAACCATTCTTGAATTTAGTATTCATCACGTCGTAGAAGCTACTGTTTTTCAGTCGAATCAGTTTCGTAGTCAGCTTGGATTTTTTAATAGTTGCAATATCGCCGGGGTTCATCCGCAACGCCTTGCCGCCATCTACTGAAAGAAACGCATTTCTTCTGGCATTGCGCGTGAAGCTGACAGTAATGGTCCGCTTGTCCGATGCCACGATGCAACGGTTGCCGATATCATGGGCGCAAATGGGTGTTACCAGAATACTGTGGGCCTCCGGTTCTACCACAGGACCGCCGGCAGAAAGGCTATAGGCCGTTGAGCCGGTAGGCGTCGCAACAATAATTCCATCGCCGCCGCATTCCATAGCCTGTACACCATCACATTTGACACAAAGATGCACGATCCGCGCCACAGCGCCTTTGGTGATCACCGCGTCGTTCAGACAAATATCGTGGAAAATAATATCTCTGTCTCTCTGAACTGTAACATCCAGCATCATCCGTTCGTCAATGTCATACTCGTCGTTGGCAAGTCGGGAAAGCTGCTTCATTTCGCTGGTTTCCAACTCTGCCATAAAGCCCATTGTGCCAATATTTACGCCTAAAATCGGCACGCCGTGGCGTGTTGCAGCTTTGGCCATATGCAGGATCGTGCCGTCTCCGCCAAAGCAGATCACAGCATCTGCATTGGGCAGTTCCCTGTCCAAATTGTAAAAATGCAGATCCTTCGGCAGGTCATAGGTTCGCTCCAGTTCAAAGGGCAAACAGAGCCTTACTTCCATTTCGCTTTGTTTCAAAATCTCCACAGCTGCACGAACTGTCTGGAAATTTTTATCCCGATAAGGATTGGGTGTCAGGATTATTCTCTTCACAGTTATCACCCCTTCAAGGTCGCGTGTGCTTGCGCGACAATATCATCTGTGTCCGGCGTAATACCAGCAACATCTGCCCGCGTCAAGTGGGCCAAAAATTCAATGTTGCCCTCCGGCCCTTTTACCGGAGAAAAGGTCAGACCAAGCACCGAAAAACCGGTTTCTTTTGCCAAAAGCAGGAAATTATCCAACACTTCCTTATGGGTCTCCGGTTCTCTCACGACGCCCTTCTTGCCGACTTTTTCCTTACCAGCCTCAAACTGGGGCTTGATCAGGCATACAACTTGGCCATCGTCCTTCAAAAAAGTCTTCACAACCGGAAGTACGATCTTTAACGAAATGAAGCTGACATCAATTACGGATAAATCCAAAGGCTCTCCCAGCTGCTCCGGCGTTACATACCGGACATTGGTACGCTCCATCACCACCACACGGGGGTCAGAGCGAATCCTCCAATCCAGCTGGCCGTAACCCACATCAATAGCAAAAACCTTTTTGGCGCCCTGCTGCAAAAGGCAGTCAGTAAATCCGCCGGTGGATGCGCCGGAATCGCTGCAAACATAGCCTTCCGGTTTCACGCCGAAATCCCGCAGCGCCTTTTCCAGCTTCAAACCGCCACGACTAACATAAGGACAAGCTGCGCCGCGAACTTCAATATCCACATTTTCTTCAAAGGATGTTCCGGGTTTGTCTGCCTTTTGACCCTGCACATAGACAGAGCCACTCATAATGATTGCCTGCGCCTTTGTGCGTGTTTCCGCATACCCCTGCTCAACAAGAAGCACATCCAGCCTTTTCTTTATTTTCAACTTCCTGTACCTCCCGTACAAAGGTTGCGATCGCCTCGCCGCTCAATCCGCAGTGGTCATAGAGGCTATTCATAGAACCGTGGGTAACATATCCGCTACCCAAATCAATCGAATCCACACGGCAATTCGGTGCGTATTTACTAAGCTCCCAAGCCAGTGCCTGGAAGATACCACTACCGGTGCAGGCTTCTTCCACAACAACAATACGCTTGCAGCCGGAAAGCTGCTTTGCAATTTCCTCAACAGGTAGCGGCGCTACGCACAGCAGTCGCAGCACTTTCGCACGAATCCCATTTTCAGAAAGCAGTTTTGCAGCAGATATTGCATTCTGTACCAACCGTCCATAAGTAACGATTGCAACATCCTCACCGTCATTGTGGCAAACAACTCTGCTTCCCTGATCCCAGGCAGATGCGGTGTATTCGCCGTCTCCTCCTCTGGGATAGCGAACAGCAACCGGGCCGTTATGCTCCAAAACTGCCCACCGCATCATATTCTGCAGTTCCGCAAGACTGGCAGGACAAAGGACAGTCATTCCCGGTGCCTGCCGCAAAAAACCTACATCAAAAACGCCGTGGTGGGTCTCTCCGTCCTCACCGACAAGACCTGCCCGATCCACTGCAAACACAACATGCAGCCCAAGCATACAGATGTCCTGCAGGATCATATCGTAGGCTCTTTGCAGGAATGTGGAATACAGAGCTACCACAGGGATCATCCCCTGCTTTGCAAGGCCACCGGCCATTGAAACGGCGTGTTCTTCCGCAATACCTACATCGAATGTCCGCTTGGGAAATTGCTCCTTAAAGGTCGCAAGACCCGTTCCCTGGGGCATCGCAGCAGTGATCGCACAAAGGCGGTCATTTTCACCAGCCATTTGGCGCATCACACTACCAAATGCGTCCGAGAAGGTCTGAGACTTTTTGCCTTCTACTGTACCTGTCTGGGGATCAAATTTGCCGATTCCGTGAAACAGCCTCGGCTGCTGCTCTGCCGGTGCATATCCCTTACCCTTTTCTGTTGTAACGTGCAGTACAACCGGCCGCTTCATCTGCTTTGCGATACGCAAAAGGGAGATCAAATTCTCCACATCGTGTCCATCAACAGGGCCAAGATACTCAAAGCCCATACTCTCAAAGATCGTTGTGGGCAGCAGCATCCGGCGAAGGCGCTCCTTCAGTGCAGAGGTAATGTGGTACACCCAGTTGCCACCGGGAAGCCGGTTGAGCATATTTTTGTATTTTCTCTTAATGGTCAGATACTTCGGTTTTGTACGAAGGTTGGACAGATGCCTGGAAAGGCCGCCTACATTGTGGTCGATGGACATTGCATTGTCGTTAAGGATCACGATCATCGGCTCATTGCTGACCGCAGCATCATTCAGTCCCTCGTAGACCATGCCGCCTGTCGCCGCGCCATCACCCAAAAGGGCAATAATGTGGTGCTTCTCGCCGCGCAGCGTCCTTGCCCGGGCCATACCCAGTGCAATAGAAATGGAGCTGGATGCGTGGCCTGCTACGAAAGCATCTGCGCCGCTTTCCTTCGGCTTGGGAAAGCCGGAAATGCCACCATACTGGCGCAATGTATCAAATTCCGCCTGGCGGCCGGTCAGCAGCTTATGCACATAAGACTGATGCCCAACATCAAATACCAGGCGGTCCTTTTCTGTATCAAACACTGTCTCAATCGCCACAGTCAGTTCCACAACGCCCAAATTGGACGCAAGATGTCCGCCGGTTTTACTCACCGAGGAGACAAGAAACTGCCGGATCTCCCGGCAAAGATCCTTGCGCCGGATTTCATCCAGCGCGGCAAGGTCTTCGTGGTTATGAATATTTTCCAATGTGCTCACAAGTAACACAACCTAACTTTCATTTTTTCTTAAAGATATCCGAAATGTGGCCGAAGGCATATAGCATTCTGCCAACACCGGATACGATTTCCGTGCAGGAATTAATTGCAAAGGTTTTGCCGATCGCCTTACCGCCAACTGTCAGGCCGGCAACCAGCGCAGACATCAAAAGCTGCACCACATCCGGCCAGGAAAACTGAAAGTTTTGCAAAATCTGCGCAGAAATGATTGCGGAAGCAGATCCGGAGACAACGCCGCAAATATCGCCGATCACATCATTACAAATGGAGCTGACCCGCTCTGCATTGCGCAGCAGATGGATCGCTTCCAAGCCACCGGGAACTTTCCGGGCTGCCATCGAGTGAAAGGGTTTTTCATTTGCAGAGGTTACTGCAACACCGATCACATCAAAGATAATACCGATAAAAACAATGACGAGCAAAATTAAAAATGCAACATAAATGTTGCTGTTTTCCATCAGAACATCCGAAACAAGAGAGATCGTTCCGGAAACCAAAATTGTTACAAGGAAAATTGTAACGACCCAGCGGATCGTTTTATTACGCGCCTTTCTGGACGCGTCCGAGTCAGGTTTAGACACGAGTCTTATCCCCTTTTTTAAGTAATAATGACGGTGGCAGACAGGATAAATCTTACGGCTTAGGTCGGGTTGTTTTTCACCGGACAGAACCTGCCGTTGCCGCGCAGGCCGTTCCCGTTTGATCCATCCGCTCAAGTGTTGCCAGCTTGAATACCCGATTGCCACTTAGTCCGTACTGTAATCCCCTGTCTGCCCCAAAATAGACAGCCTAGGTGTTTTCCACCGCAAAACGATCCGACTCTTAGCCTCTTTTGCAAGAATGGTTTCCAGAAGCAATAACCTCAGTTGTCTGGCCACAACAAACAGAGATTTGTCCTCTTTCCCCACACCCTCACTCAAGGCAGGCTACACTGCACATAGCACGCGATTCTGCGCACCACTTTGCAGGTTCATACCCAGCTCGTATGCGAAGCGGCTTCCATCTGTGGAGTTCTCAACTTCGTCACACAACACCGGGTCTCCGCGGAAACCGGGTCGTATACTCCATGCCATTGGGGTGCGCCCGGAATCCTTAACCCCC
>JAZLAB010000061.1:0-2567 GCA_045612985.1 Faecousia sp.
CGAGCGGCCCGCCCGGTTCATTAGCCCTGCCGAGGCCGTCCACGGCGCTACCGGCTTTATCCAGGAGGGAGACGTAATGGTCTTTGCTTCCCGTGGCGGCAAGACCAAGGAGCTGCTGCCCATCGTGGACATCTGCAAGGCAAAGGGCGTCAAGATCATCACCGTTACCGAGAATCTGGAATCCCCTCTGGCCACCGCTGCCGATGTGGTGCTCAAGCAGCACGTCAACCGGGAGACGGACAAGTGGAACGCCCAGGGTACGACTTCTACCACCGCCCTTTGTATGATCTTCCACGCATTGCAGGCGGCGCTGATCGAGTACACCGGCTACCAGGCCGAGCAGTTTGCCCTGATCCACCCCGGCGGAGCCGTGGGCGAGCGGCTGAATAACAAGGCGCTGTAAGAGGACTTTCTATGTACGCAGGAATTGATTTAGGCAGCACCAATATCAAGGTTGCCATTTATGACGAGAACTTTAAGCTTATTGACCGGCAGAGCCGCCCGGTGGTCTACATCCGGGAAAATGGCTTTGTGGAATTTGATGCGGAAGCTTATTGCCGGGAGCTGGTAGAGCTGCTGGGGGATATGGTGCACAAAAACGGTGCGACCCAGATCCGCCAGATCGCCTTCACCGGCCAGGCAGAATCCCTGGTGATCTTGGGCGCAGATAATAAGCCGCTGATGAACGCCATCTCCTGGATGGACGAGCGCAGCACCGTAGAAAGCGAAGCCCTGGGTCGCCAGTTTGGCCCGGTGGAATGCGAGGCGGTTACCGGCCAGATGGCCGTGCTGCCCACCTGGCCTGCCACCAAGATCGCCTGGCTGCGCAAGCACCGCCCGGACATCTACTCCGCTGCCAAGACCTATATGCTGCTGAAGGACTATGTAGTCTTCTACCTCACCGGCCGGAAAATGGCGGATATGTCCATTGCCACCTTCAGCTTCTATTTTGACATCTATAACAAGGTGTATTGGAAGGATATGCTGGACGCCATCGGCATTACCGAAAAGCAGCTTCCCGAGCTTTGCGAGCCTTGCTCTGTGGCAGGCCCGCTGCTGCCGGAGCTGGCCCAGCAGATGAGCCTGGAAACGGAAGCGCTGGTCAACATCGGTACTTTGGACCACTTTGCCGGTATGATCGGCACCGGCAACATCCAGCCCGGCGGCATTACCCTGTCCACCGGTACGGTGATGGCAATGGCCACTATGTGTGGCACTCCCACCCCAAAAAGCTGCGGCAGCGCGATGCACTATGGCTTTTTGCCCAATAGCTATGTGCTGCTGCCTGTTGCCGAAAGCGGCGGCGTGAGCCTGGAGTGGTTCCGCCGCACCTGTATGCAGGTAGACTATGACGAAATGAACAAGGCGTTGGCAGAAAAGAAGCCCAACGAGCTGCTGTTTCTGCCCTACCTGGTAGGCACAAACGCCCCGGAATTTGACGCGGAGTCCAGCGGCGTGTTCTGGGGTCTGCGCCAGGAGCACGATGCCATCGATATGGCAGGCGCGGTGATGGAAGGCGTCAGCTTCGTGCTGCGGAAAAACTGTGAGTATATCTCCTACAAGGGCGTCAAGCTCAATCAGATCATCGCCACCGGTGGCGGCGCCAAGAGCCCTATCTGGTGTCAGATGCAGGCGGATATCACCGGCCTGCCGGTATGCATTCCCGAGGAAAAGGAAGCCGCCTGCCTGGGCGCAGCCATTATCTGCGCCGTCAGCGACGGCCGCTATGAAAGCTTCAGCGAAGCGGTAAAGGCCTGCGTGTCTATGAAGCTGACCTACCAACCTCACCCCACCGCTCACCTGGAGCGGAAATACCGCCGCTTCTGCGCCCTGTATCAGGCCGCTCTTGCGGTAACTCATATCGACTAAGGAGAACAACTATGGCAATTCTATCTCCCTCTATTTTGTCTGCGGACTATATGCATTTTCACGCAGATATGGACAATACCAAGCAAAGTGGCGCCCGTTGGCTGCACGTGGACATTATGGACGGCCATTTTGTGCCGAATCTGTCCTTCGGCTATTCCTGGGTCAAGGCCATGCGCAAGATCACCGATCTTGTGCTGGATGTCCACCTGATGATCGACACCCCCATCAAGTACGCCGAAGAATTCTGTAAGGCCGGCGCAGACTATCTGACCATCCACGTGGAGGCCGATACCGAGGAAAACATCCATAAGACCTTGGATCTGATCCGCTCCCTGGGCGTAAAGCCCGGCATCGTGGTCAAGCCCAAGACCCCCGCAGAAGCCATCGCCCCCTACCTGGACAAGGTGGATATGGTGCTGGTTATGACTGTTGAGCCCGGCTTTGGCGGCCAGAAGTTTATGGCGGATATGATGCCCAAGGTCAAGAAGCTTCGCCAGATGATCGACGAGGTCAATCCCTCCTGCCATCTGGAAGTGGACGGCGGCGTGGATCTGGTCACCGGTGTGACCTGCAAGGAAAACGGCGCAGATGTGCTGGTTGCCGGCTCTGCCTACTTCGGCTCCAAGGATAAGGAAACCTTCATTAAGGAAATCGAAGCGTAAATACATAACCGGGTGTGAATTTTCACACCCGGTTTT
>JAZLAB010000062.1:0-5639 GCA_045612985.1 Faecousia sp.
GTGCTCGTTGACAAACATATTGTCAAAGGTGGCGTCTGCCATCTTCAAATTACAGCCGTCGAGAATCAGGGTAAAATCCGAAGGGATCCGGATGCGGGATTCCACATCCCAGTTGCCGGTAACGGTGGCGCATCTGGAGCCATCGGCGATGGCTTGTTCGATCAGTTCATTGATGTGCTTTGTGCCGCCTCTTAAAAAGGCTTTGCCGTACTTGACGCACATATAGTCAATCATATTACGAGGAATCTGCATAATAGTAACTCCTTTTTCAGTTATTCCCAATGTTCATCCCAGTAGTTATCGATATCGCCGCCGCCGTCAAAGACTTCAACATTTTCCAAGACGAAATTGTCAATGGGGTTTCCGCCCAGATAAACGGAGTTTATGGCTCTGGAACGGATGTTTCGGATGGTGATATTATAGCAGTCGCCCATTTCGTTGTGATGAGAGTTGTAGATAAAGGCGCTGTCATTGACCCGAATCACCTGGGTGCAACGGCCAGCCATTCCCGGGTGCTTGTCTGAAATATCGCACACATCCTCCACCAAGATGTCGTGGAGCTTTGTGCCGCCCTGGGCCAGCAGTCTTACGCAGGCGTCTGTGGCGCAGGTGTGAATATGGCGAACGGTAATGTTGCAAATATCGCTGGACAATCCCTCCACAGCATATTGATTTTCCATTTTGCCGGGCACACAGGTCAGTGCCACCGAATCATCCTCGGCAAGGCCCCGGATGTTTTCGATGATGAGGTTTTGGCAGCCCACACGCACATCAATACCGTCTGCCTGCTTGATGAGTATATCTAAAAAGCGAGTTGGGGCGAGACCGTGGTATACATTGCCGTTTGCGTCAATGCAGGTGTCGTCCGCCTTTAGGTCAATATCGTGGATATGACCGTTGCGGCAGAAAATATGATTCATTGCCCACCAACGGAAATTGTGAAGGGCAAGACCTGCGGTTTCAAATCCATCCACATTAGTAAAAAAGATCAGAGTGTTCTTGGAAACGTGGGGCATACCATTTTTTCCGGAGGTGCGCTCGGACAAACCGTTAAAGGTGCCGCCGTAAAGCGTGGCTCCGTTTTTACCCAGGAGCTTTATGTTCCGGTCGGTTCCTTCCTGGGTTTTGCCAATTTCGGTGCCGTGGTGCTCATTGACAAACATGTTGTCAAAGGTGGCATCTGCCATCTTCAAATTACAGCCGTCGAGAATCAGAGTAAAATCCGAAGGGATCCGGATGTGAGATTCCATATCCCAGTTGCCGGTAACGGTGGCGCATCTTAAGCCGTCAGCAATTGCGGCTTCAATCAGAGCGTTTATGTGCTTTGTGCCGCCTCTTAAAAAGGCTTTGCCGTACTTGACAGATACATTGTCGATGATATCACGAGTAAATTGCATAGTAGCAAGCTCCTTTGTGATGGTTTCGTTATGATAGCTCGAAGGATCGACGCAATTTGAGTTCGGAGGCGACGTGTTGGTGCAGTTCCACGCTTTCGCCGTTTATTTTTTGGATTAATGCCTGGGAAATGACTTTGCAGATTTCTTCCACGTGAACGGAAATGGAGGCAAGGGGAGGATTTAAAAACTTTGCTTCTGCAATATCGTCAAATCCAATCACAGCGATATCCTCCGGCACGGTCAAACCGTGATCGTAGATACACCGGATCGCACCGATTGCCATATAATCGTAGGCGCAGATGACCACCCGGGGCAGATGCTCCTGGGCAAGCAGTTTTTCCATAGCGCCATATCCGCCTGCTTCAAACCGGGTGTCGGATATAACGATGTGCTGCGCATTCAGAGCAATGCCGTTTTCGGATAGAATCTGTTTCACTGCGTCCTGCTTTGTGCCGGTCAGCGCTTCGCCAATAAATCCGACAGAGTCAACTTGCTTGCTTTTTAAATAATCTGCGGTTTTCTGCAGAGCAGCTACGAAATCAAAGTCAACCGAAACACAGTGCCGTTGCTTATTGCGGGGAGTAACAAACACCACAGGGATCTCCTGCTCCGGCACAGAGTCTATAAGAGAGTCCAATACAATGATGCCGTCAACATTGGCATATCTGCAGTAGTACTCCAAAAGACTGCGTTCCTTTTCTTTTGAAAAGTTGGTAGTGGAAACGCACAATTCGCAATTTGCTTTTTCCAGTTCTTCCTCGATACAACACAAATATCGGGTGTAGTAAGCGCCTTTAAACTCCGGGGCAATTATGCCAATGACTACCTTGGGATATTTGACATTATAAAACTTCCGGAAGCAATGATTTTCTCGGGCCACATCAAAAATCATGTTTCGCGTTTCCTCACTTACCTCCGCACTGCCGGAAAAGGCTTTGGAGGCGGTGGATACGGAAACATTTGCCAGTTTGGCAAGCTTGGAAAGTGTCATCATCTTTATCACCTACCATAACTATAATATACAATCGAATCGGGGAAAAAGCAATATTGAATGTAAATACGAAAATCTTTCGGTCAGCTCGTTATTGTTTTTTGAAAATAGATTTTGTAAAATGATAAAAAATAAAGGAAGGGTAAAAATGGCAGGATTCTACATTTTTATTATACTGATCTTTCGTGTCGTTCAGGCACTTTTTTACAAGCGTTCCAGTGTAGAGACGAAGGGCCTTACTATGCTGGTAGGATACAATTCTTTTCAGAGTTTCGTATCCGCAGCCTTGGGACTGGTGTTGATATTGGCCGGCGGAATTGGCTTTAGAGTCGATCTTTTGACGGTGCTGATTGCCTTGCTTTCGGGCACCGCGTTGTTCTTCTCGCAATTTTGCCATATCAGTGCTATGAAAAGCGGAACAGTTGGTTTGTGCTCTATGTTTGGTACGGCGGGTATGATCGTTCCTATTATTGCAGGTGCGGTGCTGTTTAACAAACCGGTTACGCCTCTACAGCTTGTGGGGTTGGGGCTGTTTTTTGTTGCGGCGTATTTGCTGATCGGTGCTTCCAAGACGGTATATTCCAATTTTTCCTACAAAACGCTTCTTCTGTTGCTGGGTTCGCTGGTGGCAAACGGCTGTACGATGCTGGCACAGCAGATGTTTACGGCCTATGTTCCCGATGGGGATGTGAGCGTGTTTTCCTTCCTTTCCTTCGGGATCATCGGCGTGTTGTCCGGCGTGATGTATGCCGGTATGGCCGCAGGAAAGAGGGAAGAAAGGGAAAATATAAAATTGTCAAAAACACTGGTTATATGTGGAGTTGTGTTGGCAGTCAGCGTGTTCATCATTAACCAGTTGGCGACGATCTCTACCGCATTGGTTTCCCCTGTGGTGCTGTTTGCGCTCATAAATGGTGGCGGCACGATCGTATCCACACTGGTCGCTGCCGTTGTGTACAAAGAAAAAATACAAAAGAGAACAGCTGTCGGTGTAGCTCTTGGAATTATATCCCTGGTGGTAATTAAAATGCTTGAATAAGAAAATAAAAAGTTCCGGAAACGCAAGGTTTCCGGAACTTTTTTGTAAAGATATGCCTTTTAGTATCGGTTCTTTCCGAACAGCAGCAGATACCAAAATCCCAAAAAGATCTCAAGCGCGCTGCGAATCAGTCCAAATAACAATCGAATCATAGTGCCTCCTTGTTATATGCAGAAATATTATTCAATCTCCCAAACAAAGGTTGCGGTATCGCCGGCGTGGATGTCGTCGGGGTCCAGGTCAATACCGTCTGCGGCGCAGCTGGCAGAAAGGCATTCCCCAACGGTGTATTTGGTTTGAGCGTAAAGCTCCACCTCGCCCCAGTTGTAGTTGATGTCCAGAAGCTGACCCAGCTTCACACCGGCTGCCGCGCACAGGATCTGGGCTTTCCGCCGGGCATTTTGCGCCGCATCCTGCAGGACCAGATCGTTGACAGCGGCGGGATTTTTCACAGTAAAGTCAATGTGAATGGTTGGATTCACCGCGCTCTGGGCAATGGCGCCTAGGGCAGCAGCCAGCAGCTCCGGTTTCCAATCGAAGGTCAGCTTTGCGCTGTGAGAGCATTCATATCCTGCAAAAATACTGACATAGTTTTGGTTTCTGTCCTTGACCCGGTCATAGTCCGTGCGGATATCAAAATCCGTAGTTTTAAGGGCATCTTTTTCAAACCCAGCCTTAACAAAGGCGGTTTTCAAATCAGCCACTTGCTCGGCAGCCAACGACATAGCCCGGTCATAGCTTTTGTCCTTGGCCTCAAAGTTCATACGGATCACCACCTGATCCGGCTTGACTACCGCCTTGCCTACGCCCTTGACCGTAATTGTTCTTGCCATAAGTATCCTTTCCTTTCTTTTAAGTGTTCTTTTTATAGCGAATAATCCTCTTCATAGTCGCCGTTTTCTTCGCGACTTAGGTCTTCGCTGTCGGAATCACCGCCAATAATCGCCTGGAATGTCATAAACTCCAAAGCGCTTTCACCGGCGTCCAACTGCCCGTCTTGATTAAAGTCAAACAGTTTGTTGAACATAGCAGACCTCCGTATGTTTATATAACTCCATACTATTACCTTTTATTGGCATATTTAAATACGTTAAGCCATTTCCGAGCCGCGCTCTTTCTTTTTGTAGAGCCCAGCAGAATAAACGGTGCGCTAAAAATTGCGTCGATCACCAGATGATTAAAAACATTTTTTCTACGCATAACCAATACTCCTTAACTTTTGATGTTACATCGTAAAATTATTCTACAACAAAATAAGTGTAATAAAACGGACTGTTTATCTTATTTGTGCGAAGCTTTTCCAATAATGTGTTTAGTTCTTTCCAGGGGATACGGTGCCAGGTAACCGAGATAATCCTTCATCTTCACGATTCGACCGACCTTTTTTTCGTATTTATAGCCAATCGGAACATATATCAGGTCTCCAACCTTTAGTTCAGGGTTTCGCGTTCTGTAGTAGAAGGTCTTTCCGTTGTTTTCAAAGGCCACACTGCAGTAAGTATGAATTCTATCATACTTGACTGTAGGATAGTCTTCCCACTGCTCCTGCACGCCTCAGATTCTGGGGAGCTTGGCAGAAAGCTACGCTGGTGGTGGCAGTATGACGGAAAACATCGACAAAGTCGGTGGCGAGGGCACAGGTGCCTTTGCCAAGCAGGTCATTGACATCTATCTTTCGCGTTTATAATCGGCAAAAGCGGATGCTTCGGCATCCGCTTTTTGTTGCCAACCCTACAAAAATGCGATATAATGCTTTTAAGACAAAGCACACAGATAAATTTCAATTTGTGGGGATGATTGAGATGATTATTTTAATTACAGGAGCATCGCATGCAGGGAAAACGGCTCTTGCCCAAAAACTGCTTGAAAAATATCAATACCCATATCTTTCAATAGATCATCTGAAAATGGGTCTGACCCGTAGCGGTAATACAGAACTTACTCCTATGAGTGATGATAAGGATTTGACCGCATACTTATGGCCCATCGTCCGTGAAATGGTTAAAACTGCTATCGAAAACAAGCAGAACTTAATTATCGAAGGTTGCTATATTCCATTCGATTGGCAGAAAGACTTTGACTCCGAGTATCTTGAAAGCATCAAATATTACTGTCTTATAATGAGTGAGGAATATATCAGAAATCACTTTGCTGACATAAAGAAATATGCAAATGTCATTGAAAATCGTTTGGATGATGAGTGGTGTACCAT
>JAZLAB010000063.1:0-11438 GCA_045612985.1 Faecousia sp.
CATTGGAAGCGATTTCCTCCATGCTGTGACTGACCATAATTACCGTAGCATTCTGAGATTCCTGATAATTGCGGATATTGGCAAGGATACCCTCGCGCCCAACAGGATCCAATCCCGCAGTCGGTTCATCCAGAATCAAAACCTCAGGCTCCATGGCAATAACACCGGCAATGGCAACACGCCGTTTCTGACCGCCGGAAAGGTCAAAGGGGGAGGCCTGCAGCTGCTGATCGGTAATGCCCACAAATTCAGCTGCCTGACGCACACGCCGGTCAATTTCTTCCGCCTTTAATCCCATATTTTTAGGGCCAAAAGCAATATCTTTATATACAGTTTCCTCAAAAAGCTGATACTCCGGGTACTGGAATACCAAACCCACCCGAAAACGGCATTGACGGGTAAGCGCCTTATCCGACCAAATATCCTTACCATCCAGCAATATCTGACCACCGGAGGGCTTAAGCAGTCCGTTTAAATGCTGCATCAAGGTGGATTTTCCGGAACCTGTATGTCCTATCACACCGATAAACTCGCCGGAATGAATCCGAAAGGAAACATCCTCCAGCGCCACATGTCCAAAAGGGGTATCGGGGCTATAGGTATGTTGTAGGTTTTTAACCTCCAAAATAGCTGCCACTTTCTCTATCCTCCGTCAAGCCTTTACCGCGTCATAAAGTGCCTGCGCACATTCCTCCGGATTTAACCGATCCAAAGGAAGCTCAAACCCATATTTGTTTAGTTCGTTGCAAAGTTCCACCGTTTCCGGCGCAGCAAGGCGCAGTGCGTGCAGTACATCCACCTGGGAAAAGACTTCCCGTGGTGTTCCATCTGCTGCCACTTTACCTTCACTCAATACAATCACGCGCTGTGCCTGCGCCGCCTCATCCATATGGTGCGTAATCAGTACAACGGTGATACCTTTTTCTTGATTTAATTTGGAAATGGTGTCAATTACCTCACGACGTCCTCTGGGGTCCAGCATTGCCGTAGGCTCGTCCAAAACAATGCATCTGGGCTCCATAGCAATAATACCGGCAATCGCGACCCGCTGTTTCTGTCCGCCGGACAGCAGATGAGGCGCGTGGCTGGCGAAAGCGGACATACCCACCTGCTTCAAGGAAGCATCCACTCTCTTGCGGATCACAGGGCTGGCAATGCCCAAATTCTCCGGTCCAAAAGCCACATCCTCTTCCACCACATTGGCCACGATCTGGTTGTCAGGATTTTGGAAAACCATTCCCACGCTGCGGCGCACATCCATCAGTTTTTCCTCGTCGGCTGTGTCCATACCATAGACATAGACATTACCGCCGCAGGGCAGTAAAATGGAATTAAAGTGCTTGGCAAGGGTGGACTTTCCACAGCCATTGCTGCCCAAAACAGCCACAAAACTGCCCTGTTCAATTGTCAGATTTAAGTCCTCAAATACGGCAATGCCGGGCGTGTCATCCACGCCCGGATAGCTGTATGAAAGGTTTTCAACAGAAATTGCAGTTTGCAACCTTATTCCTCCAATCAGGGTGTCCATCTTCCTGCCGCGCCACAAGGCAGCATCAGGCCACTTGCGCGTACCGGCAATCCCAGCTCACCTACTGCGGTGCTGCCACCGTGAATACTGCCAAAGGCAATATCCGAGGCATAGCCAACAGCAGAAGGCGCAAGACCGGTTGTGTAAGAGTTAATAATTACGAAAAGCGGGTTATCTGTCAACAGCTTTGCCGTCTCCAGAAGGAACGGATAGAAGCTTGTCTCCATTTTCCATATCTCGCCGCTGGGACCTCTGCCATAGCTGGGCGGATCCATAATGATTCCGTCGTAGCGACGACCTCTGCGGATTTCCCTTTGGATAAACTTACCGCAATCGTCCACGATCCAGTGAATCGGTCTGTCAGCTAGGCCGGAGGATTTTGCATTCTCTTTGGCCCAGGCCACCATACCCTTGGATGCATCCACATGGTAGACCTCTGCACCACCGGCTGCAGCCGCTAGAGTTGCGCCACCGGAATAGGCAAACAGATTCAACACCCGTACCGGTCGCCCGGCAGAAGCCACCTTATCGCAGATATAATCCCAGTTGGCGGCTTGCTCGGGAAAAACGCCGGTATGCTTAAAATTCATAGGCTTGACATTAAAGGTCAAGTAGTCCTTATAACGGATTTGCCACCGCTCCGGAAGATTATGGTCCGTCCAATGACCACCGCCGGTATTTGACCGGACATAGCGGGCATCGTATTTCTTCCAGACGGGATCTGCGTGGGGCGTATCCCAGATTACCTGGGGATCGGGACGCACCAGAATATGCCTTCCCCACCGCTCAAGACGCTCACCGGCAGTGGCATCCAAAAGCTCATAATCTTTCCATTCGTCGGAAATCCAAATCATTTGTTTCTCCTTATTACTTTCCGGTACTGGGCGTGGTGGGAGTTGTAGTGGGAGGTGTGTCAGGCTTAATCTCACCAACAGTTGATTTCGTGTGCTTTGTGCAAACCTTGTAGGGAAGATTCTTTCCGGCATTGATCGTGCCCTTAAAGCCGGTAAACGCAGCATCGTTACCCTTGTCATCCACCAGATAAACGTAGTTATCCTGGTAATGCTTGGACACAAGACCATAGGATTTTGCTTTCTTGATCTCACTGATTTGACTCTTTGTCAGCTTCAAAAGGGCCTTTTTCGAGACGGTAATGCTGGAATCCTTTGTTGCAGCATACTTACAGTATTCATTTGCAACAGCCTTGCCAACACTACAGTACTCAATGCTGACATGCTTGTCGCAGTTGCTTGCAGGCACATCCTCCGGATATACCAGCGCGCTGGCGACACGGCTTCCACGCACATCCTTCTTACAGGCGCTTGTCGCGATCTTGCCTGTATCCAAGCATACAGAAACAGAAACCATTTTTTTGGTGTCGTACATCCTGATATTTTTCAGATTCTTATGCAGCGGCTGCATAACATTCTTCCACAACCGGGAAGCGGGGTTAAAGTTCAGATTAATAACCTCGGGTGTATCATAACCGCACCAGACAGCCGCAGTGTAATAACCGGTATAGCCACAGAACCAACGGTCTCTGCTGCTGGAAGTAGTACCGGTCTTACCGGCAACATCCACAGTATAGAAATCTGCACCTGCACCGGTACCGGAGCTGGCCGCGTTGGTCAGGCAGTAGTTAATATAGTTCACTGCTTTTTCGCCCATAACCTCGCGGGATTCCTGCTCATTGTCCAAAATGACATTGCCCCTGCGGTCATAAACTTTTGTATAGGTTCTGCCACTGCGGTAAACGCCATCATTGGGGAAGGTGGCAAAAGCGCAAGCCATATCCCGGACGGTAACGCCGCCTTCCTGCGCGCCCAGCGCCAGAGAGGAAAACTGCAAATCTTCATCAATGAGTGTAGAAAGACCCAACTTTTCCTTTGCAAATTCGAAGCCATAACCGGCGCCAATCTTCTTCAAGGTATTGGCAGCGACTGCGTTAACAGAATCCTCAATGCCCTCAAAGATCGTTCTGGAGTAAGAATAGGTGCGGGTGTCATTTTTGGGCCAAGCACCGCCGGAGTACTCCATAGGCAGGTCCTTGATGACTGTTGCCGGGTTAATGCTGCCTTGCTCAAAGCCGGGAGCATAAATGGTCAAAGGCTTGATAGAAGAACCAGACTGCAAAATAGACTGAGTCGCTCGGTTAAAGCCAAAGTGCACCTTATCCTTGCCAACACCGCCAGCCATACCCACAATATCACCGGTTTTGTTATTGATAACAACGATAGCAGACTGAAGCTGCTGGGCGCTTCTGGTTTCCGGGATCTTTTCCAGATCTTGATAGATCTTATCGATCTGTTTTTGTACTTTGATATCCAGGGTGGAATAAATATGATATCCACCACTGTTGATCTTGTTAAGATAGTACTCCCAGATATCCTGGTTCCACTCGGTAACTTTGTCCTTTTCGGCCAGGTCTCTGGCCACATCCTTCAGCATTGCATCCACGAAGTAGGAATAGACTTCTTGAGAGGCATCGGTCTTGATCTCCGGCTTGGTGCCACACTTGGGGCACTTCTCTTTTCCGGATTTTCCGTAGGTACTGCGAATGCCCTCGTAATCACAGGACTCATTGGCGCAAGGGATCCACTTGTCGGAATCCGCAATTGTGGACTTAAGCACCAATTCCTGGTTCACTGCCTCGTCATACTCCTCACGGGTGATATACCCTTGATTCAGCAGCTCTCCAAGCACCAGCATCTGACGATGACGGTTTCTTTGCTTACCGTTCATCATTTCACCGTCATATTCGAATTCGTACTTGCTGTAGGGATCAAACATTGATGGGTTATTGGTAATGCTGATCAAGCTGGCGCACTCTGCAACCGTCAGCATCTGCAATTCCTTGCCGAAGTAGGCTTCCGCCGCGCTCTTGACGCCACGACAACCCTGGCCCATATAAATGGAATTCAGATATTCTTCAATAATGGCCTTTTTGTCGTTATTTTTTTCCACAAGGGTCGCACTGAAGAATTCCTGCACCTTACGCTGAACTGTAACGCTGTCCTTGCCGGTAACATTTTTGATCAGCTGCTGGGTAATACTGGAACCGCCCACCGTCTCATCGCCAAAGAACATATTGGCAAAGGCCTTGATGGTGGTAAACCAGTCCACACCCTGATGCTCGTAAAAACGCTTGTCCTCAATGGCAACGGCCGCATTGATCAAGGCCTTCGGAATTTCTTCGTAGGTAGCTTTCTTCCAGTCTGTGCTGGCATACAACTCCTGCAGCTCAACGATCTCACCTTTCGCATTTACATAGTAAACATAGGAAGGCGCATCCATATCATATTCGTCAAGAACGACCGCCGCATTGGGCAAAATGTCTCTTTCCAGATAATCGCCCATTATACCCATAAACACAAAGCCACAGACGATGCAGATCAGAAGTACAGTTACCACCGCACCAAAGATGACCTGCAAGACTGCAAAGGCACTCTTCCAAATCCGAAGAAATGATTTTGTTAACCAATGCTGTTTAATCCGGGAGAATAACGCTTTCAGCGGTATTTGCATTTTCTCTTTCTTTTTTCGATCAAATCGACCCATATCGATACCTCCATCACAGCCGCAATCGGCATTCGTGGTAAAAAGCAAATCAAATTGCGCATATACGCATAGTATTACGCATACTATTATAGCATACCTGGTCGCAAATATAAAGTACTTTTTGTGAATAAGTTTTAAACTTTCCCTCCGCGCCTGCAACCGGCAGGATTTTCACTTGATTTTGCCCTATTCTTCCTTTACAATAATAGTGAAACAAAGGAGGATTGCATTATGGAAAACGAATACGGCAGTGATTTTATGACCATCGTGGATGAAGACGGCACAGAATACGAACTGGAGATTTTGTCCACACTGGAATACAACGGTGAGACCTACCTTGCTGTTACGCCGGCAAACGGCGAAGAGGATGACCAGCTGGAGGTCAGCATTCTCAAGTCTGTAGAAGAGGACGGTGAGCCGATTCTCTGTGCCATTGAGGATGAACAGGAACTGGAAACAGTTTACTCCCTGATTATGGACCAGCTTTACGAAGAAGACGACGAGGATTGATTCGCTGCCTGCTTGGTGCGTAGTGTGTCCTTTTGGACCCACATCATTTAATAGGGATGTTAGATTTCCTACCCGGATTGCAGACCTCCCGCCTACGCTTTGACGATAGGTGGACGTTGGGAGCAGCTAAGGCTAGGAGCGGCAACCCACCTGCCATATCGTGCAGGTCATAATTGGATGCATTACGGCTAAAGCGGGTTTGGGGAGCTTCGGCTCCCCTTTTTATTTTGCTATTTTGTAAACTTTTCCCCATTTTTTGAAAAACCAAAAGAAATAACTTGCAACTAACTGAAAAATCTTGTATACTATCATAGACTATGCGCGAAATGTCCGCGCATTACGCAATGTAAACGAGAGGAATGTATGCTATGAGTGCATCTGACAAGAAGAAGCTTCGCAAGGAGCAAGCCGCCGAACTGCTCACCCAAAGACAGCGGCAGGAGCAGGCTGAGGCAAAGAAACTGAAAACCTATACTATTACTTTTGTAGCAGTAATGCTGGCAGTAGTTGTTGCTGTTTTGGGCATTCTTGCTGTAAGAACTGTCAACAACAGCGGTATCATCCAGAAGAACACCCTTGCCGCTACCATTGGCGACCAGGAGCTTAACAGCATTGAGTTGAGCTACTACTACATCGACGCCATCAACAAATCCTACAACGAATGGTACAACGAATTCCAGACAAGTACAGATATGTATCTGGAGGCCATGGGTCTGGACACCAGTAAGCCCCTGGACGAGCAGACCAATCCTGACACAGAAAAATCCTGGGCGCAGTTCTTTGTGGATGCTGCCCTCACCCAGGCAAAGGAAGACATTGCCCTGTATAACAAGGCAGTGGCAGAAAAGTTTGAACTGCCCGAGGAAGAGCAAAAATCTTTGGACAACACCTTAAAGAACATTGAAACCTATGCCCAGCTGTACGGCTACAGCAATGCTGACCAGTATCTGCGCGCCAGCTATGGCTATGGCGCTGATGTGGAAAGCTACACCGAGTACCTTACCAGAAGCACTATTGCTCAGGCATTCAATGTTGCTCATAAGGACGGTCTGACTTATGATGATAAGCAGATCCGGGAGCACGATGACAAGGATCCTGCAAAGTATGATTCCTATAACTACACCAGCCTCTACTTGAGCTACTCCGACTTCCTGGAGGGTGGCGAAAAGCAGGAAGATGGCAGTGTCAACTACACCGATGAGCAGCGGGAAGCTGCCCGGAAAGCTCTGAAGGCTGCCGCTGATAAGCTGGCAAAGGCCAAGAACGCAGAGCAGTTGGAGAAGCTGGCCGATGAGGTCAAGAAAGACAAGTACACCCCCACTGAATACGAAAGCCAGCTCAACACCAATATCAATGCACCTGTGATTGAATGGCTGGCAAACAGCAAGCGTAAGGCTGGTGATATTGCTGCTCTTGCCAACACCTCCACCACCGAGGACGAGGACGGCAAGGAGGTTACCCAGACCAACGGCTATTACATCGTGATCTTCCATAAGCGCATCGACAACACCAAATTGATGTCCGATGTCCGCCACCTGCTTGTTCAGTTTGAGGGTGGCACAACCGATGAAACCACCGGCACAACAACCTACACCGAAGAAGAAAAGAACAAGGCCAAGACCGAAGCCGAGGGTTATCTGAAGACCTGGAAGGAAGGCAATGCTGACGAAGAAAGCTTTATCGAGCTTGTTAAGGAGCACAGCGATGATTCCACCGCTTCCGAAGGCGGTCTGTTTGAAAATATTCACCCCGATTCCTCCTATGTGGACAATTTCCTGAATTGGTCCATCGACGCTGACCGGAAGAAGGGCGATGCAGAGGTCATCGAAACAGAGTACGGCTACCATGTTATGTACTACGTTGGAAACAGTGATATGAACTACCGCGATTTCCTGATCACCGAAGAGCTGCGCAACAACGAACATACCGAATGGTACGATGGTCTGCTTGAAGCCGTAAAGGTCAAGCAAGGCGATGTGTCCAAGCTGAAGCTGGATATGGCGATTGCCGGTTAATTTACATCAAATCCCCTGCCCAATGCGGCAGGGGATTTTTTGTATAAAATCACCTCTTAGGGTCATAATTTCCACAGGGGGTGTCCTTTTGAAAAACAAAAAACATTTTGGCATTGCTGTTGCAGGACTCTGCGCCGGCGCTGTTAATGGACTGTTTGGCGCAGGCGGTGGAATGGTGCTTGTGCCACTGCTGACCTGGCTGACGGATTTGGAAGAGGATGCGATCTTCCCCGCCTCTGTCAGCATAATTCTCCCGGTGTGTCTGATATCTCTGTTTTTAACAATAGAGCCCTCTAAAGAGCTGTGGAATACTGCTCTCCCCTATTTATTGGGCAGCAGTATCGGTGGCATTCTGGCCGGCATTTTCAGCAAGAAGATCCCTACGATCTGGCTTCACCGATTGTTGGGCGCGCTGATCATATGGGGAGGAATTCGATATCTATGCTAGAAAGCTTGCCTGTTGTAATCATAATCGGCATTTTGCTTGGTTTTTTAGCCGGATTAGGCGTTGGCGGCGGAAGCTTGCTGATATTATGGCTGACGCTGGTATTAAATACAGAGCAAAATTTAGCCCGCATAATCAATCTTCTCTTTTTCCTCCCTTCCGCTGTAATATCTTCAATATTTCGCTGGAAGCAAGGTACACTGGATTTTACAAGAATTCTTCCCGCAATTATCGCCGGTTGTATCAGCGCAGCAGTATTTTCCATTCTGAGTAAACAGATTGATATTGGGATGCTTAAAAAGCTGTTTGGTATTCTATTGCTCCTTACTGGTGTGCGAGAACTGTTTTACAAAGCTAAGAGAAAACAATAACTGCCGGAGAAAATCCCTCCGGCAGTTAAAATTACTTATTGATTTTCCGAAATGCCAGGTAACCCTCCAAAATCAGCGAAGCCGCTACCGCATCCACGGTATTTTTCCGTTTTTTACCGTGATAGTTATGTTCTGAAAGGATATTATGGGCTTCCACAGTCGTTCTGCGCTCATCCCACATAATCACCTTAACGCCAGTGCTTTCCTCAACCTGCTTTGCAAAAGCACGGCAAAGCTCCGCTCTGGCGCCCTCGGTACCATCCATATTCTTCGGCAGACCGACCACAATTTCCCCCACATCACTTTCTTTGACAATTCGTTGGATATCTGCCAAAGCCTTTTCCGTAATTCTGCTGGGGATGACCGTCGTGCTTCCGACGATGCTGCAAAGCAAGTCCGAAACAGCAATTCCGGTCCGTGCATCCCCATAATCAATACCCATAACGCGCATAAAATTCGTTTCCCTTTCCTTTTGTTTTCATTTTGCTCCATTATAACAAGAAAAGCAGGAAAAATAAAGAAAAAAATTGTTGACTTAGCAATTTCCCTGTGGTAGAATGTATCTACCTGTGAAAAAGGGCTTTTTTTGTGCGCCTTTTTCAGCCTCGGAGTGGCTATTGTAGTTGGCCACTTACTAAATTTTTTCCTAGCCGGGGTGATACAGGGAGGCAATTTAAGGAGGTGCCGTTATGCGCGTTAAAGTCACTTTGAGATGCTCTGAGTGCAAGCAAAGAAACTACGATTCTATGAAAAACAAGAAGAACGATCCCGACCGTCTCGAAATGAAGAAGTATTGCAGATTCTGCAAGAAGCACACCATTCACAACGAGACTAAGTAAGGAGGCCGCAACAATGGCAGAAGTCAAAAAGCAAAATTGGTTCAAGCGGTTCTTCGGTTCCATCGCCAGATACTTCCGCGAGCTTCACAGTGAGCTCAAGAAGGTGGTCTGGTCCACCCCCCAGCAGGTTCTGAAGAACACACTGATTGTCATCGCTTGCGTTCTCGTTGTCGGCGTCTTCATTTGGCTGTTCGACTTTGTTGCTCGAGTAGGCATCGACGGCCTGATCAATCTCACCAAATAAGAGGTGAGCGAGTATGGCTGAAGCTGCAAAGTGGTATGTTGTCCATACCTATTCCAGTTATGAGAACACTGTAAAGGCCACCATCGAAAAGACAGTTCAGAGCCGCGGTCTGGAAGATCAGGTCCTGGCAATCTCCATCCCTATGGAAACGGTTACCGAGATCACTGATTCCGGCGTAAGCAAAACCTACGAGCGTAAGCTCTATCCCGGCTATGTGTTTGTCAAGATGGTTTACAGCGATAACACCTGGCATGCAATCAAAAGCATTCGCGGTGTCTCCGGCTTCGTGGGTGCATCCGTGGAAGACCCCATTCCCCTGACCGACGACGAGGTCTACGCAATGGGCGTCGAAAAGCGTGAAATTATCGTCAATTACAATGTTGGCGATACCGTTAACATTCTGGATGGTCCGTTCAGCTCCTTTACCGGTGTTGTGGAATCCATCGATGTTGACAAGAACAGCGTCAGCGTGGTCGTTACCATGTTTGGCCGCGAAACTTCCGTCGAGTTTGAGCTCGATCAGGTAGAAGTTACAACCCCGTAATTGCATCACCGGTCAATCCGGTGGAAACGGTGGGAGGGGCAAACGCCCCGAAAGAAATGCGTATAGCGCATATTACCACATTATATTCAGGAGGTGCTTATTATGGCACAGAAAGTTACTGGCATTATCAAACTGCAAATCAATGCCGCTAAGGCTACCGCATCCCCCCCTGTTGGTCCTGCTCTGGGTCAGCACGGCGTTAACATCGCTGCTTTCATCAAGGAGTTCAACGCTCGTACCCAGAATATGGAAGGCTACAAGATCCCCGTAGTCATCACTGTTTACGCAGACCGCAGCTTCACCTTTATTACAAAGACCCCTCCGACTCCCCTGCTGGTTATGAAGGCAATCGGTCTGGAGAAGGGCTCCGGTGTTCCCAACAAGACCAAGGTTGGTCAAATCACCCGTGCTCAGATTACTGAGATTGCCAAAACCAAGATGCCCGATTTGAATGTGAATTCTCTCGAGGCTGCTGAACGTCAGGTTGCCGGCACTTGCCGCTCCATGGGCGTTGTCGTTGTTGACTAATAACTTTTCTGTCCGGAGAAAGTCCGGAAATGTGGGAGGATTTTTCCGCATCACCACTTTAAGGAGGAAATAATAAGTGTTTAGAGGTAAAAAGTATCAAGAGAGCGCAAAACTGATTGATCGCTCTGTTCAGTATGATCCCGCAGAGGCCCTGGACCTGGTTGTTAAGGGCGCTGCTGCAAAGTTCGACGAGACTGTTGAGCTGCACATCAAGTTGGGTGTTGACTCCCGTCACGCTGACCAGCAGGTTCGTGGCGCAGTCGTTCTGCCCAACGGTACCGGTAAGGTTCGTAGAGTTCTGGTCTTTGCCAAGGACGCAAAGGTTGAAGAAGCACAGGCTGCAGGCGCTGACTATGTTGGCGGCATGGAGCTGGTTGAGAAGATCACCAAGGAAAACTGGTTCGACTTTGATGTAGTCGTTGCTTCCCCCGATATGATGGGCCTGGTTGGCCGTCTGGGTAAGGTTTTGGGCCCCAAGGGCTTGATGCCCTCCCCCAAGGCTGGCACTGTTACTCCCAACGTTGGCGCTGCCGTTCAGGAAATCAAGGCTGGTAAGGTCGAGTACCGTCTGGACAAGACCAACATCATCCACTGCCCCATCGGCAAGGTTTCCTTCGGCGCTGAAAAGCTGCTGGAGAACATGGACACTCTGATGACCGCTGTTGTTAAGGCAAAGCCCGCTGCAGCAAAGGGTCAGTATATCCGCTCCTGCGCAGTTGTCTCCACTATGGGCCCCAGCGTTGAGGTTAACACCACCAAGTGCGCTTAATGAGCTGTAAAAACCCCTGAAGCCACGCGGCATCAGCCGCTTTTAAATACCTTAATAAATCTTGTAGTTGTAAAAATTCGGTTCGAG
>JAZLAB010000064.1:0-31737 GCA_045612985.1 Faecousia sp.
CATAACGCCCTTGAGGGCTTCGCCGGGAATGTTCATAAACATAGGAAGACCTGCGCCGGAGCCTACGAAGACCGCCTGGTAGCCCATTTCAAACAGCTCGTCGATGGTCAGCACTCTGCCGATGACCATATTGGTCATCACTTCCACGCCCTGGGCCTGCAGCTTCTTGACCTCGTTGGCAACGATGGCCTTGGGCAGACGGAACTCGGGAATGCCGTAAACCAGAACGCCGCCGGCGGTGTGCAGGGCTTCAAACATCGTAACGGCGTAGCCCTTCTTGGCCAGATCGCTGGCAGCGGTCATACCGGCAGGGCCGGAGCCGACCACGGCAACCTTCTTGCCGTTGGAAGGGGTCTTGACCGGCATTGCGTTGATGTTCTCCCGGTACCAGTCAGCAACAAAACGCTCCAGACGGCCGATGGCGACCGGCTCGCCCTTGATACCACGAACACAGACGCTTTCGCACTGGGTCTCCTGGGGGCAGACGCGGCCGGACAAAGCGGGCAGCGCGTTGGTAGACGTAATGATCTCATAAGCGGCCTTGAAGTCGCCCTCCTGGACCTTCTTGATAAACTCGGGGATGCGCACATTGACGGGGCAGCCTTCCACACACTTGGGGTTCTTGCAGCCCAGGCAGCGGTTGGCTTCCTCAATGGCCATCTCGGCGGTGTAGCCTAAAGTAACTTCCTTAAAGTTCCGGGCGCGGACCAGAGGCTCCTGCTCGGGCATAGGAGTTTTGGTAAGTGTCATATTTGCCATTTCTGTCTCCTCCTTACTTGATCAGGGCCTTGCCCATTGCTTCGATGCGGCAGGCGTGCTTTTCGGTAACTTCTGTTTCACGACCCTTATACAGGCTGTTGCGGCTCATCAGCTCTGCAAAGTCTACCTTGTGGCCGTCAAATTCCGGGCCGTCCACGCAGGCAAACTTGGTTTCGCCGCCAACGGTAACGCGGCAGCCGCCACACATACCGGTGCCGTCTACCATAATGGGGTTGAGGGAGACCATTGTATGTACGCCAAAGGGCTCGGTGGTCTTGCAGACAAACTTCATCATAGGCACAGGACCGATGGCCAGAACGGCATCGTACTGCCGGCCGCTTTCCAGCAGCTGCTGCAGCTTGACGGTAACGAAGCCCTGCTCGCCGTAGGAGCCGTCATCGGTCATCAGATACATATTGTCGGCGCAGGCCTTGAACTCGTCCTCCAAAATGACGATGTCCTTGCTGCGGAAGCCAACGATGACGTCCACTTCTGCGCCGGCTTCCTTGAAAGCCTGGGCAGAGGGCAGCGCGATGGCGCAGCCGACGCCGCCGCCAACAACACAGACGCGCTTTTTGCCTTCCACATTGGTGGGCTTACCCAGGGGGCCGACGAAGTCCTGAATGTAATCACCCTCGTTGAGGCTGCCCAGGGCGATGGTGGCAAAGCCAACCTTCTGAAAGATGATGGTAACGGTGCCCTTTTCCCGGTCATAACCGGCGATGGTCAGGGGAACGCGCTCGCCTTTGTCATCAATGCGGAAGATGATGAACTGGCCGGCCTTTGCCTTCTTGGCGATGAAGGGCGCTTCGATCTCCAACAAAGTAACGGAGGGATTAAGTTCCTTTTTGCGTACAATTTTAAACATTATATAGTCCTTCTTTCCGTTAATATTATTTATCCTTCAAAAGATCACGAATTTCCGTCAGCAAAACTTCCTCTGCAGAGGGAGCGGGAGGGGCGGGAGGCTCGGCGGGGGCTTCTTCGGGCTTCTTCTTGCCCAGCTCGCTAAGCTTGTTCAGGCCCTTGACAATGGCGAAGACCACAACGGCCAGAATGAAGAAATTGATCACAGCGGAGATGAAGTTGCCCCAGTTGAGGGTATTGAGGATCACATTGCCAGCTTCGTCCACCGGCGCTTCCCCGAACAGCCGGGGCAGAACGATCTTCAGCTCGGAAAAATCGATGCCGCCCAGGAAGATGGAAACGATGGGCATAATCACATCGTCGGTGAGGCTCTTGGTGATGGTGGAGAAGGCAGCGCCGATGATAGTACCAACGGCCAGTGCCATTGCGTTGCCCTTAATGGCAAACTCGGAGAATTCTTTCCACAGCTTTTTCATAAAATATATTTCCTTTCTATGTTTTGGTTTACATAACACAAAAGTTACTTCTTCTCGATGATCTCCAGGCCGCCCAGATACTTACGCAGCACCTCGGGCACCACGATAGAGCCGTCGGCGCGCTGGTTCTGCTCCACCAGCGCCGGGAAGATCCGGGAGGTGGCCAGGCCGGAGCGGTGGAGAGTGGGGACGAATTCCGGCTTGCCGGTGGCCTCTCTGCGGAAACGGATGTTACCGCGACGAGCCTGGTAATCCCGGGCATTGGAAACGGAGGAAACCTCCTTATAGCCGTCCATAGAGGGGATCAGAATTTCAATATCATAGGTCCTTGCCATAGATGCGGAGCAGTCGCCTGCTGCCAGCTTTACGGTGCGGAAATGGAAGCCCAGGCCTTCCACCAGCTTTTCTGCCTTGGTTACCAGCTCTTCGAATGCGGCGTCGGAGTCCTCCGGGCGGGTGAACTGGAACATTTCCACCTTGTTAAACTGGTGGCCGCGGACCATACCCCGCTCATCGGCCCGGTGAGAGCCGGCCTCCCGGCGGAAGCAGGGGGTGTAGGCGAAGAATTTCTTGGGAAGATCTGCCTCGGAAAGGACCTCACCCCGGTAAACGCTGGCCAGCCCCGCTTCTGCGGTGGGCAGCATATAGTGGACCCGGTCGTCGGTGGGGTTAGCGATCTTATAGACCTCGTCAGCAAACTTGGGGAACTGACCGGCAGTTTCACCGCACTGGTACTCCAGCATATGGGGCGGCAGAATGAAATCATAGCCGTCAGCGGTGTGGCAGTCGATAAAGTAGTTCAGCAGCGCCCATTCCAGCCGGGCGCCCATACCGGTGTACATCCAGTTGCCTGCGCCGGCCAGCTTCACGCCCCGCTCATAGTCGATCAGGCCCAGATCCTGGCACAGATCCACGTGATGCTTGGGAGCAAAGTCAAACTCCGGCTTTTTGCCCACATAGCGCAGAGGCTCGTTGTTTTCCTTGCCGCCGGGGAGCAGGTCCTCGTCGGGCATATTGGGCAGGCTGAGCATTGCGGTGCGGAACTCGGCGTTCAGCGCCTTCAGCTGGGCGGCTTCGTCCTCGATCTCCTTATCAATGGCGATGGAGGCAGCCTTGTTGGCCTCGATCTGGGCATCCAGGGCGGCGGTGTCCTGCCCCTGTTTTTCTGCGCCCTTCTTCTGGCCAAACAGCTTGCCGTTTTCCTTTGCCAGCTTGTTCTTTTGGGCGGTCTTGCCCTCGGTGGAGGTCTTTAAGCCGCGGATCTGCACATCCAGCTGAAGGATGCGGTCCACAATGGTGTCGCAATCCACCTCTTTGGCTTTCAGCCCGGCCTTAATGGCATCGGGGTTTTCTTTGATTCGTTTGATGTCTAACATAGCAAGGTCTCCTTTTTATCCGTCGATAACTTCCGGCTCTCTGGGAATGACCAGAGCGCAAACAATATAAGCCAAAATGCCGCTGCCGCCTAATGCGCTGAAAAGGATCCAGGCAAGACGGATCAGCGTGGGATCCACATCAAAATACTTGGCAATACCGGCGCAAACACCGTCCAGCTTTTGATCGTCCCGGGATTTATACAATCTCTTATTCATATGCATACCTCTTACTTTCTGATCTTAAACAAGGCATCCAGAAGATTTTGCAGGTCTTCCTGGCCATAAAATTCCAGTTCAAAGCGGCCCTTGCGCTTGCCGTTTACGATCTTAACACCTCTGCCCAGGTGGCGGGCCAGGTTTTTCTCGCATTCTGCCACATAATCCACCGCGAAGGGCTGTTCCTTTGCAGGGGCGGCGGGTTTGAGTATATTTTTACACAAAAGCTCCGTTTGCCGCACGGAAAGCCCCAGCGCTACCACCTTTTGGGCGGTTTGGGCCTGCTGCTTCTCGTCCTTGAGGGTCAGCAGCGCTCTTGCGTGTCCGGCAGAAAGTTCGCCGGAGCGGACCATTTCCATAACCGCCGGAGAGAGGGCGGTCAGCCGCAATGCGTTTGCCACAGCGGGACGGGATTTTCCTACCCGGGCGGCGGTTTGGTCCTGGGTCAGACCATAGGTCTGCATCAAGGCCTGGTAGCCGAAGGCCTCTTCCATAGGATTCAGGTCCTGCCGCTGCAGGTTTTCGATCAGCGCCAGTTCCATTGTGGTTTTGTCATCTGCTTCCATCACGATCACGGGAACCTCCCGAAGACCTGCGATTCTGGAAGCCCGCCAGCGCCGTTCGCCGGCAATGATCTGATAGTAGCCATTGGGCAGTTCACGAACGGTCAGCGGCTGCACCAAGCCGTGGGTGGCGATGGACTCGGCCAGCGCTTCCAGCTCTTCCTGGTCAAAATCCTGCCGGGGCTGGTCCGGGTTCGGCTCGATCTTCTGCAGGGGCAGCAGACGATAGGCGCTGTTTTCTGCTGCAGGCTCGGAAAAATCTCCAAGCAGCGCGCCGAGGCCTCTGTTTAAGCCTTTTGATGCCACATTTTTCACCTCTTTGAAAGTTTTTGGATAAACTCCTGGGTTACGGCCCGATAAGCCGTTGCGCCCCGGGAGTGCTTGTCGTAAGCGGTAATGGGAAGGCCGTGGCTGGGGGCTTCTGCAAGGCGTATATTCCGGGGAATGACATTTGCAAAAACCTTGCCGGGGAAGTGGCGACGCACCTCCTGGGCCACCTGGGTGGAGAAATTGGTGCGTCCGTCAAACATCGTCAGCACCACTGCAAAGATCTCCAAAGTGGGGTTGATGCGCTTTTTCATCAGCCGCAGGGTGGTCATCAAATCTGCCAGACCCTCCAAAGCAAAGTACTCGCACTGGACCGGGATCAAGATCTCGTCAGCGGCGGCCAAGGCGTTGACGGTCAAAAGCTCCAGGGAGGGCGGACAGTCAATCAAGATCACATCGTAATCGTTTTTTACCTCTGCCAGGGCGTTTTTCAGCCGGTAGTTGCTCTCCGGCAAGGAAAGCAGCTCCACCGCCGCGCCTGCCAGATCTGCGCCGGAGGGCAGCACATCGCCAAACTTGGTCTGCACCAGCACCTCTTTGGGAGAAATGTCGTCGATGATCACATCATAGACGGACTTTTTCACCTTGCGCTTGTCCACGCCCAAGCCGGAGGTGGCGTTGGCCTGGGGATCAAAGTCGCACAAAAGCACTTTCTTTCCCGCTTCGGCCAGGGTGGCTGTTAAGTTGACAGCGGTGGTGGTTTTGCCTACGCCGCCTTTTTGGTTGACGACGGCAATTGTGATTCCCATAAGCGTTGACCTCTTTCTGTGTTTCACGTGAAACAGAATATCAGCAAATGTTTCACGTGAAACATTTACGGCGATGTGTTGGAAGTGTCTACTGTGTAGTTGCGGCCGGGAGCGGATTTGGCATTCTGGGCGTCCAGCGTATGCAGCAGAAAAACCGCAGTGGCACAAAGCAGCACCGACAGGATCGCAATGGTTACGGTGAGCCAGCGGATCATCTTCTGCAGATCCCCGATGACCTGGGCCGGGGTGCGCTCCCGTTTTCGGGAGGCGGCCTTTTCAGAAGCGGGGCGGACCGGAAGGTGCACCGGTGTGCCGGGCTTGACCGGATGCTTTGCCATCTGCTGCAGACATTCGTCGCAGAAGGTCTGGCCAGCCTGTGTTTCTCTGCCACATTTGATGCACTCCATAGCCCACACTCCTTCATTATAATATAGTATATTTTACACCTTTTTTCTCCGTTCGTAAAGGGGAAAAACGCCTAAAATCAAGGATATTTCAAAAAATGAGCGGCAACAGAAAGGAAACCTTGGAGCAAAGACGAACAAATGTTCTAACAAGGGGCAAAAAAGAATGGGAAGCGGCGGTAACCGCTTCCCGTTTGTGGGTTTATCAAAGGTCCAGCTGGGCGATGACGGATTTCAGCTTTTCTGCGCTGCGGTGCAGCTTTTCCGTCTCCTCGGGAGTCAGGGGGGTGAGGATCTTGCCCCGGCAGCCGCTGCGGTCCACCAGGTTTAGCGTGGAAAGGCACACGTCCTCTACGCCGTACTCACCGTGCATCATAGTAGAGACGGTAACGGCTGTGCCGGCGTTGGCGTAAATGCACTTGCAGATGTGGCATACGGACATTGCCACCGCATAGAAGGTGGCGCCCTTGTTCTCGATAATGGTGGCACCGGACTTTTTCACAAATTCTTCGATTTCCTCGTAGTCCTTGTTCCAGCGGATCTTGTCTTTGTCGGGAGAGACGGAGGCGTAGGTGTCCACATGGTTGTTGGCGATATGCACCAAGGACCAGGGAACGAATGCGCTGTCGCCGTGCTCACCGTAAATGTGGGCGTGGACGTTCTTGGGGCTGATGTGGAAGCGCCGGGCCAGCTCTGCCTGCAGGCGGCTGGTGTCCAGAATGGTGCCGGAGCCGATGACCCGGCTTTCCGGCAGGCCGGTGTATTTCAGGAAGGCGTAGGTCAGCACATCCACCGGGTTGGAAACGATAATATAAATGGAATCGGGGGCGTGGGGCACCACATTCTTGGCAACATCCTTGATGATGTTGACGTTGGCCTGAGCCAGATCCAGACGGGTCATACCCGGTTTTCTGGCAAGGCCGCAGGTGATGATCACGATGTCAGAGCCGGCAGCGTCCTCGTAATCGCCGGGACGGACGATGGCAGGAGACTGGAACGGCGCGCCCTGGTAAACGTCCAGCGCTTCGCCTTTTGCCTTCTTTGTGTTCACATCCACCAAAACGATCTCCGTGGCAGTGCCGCCCAGGATCAAGTCGTTGGCAATGGTGGCGCCAACATTGCCTGCGCCGATGACAGTAATCTTGCCCATATGAAACCCTCCTATAAGTTCGTTTCTATCGATAGCATTATACCGAATACAAAACTGTTTGTCAACCGATATATACTATATTCTATAAAGAATATAAAAAAATGCACATAAGTTTTATAACCTATGTGCACTTTGTTTAGATATGTACTTACAGGTACTTCTTAACATCCTCGGAGGCCAGTTCCGGATCGTCGGAAACGGTCAGGGTGATGTTCATATTGTTGGCCTCGGCAAACTGCGCGCACCACAGGATGAAGGACTCGCCCAGAGCCCGGTCAGCGCCGATGGTCTTATACAGATTGTCAATGTAAATGTTGGTGATATCAAAGTTGCCGGCGTGCAGACCGCTGAGGAAGCCCTTCAGCATATCCAGATTGTTAATGCCGTATTCCTTGGAGTCTACCAGGCGGACGCGGTAATTAACATCATAGGTCAGCTTTTTGCCGTATTCGATACAAACCACGTCGCCCTGTGCATTGGCGAGGGTTTCGTTAATGGAATCGATCAGTTTCTTGGTCTTGCCGGAGCCTTTCAGGCCCATAATGACATGAATCATTGGGAATTCCTCCTTTGGTTGCAGCTTTTATACTGTAAGATAATTCTACCAAAAAATCCGTATGATTGCAACACTTATTTGGCATTTTGCAGAAATTTTCTTATCAGCTCTCGTAACCGGGCTTGCCCAGCAGCTGGAACATATTGCGCTTGTAGAACTCAACGCCCGGCTGGTTGAAGGGATTCACATCCAGCATATAGGCGCTGACGCCGCAGGCCAGCTCGAAGAAATAGAACATTTCGCCCAGTTTTTCGTTGGTCAGGTCGCCCATATCCATTGTGATCACCGGCACATCGCCGTCCACGTGGGCAGCCAAAGTGCCGAGGAATGCCTTTACGTCCACAAAGCCCAGAGTCTTGCCCTCCAGATAGTTCAGTCCGTCCAGGTTCTTGGCGTCGCCGCCGATGGTAAGCTTCTTTTCCGGGGCGTTGAAACGAACCATCGTTTCAAAGATGTTCCGCTCGCCCTGCTGGATCATCTGGCCCAGGGAGTGCAGGTCGGGGGTAAACTCGGCAGTTGCCGGGAAAATGCCCTTGCCGTCCTTGCCTTCGCTTTCGCCGAAGAGCTGCTGCCACCAGCCGCCCATCATCTTAAAGCCGGGCTCAAAGGATTCCAGAATCTCAATGCTCTTGCCGTTGCGGTACAGCAAATTCCGGGCAGCGGCATACAGCCATACCGGGTTTTCGAAGCTGCGCAGGTCGTAATCCTTCTTGGCCTGGGCAGCGCCGCGCATAACCTCCATCGGATCGATGCCAGCAACGGCCATAGGCAGCAGACCAACGGCGGTGAGCACACTGTAACGGCCACCTACATTGGGCGGGATCACAAAGGTCTCCCAGCCTTCCTCCTCTGCCATCTGGCGCAGCGCGCCCTTGACAGGGTCGGTGATGGCGAAGGTGCGCTCCTTGGCGCCCTCGGTGCCGTATTTACGCTCCAGCATCCAGCGCAGAGCCCGGGTCGCAATGGCCGGCTCGGTGGTGGTGCCGGACTTGGAGATGATGGCGATGGAGAAGTCCTTGCCCTCTAAAAGACGGCAAAGCTCGTTCCAGTAACGGGTGGAAAGGGTGTTGCCTGCGTAGAAGATCTGGGGATCGCCCTTGCCCTTGCCGATGTTGTGGTTGCCGCCCTGCATCAGCTCGATGGCGGCCCGGGGGCCCAGGTAGCTGCCGCCAATGCCAACTACCACGAAAACATCGGAGTTTTCGCGAATCTTCTTGGCTGCGGCGCGAATGCGGCAGATCTCCTCGGTCTCTTTTTCAACGGGCAGATTCAGCCAGCCCAGAAAATCGTTTCCCTCGGAAAGGCCTTCCGCCAGAACCTTGTGAGCGTGAAAGACCTCTTTCTCCAATGCCAGCAGATCCGGCAGAGACAGACGGCCCCATACATTGGAAATATCAACATTTATCATAAAAAGATACCATCCTTTCAAGATTCTTCTCTGCCTTATGTTATCGCAAAGTGATGGAAAATTCAAGGAAATTTTGAAAATTCCTTTGCAATTTAACCGGATTGGTGTATGATGGGAAAAGAAACATAAGGAGGTCTCCAAAAATGAAATACGGCTTTGGTGTAGATTTGGGCGGAACAACGGTGAAGCTGGCGTTTTTCGACCGGGAGGGCAAACTGCTTGACAAGTGGGAGATCGTTACCCGGACAGAAAATAACGGAGAGAATATCCTGCCGGATATTGCTGCGGCGCTGGATACATATATGAAAGAGCATAACATCCAAAAGGCAGATGTGGCAGGTGTCGGTATCGGCGTGCCCGGTCCGGTGCGCGCTGACGGTACGGTCAACCGGTGCGTCAACCTGGGTTGGGGCGTTTTCAACATTGAAAAGACATTGGAAAGCCTGACGGGACTTCCGGTAAAGGCAGGCAATGACGCCAATGTGGCGGCGCTGGGCGAGTGCTGGAAAGGCGGCGGCCAGGGCTGCGAGAATATGGTGATGGCCACCCTGGGTACCGGCGTGGGCGGCGGCATCGTGCTGGGTGGCAAGGTGGTCCCCGGCACCCACGGCGCAGGCGGCGAGATCGGACACCTGACCATGGAGCGGGAAGAAACAGAGTCTTGCGGCTGCGGCAAAAAAGGCTGCGTGGAGCAGTACTGCTCCGCAACTGGTGTTGTGCGCCTTGCCAAAAAGTATCTGGAAAGTTGCGACACCCCCTCTTCCCTGCGCGGCATCGAGAACGTAAGCTGCAAGGATGTTTTTGACGCGGCGGCGCAAAAAGACGCTGCGGCGCAGGCGGTTTTGGAGCAGGTGTATGACTATATGGGCCGTTTCTTAAGCGACATTTGCTGCGTGGTAGACCCGGAAGTGATCGTGCTGGGCGGCGGCGTCAGCAAGGCCGGACAGCCGCTGCTGGACGGGGTGAAGCGCCACTATGATAAGTACGCCTTCCACGCCTGCAGGGAAACCAAATTCACCTTGGCGACCCTGGGCAATGACGCCGGTGTTTACGGCGCATGCAAGATGATTTTGGACGAAGTTAGATAAAAGAACGAGGACAACCCGGTGGGTTGTCCTCGTTTTGGGTTATCTTTTGGGGAACGGGTTATTTGTGTTGCTAACGCCACAAATGTAATCCATACTGACATTATACAGTTTTGCAAGAACAATCAAACTGTCCACCGGGATGCGTGTTTTTCCCAGCTCATAGTCAGAATATGTTTTTTGGCAAACCTTTAAAAGCTGTGCGATTTCTGTTTGGGTTTTGTCGTTGTCTTCCCGCAATGCGCGAATTCTTTCTGCATAGTGCATAATATCACCAATTAAGACAGAGCCGTTTGTTTATCAGACAAACCTAACAGCCAGTCAGAGGAAATGTTATATGTCTTACAAATTATACAAAGGTAGCGGATGGGCAATTCGTTAACACCCTTTTCATATTTAAAATATTGTTGTTGTGTGATGCCTAAAGTTTCTGCGACTTGTGCTTGTGTAATGTTATTTTTTTGGCGAAATTGCCGAATTCTCTCGATATACAGCATATTTGCTTTGCCTCCTTTTGTGCAATATTACAATTCTTACCATACAGTAAAATTGCTGTATTGACAATGAGCAAATGTGCTGTTAAAGTTGTAGAGAGGTGATAAAAATGGAAGAAAAGACCTGTAAAGATTGCAAGTATTTTCGGCAACATTATGGTCTGGACAGTCGCGGATTTTTCCGTGTATTTTGCGGCCATTGTGTGTATGAAAGACCGAAACGGAAAAGGCCGGATAATACTTGTGAGAGATTTACACCGGGAGAGCGGCCTGAAGATGCGTTTGTTTCAAAAGAATATTTAAGCAAGGAATTGCTGCAGTATATATTAAAAATGGACTTATTGCCTGCAATTGAAGACGCGCAGGAAAAGAAGCCTATATATTAGGTTGGAGCAAGATGGGAAAGTGGATGACGAGACAGCGCCTATCGAGGAATGGTGGAAGACAAAAAGTGGATGACGAGACTCGCTTGCATTTTTGCTGCGCAAAAATGAAGGTAGCCACCAGTGTTTGCACTGGTGTCAGCAATATGCCACCGGCATATTGCATTTATGATCTTCGAGCCTCGTCTCCACCCAAGAAAAAATCCGCAGGGGCAAATGCCCTTGCGGATTTTTTGGGGTGGATGACGAGACTCGAACTCGCGATCTTCAGAGCCACAATCTGACGCCTTAGCCAACTAGGCCACACCCACCATATTTAGTTATGAGTTATATGAAATCCCGGCGGATTTCGTTATATTTTCTGCTGACGCAGAAAGTTATATTATATTCGCCTAACTGCCCGCAGGCAATATAACTTGCGGAGCAAATATAACTGTCGAAGACAATATAACTCGCCGCAAGGCGAATATAACTGAAAACCGCGAAGCGGTTTTCTTGGCACGCCAGGAGGGACTCGAACCCCCGACCTACTGCTTAGAAGGCAGTTGCTCTATCCAACTGAGCTACTGGCGCATTTCTTGGAGCGGGTGACGGGAATCGGACCCGCGTATCCAGCTTGGAAGGCTGGTGTTCTACCATTGAACTACACCCGCGTAGGCCTCAGCACGTTAGCTAGAAGATTCTAGCACAATAATTCTCCCGTGTCAAGGCTGAATCCCCAGAATTTTGGGGATTTCCTTATAAATTACATCCGCAACCGCGCCCTCCCCACAGGGGCAAACGGTGGGATAACGGTCCGCCAGGATGCCATCGGAAGGACAAAAGGCGTAGTCCGCCCCATCCAGCATCGCAATGTCGTTTTCTGCGTCCCCAACGCACACCAGATACTTCCTGCCCAGCTGCTTTTGCAGATTCCGGGCGGCGGTACACTTGGAAACGCCGCTGGCGTGGACATCGATGATCCGCCGACCTGCCCGGAAAATGGCGATCTTATCGCCGTAAAGCCGGGAAAGGGTTTGCTCTGCCTCATCGAAACGACGCAGCTCCTCCTCGGTGGTGTCCTGGGCCTCGTAGAAGGTGGCCACCTCCGGACGGCGAGGCTGTCCGAACAGGGCAAACTTAATAAAATTCTCCGGCGGCTCGTCGTAAGGCTGCCGGGTATAGCGCCAGCGCAGGTTTTTATAAAGGTCTTCCATCTCCTGGGTGGCATTGACCAGATAGTGGACCTTTGTACCCTGGATCTCCAGATTCATTTCCGGAAACAGGTGCATCATTGTCTGCATTACGGTTTCGACATCCAGGTCAAAGGGCACGCAATTTATGAGCTTTCCGTCATCGTAGGCGGCGCTGCCGTTATACAGCAGCAGCGGCGCGTTCCGGGGCAGGGTGTCCAGGTGCATCCAGAAGGTGGCGGCGCTGCGGCCGGTATTGACCGTGAATTTGCCGCCATTATCCATAAAATATTGGATTGCGTCCAGATTTCTCTGGGGAATTTGGGCGTCCGGGCCGGTTAAGGTCCGGTCAAAGTCAACAGTTAATAAAACATCGGAAAACATACTTATTCCTCGGTAACTTCGTCGTAGTAATATGCCCGGGTTACGGCGTAACGGCCGGTTTCGTCGGTAACGATCAGCCGGAAGAAGCCGGATGGGTCATCTGCGTTTTGCTGCAGCCACTTGGTCATATCAAAGTCTGCGCTGCTGATCGTCTCCCCTTCCGGGGCAAAGCTTAAATGGCAAAGGCGCATAGAGGTAACCACCTGGATCCGGGCGGCAGGAGAGCATTCAAGGTGTAGCATATTGCCGTCCATTGTCAGTTTGGTGATCTCCGGGCCGCAGGAGGCGTACAGGTCTCCCCTTTCCATCGCTTCGATGACCGCTTTATAGGTCAGTTCCTTTGTGCCGATCATATTGAAGCTATCGCCCAAAACCGGGTAGTTGTTTGCCCGCTCAAAGGGACGGTGGGTATCGTCGGCGCATACAGGCATCAGGCGGTTGCCCTGCAGCAGCATATCCTGGTAGACCCAGCCGTTATTCTCGTCATAACCAAGGCCAATACAGCCACTGTTGCGGTACTCCACACCCCAAAGACCCTTCAGGGGGGCATAGTCTGGGTAGTTTTCCAAGGACCAGCAGGGGTGATTGTAAGTAACCAGGTAGCCGTGCTCGTTGCAGGCGGCAATGACCGCGTTGGCGTTTTTCGGGGAGTGTTCCCGGCTGCAATCGCCAATGATATTGGTAGGCTCGTAGGCCTTGCTGTTGGGGATGGGGTTGGGGTCCTTGAAGGGTACCCAAAGGTTTTCCGGCTCTTTGCTGATGAGGCAGAAATGGCTGACCTTCAGCTTGCCCCACTTTTTGATCTCGCTTAACTCCTCCAGGTCCACCTCTACACCGGTGAGCATCAAAAAGTCCTCCTGATTCAGGTGCTGGTGGTTGGCAATATAGCTATGGTCGGTCATAGCCAGGATGCTGTAGCCCTTTTCCTTGTAGGCGTCCCCGCACTTGCTCCGGTGTCAAAATGCCGTCAGAGCAGGTGGAGTGGGTGTGCAGGTTGGCTTTGTAAAAAGGCACATTGGGTAAAAGATATTTCATCTTTATTGCATCCTTTCCAGTTTCTGTAAAAGCTTTTGAAAATACTCCGGCAGGTCCGCCTGGACGATCACCGGGTAGCCGTCTTTCGGGTGCTGGAAGCACAGAAGGCCTGCGTGAAGCACCTGGCTGTCCTGGCCCAGCTCCGGTTTTTTATGGCCGTAGACGGTGTCGCCTAAAATGGGGTGGTGGATGTGGGCCATATGCACCCGGATTTGGTGGGTGCGGCCGGTTTCCAGACGGCAGCGCAGGTGGGTGTAGCCCCGGTAGCGCCCGATGACCTCCCAATGGGTTACCGCGTGGCGGCCGCCCCGGGCAGTTACGCACATCTTTTTCCGGTCCGTGGGGTGGCGGCCGATGGGGGCATCCACTGTGCCGCAGTCTTCCTTCAGATTGCCACAAACGATGCACTCATAGGTCCGGGCCATTGTGTGGTCCTTTAACTGGGATGCCAGCATCAGGTGGGCGTGGTCGTTTTTGGCAACGGCCAAAAGGCCGGAGGTATCCTTGTCGATGCGATGGACGATGCCCGGGCGAAGCTCTCCGTTGATACCGGAAAGATGGTCGCCCATAGCGTACAGCAGGCCGTTGACCAGGGTGTCGTCCCGGTGGCCGGCGGCGGGGTGGACAACCAGGCCCTTGGGCTTGTTGATCACCAGCACATCTTCGTCTTCATAGACGATTTCCAAAGGAATATCCTTTGCTTCGATGTCCACAGGCGCTGCCTCGGGGATGGTCAGACAGATCTCATCCCCTTCGGTCAATTTGTCGTTTTTCTTGCCGGGAGCGCCGTTTTTGGTAACGCAGCCCTTTTCGATCAGCTTTTGAGCGCCGCTGCGGCTGATCGTTTCCACAGATCGGGCCAAAAAGGCGTCCAGCCGCTCCCCGGAAATGTCGGCAATCAAAATCATTTCTTTTCTTCCTTCCAAAATTCCCGGTTAAAAAGAAGCAGGTGGGCCATCAGGGCAAAGCAGCCTACGCAAATGCAGCAGTCGGCCACATTGAACACCGGAAACTCCATAAATTCCAGGTTGATCATATCCACCACATAGCCCAGGCGTACCCGGTCGATCATATTGCCCAGGCCACCGGCAAACACCGCCGCGATGCACCACCGCTCAAGGGAGGTAAAGGGCAGCCGCTTCTTGGAAAACTCCCAGATAATGCCTGCGGTGAAGACCAAAAAGATCACCAAAAACAGCCACCGCATTCCCTCAAAGGAAGAAAAGGCAGCGCCGGTATTTTGCACATAGGAAAGGTTAAAAAGACCGGGGATGGCGTCGATCTGTCCGTGCAGCGGAATATTTTGCACCACCCAGGCCTTACTCAGCTGATCGGCGGTAACGGCAGCGGCCACAAACAGCGCCATAAGAAGATACTGCATACCCCTTCTCCCTTCTGTAAAAACTGAAAATATTCTAT
The DNA here is from genome assembly GCA_045612985.1 of Faecousia sp. GTDB lineage: Bacteria > Bacillota > Clostridia > Oscillospirales > Oscillospiraceae > Faecousia. The sequence continues at coordinate 14,824 of JAZLAB010000064.1, forward strand.
CATTTGAGAAAAAGAATGTCAAACATAATGCTTGCTATTTTGGCCCTTGGAGGATATAATTACTCTGTATAGTTATAGATATAAGGGATAGTACGCTTATTTGAAGGAGGAACCGGGATGAATCCTATTTATGTTACCGGGCACCGCAACCCCGACACAGACTCCATTGTGGCGGCGATGGCCTATGCTGCCCTGCGAAACGCCCTGGGCGATCGGGAATATGAAGCGGCTTGCTTGGGCCGGGTTTCCGATGAGACCCAGATCGTGCTGGACCGCTTTGGCTTCCAGCCCCCCAAGCGCATTGGCAATATGTATACCCAGGTCAAGGACCTGGAATTTGACACCCCTCCCCTGCTCAGCACCGCTGTTACGGTGGGTCGGGCCTGGAAGCTGCTGCGCCAGCAGAAAAACATTTCTGCTGTGCCGGTGGTCAACGAGGACGGCACGCTGTACGGTATGCTCTCCCGGGAGAATGTGGCAAACTACAATATGACCCAGACCTTCTCCGGAAAGCTGGAGAATGTGCCGCTGTTTAACCTGCTTTCCGTGCTGGAAGGACGGCTTTTAAACGACGCCGGGGAAAAGACCGATATGATCTCCGGTGAGGTAACTGTGGCGCTGCCCCAGGACCAGGAGAATCTGCTGTTTAACAAGAAAGAGTCTATTGTCATTTGCGGCAGCCAGCCGGATATGATCCGCCGGGCGCTGGAAATGAATGTCAGCTGTCTGATCCTGTGCCAGTCGGAATTAAGTGAGGAGCTGCAAAAGCTGCCCACGGAGACCTGCATCATCGCCACGCCCTTCGATGCTTACCGCACCGTCCGGCTGATCTTTGAGTCTGTTCCCGCAGGGCGCATCTGCAAGACCGAGGACATCGTCAGCTTCCATTTGGAGGACCGGGTGGACGAGGTTAAGGAAAAGGTGCTGAAATTCCGCGCCTCCTGCTACCCCATTCTGGACGAAAACGAAAAAGTCGTTGGCGTTCTGACCCGGTATCATTTGCTGCGCCCCCGGCGTAAGCGGGTGGTGCTGGTGGACCACAATGAGATCGCCCAGTCCGTTCCCGGCTTGGAGGAAGCGGACATTCTGGAGATCATTGACCACCACCGTCTGGCGGACATCCAGACTGCAAACCCCATTTATGTACGCAACGAGCCGGTGGGCTCTACCAATACCATCATTGCCAGTATGTTCCAGGACCGGGGTCTGATGCCCTCGGCTAATATGGCCGGTATGATGGCGGCGGCGATCCTTTCCGACACCGTTATGTTTAAGTCCCCCACCTGCACCAACCGGGACAAGGTGGCGGCAGAGCGGATGGCCAGAATCGCCAATGTTTCTTTGGAGGAGCTGGGCAGAGAGATCTTCTCCGCATCCATTGAAAACAAGTCCGCCGAGGACCTGCTGAAGCTGGACTACAAGGAGTTCCACATTGCAGGCTACGATCTGGCCGTTGCCCAGATCACCTGTATGGACAGTCCCAATATGCTTGCGCGCAAGGAAGAGTTTTTGTCCTTGATGCGTACCATTGCCGCCGAGAAGGGCTTCTCTATGGTGATACTGATGCTGACGGATGTGCTTTTGGAGGGTACGCAGCTGATCTATGTGGGCAGCGACGAGACCATCCAGCAGGCCTTTTCCGTGCAGCCCAAGGAAAACACAGTGTTTTTGCCCAACATTATGAGCCGGAAAAAGCAGGTCATTCCGATGCTTTCCGCTTTGTGGGGCTAAAAGCGGCATAAAACTGCGAGAAAGGAGGCAGGTATGGGCTTTGAAAGTCTTTTGGGAAATCCGCGGCTGAAAGAGAATCTGCGCACCAGCGTCAGCCGGGGAAAGCTATCCCATAGTTATTTGATATCCGGCCCGGAAGGGGCAGGAAAACGCACCCTGGCGCGGCTTTTGGCAGCGGCTGCCCTTTGCGCCGGAGAAAACAAGCCTTGCTGTACCTGCTCTTCTTGCCGTAAGGTTTTGGCAGATACCCACCCGGATTACATTACGGTGGACGATCCGGAGAAGAAGACCGTTTCTGTGGAGCTGATCCGGCAGGCCCGGGCAGATATGTTTGTGCGGCCCAACGAGGGCGCAAGAAAGATCTATTGCATCCCCCGGGCGATGGATATGCGTCCGGAGGCCCAAAATGCCCTTTTAAAGGTGATGGAAGAGCCGCCGGAGTACGGCGTGTTCCTCCTGCTGACAGACAATCCGGAAAAGCTGCTGCCTACCATCCGTTCCCGGTGTGTACAGCTGCGGCTGGAGGCCCTTTCGCCGGCGGTGCTGCAAAAGGCGCTGCGGGAAAAGTTCCCCCAGGCGGAGGACGGGCAAATTCAAGGGGCGGCAGAGCGCAGCGGCGGCTATCTGGGACAGGCCCTGGAGCTTCTTCGGGATGGGGCGGAGGCAGACCCCAAAACCCAGGCTTTTTTAGACAGCTTTGCCCACAAAGACAGCGCCGCCCTGCTGCAGACGGTGTATTCTATGGAGAAAATGCCCAGAGACCAGCTGATCCCCCTTTTGCAGCAATGGAAAGAGCTTTTACTGCAGGCGCTGACTTATCGCAGCGGCCTGCAGGCCCAATGGGCTGCGGCCCAAAATGTGGGAAATGCCCGCAGCGCAGCAGAAATTTTAACAGCGATCCGCCAGTTGGAAAAGGCGCAGGAATACGCCCAGGGCAATGTGTCCGTCGGCGCGATCTGCGGTTATCTGGTTTGGAATTTGCGCTGAAACACATATAATAAAGGAGATCCCTATGAGCGAACAAGAAAAAGTGCTTCCGGAGCGCGTGGAAGTGGTGGACATCCAGTTCCGCCCCGGACAGAAGGTATATTTCTTTGACCCGGCAGGCATCCAGTGCAAGGCCGGAGACCACGTGATCATCGACACCGCCAGAGGCTTGGAATACGGCATTTGCGCCGGCGGCAACCATAAGGTCGCCCAGACCGATGTGGTCGCCCCGTTGCGGCAGGTGGTGCGTCTTGCCACCCAGGAGGACGAGAAGGTCGCCCAAAAGAATAAGCAGACAGAAAAGAAGGCCTTTGCCCTGTGCGAAGAAAAGGTGCAGCAGCTGGGCCTGGATATGCAGCTGGTCAGCGCCGAGTGCGCCTTTGACGGAAGCAAGATCCTCTTTTTCTTTACCGCCGAGGACCGGGTGGATTTCCGGGAGCTGGTAAAGAGTCTGGCAGCGGCAATGCATACTCGCATCGAGCTGCGGCAGATCGGTGTCCGGGACGAGGCAAAAATGATCGGCGGCCTGGGTATTTGCGGCAGACCTTTTTGCTGCAGCAGCTTTTTGGAGGAGTTTTTGCCTATGTCCATCAAAATGGCAAAGACCCAGAATTTAAGCCTGAATCCCACCAAGATCTCTGGCACCTGCGGACGGCTGATGTGCTGTCTGCGCTATGAGCAGGAGGCCTATGAGGACCTGCTGCGTACCAGCCCCAAGGCAGAGTCCTTTGTGGACACCCCCGACGGACGGGGCACTGTGGTGGAGATCGACTTGCTGCGTCAGCGGGTGAAGGTAAAAATGGAAGACCGGCCGGAGGTTATTGGCACCTATTCCAATGAGGAGATCGCTGTGCTTCGCAGCGGCAAGGCCAAGAAAAACGACCCGCCCATTCCGGCGGATCTGGCCCCCATTTCCGGCTGTGGCAGAAAATGCCCCCGCCGGCAGCAGGAGGAAGAAGCCTTGCATTTAGAGCCGGTGCGCTTCCGCTACAGCACCGACAAGCTCGTTGACGAGCCGGAGGAAGCGCCGGAAGTGGAGCAGCAGACCGAGGAGCAGACCGAGGAACACACCCGGCAAAGAACCGGCAGAAACCGCCGCCGTCGCAGACCCGGCAAGCGCCCGGAACAGCCCCAAAAGGAAGAAAAGCCGGAGCAGCCGAAGGAAAAGCCGGCACAGGCAGCCGGTGAGGGAGAAAAGCGTCGCCATCGCAGACCCCGCTACCGTCGTCGCCCCGGAAATGCCGGCAAGAAGGAAGAATAAAAAAGCGGGCCATTCCCAAAAGGAATGGCCCGGAGAAGGCTCGGTATTAAGCTAAAAATTGGGCGGCTGCCTGCTGAAAGCGGACAAGCTCCTCCTGGGAGCAGTTGACCCGCACGAACAGCGGCCGCTTCAGGTCAAGAGAAAACATACCGATAAAACTTTTGCCGTTAAGCTGTTGCTTTTCGTTTTCCACGATCACATCAAAGGGCTGGACGGAGGCCAAAGCCACGAAGTCCTTGATCTGGCGAAAGCTCTCTATTGTAATAGAAAACCGATGCATAAATGCGCTCCTGCGCTGCAAAGTATGCCTTTTGCCAAACTTTTCGGGCAAAAAGCGCAGCATAACACATTATAGCAGGTTTTTGGCAAGTTGCAATAGGAGGTTTTGACGATTTTCACAAAAACAAGACCCTATTTTTGGTGAAATTGACTATGAAGTTTGGATTTTACACCCTCGGGTGCAAAGTAAATCAATATGAGACCCAGGCAATGGAAAAGCTGCTGGTCCAGTGGGGACATACCCTGGGCAGTTTTGAAGGGCCTTGCGACGGGTATATTATCAACACCTGCTCCGTTACGGCAGTGGCGGACAAGAAAAACCGGGCGGTGATCCGCCGTTGCCGGCGGCAAAACCCGGAAAGTGTCATCGGTGTCTGTGGCTGCTACAGCCAGCACACCCCGGAAAAGGTCCTGGCGCTGGGGGTAGATGTTGTGGGCGGCAGCGCCCAGCGGGAAGCTTTTTTGCAGCAGATGCTGGCGTCTTTAGAGGATCGACAGCCCCGGCAGCAGCTGGACGCGGCATTAAAGCGCCGCAGCTTTGAGGTGCTTCCCGCCGGCGGTCTGGAAGGTCGCACCCGGGCAATGCTGAAGGTCCAGGACGGCTGCTGCAATTTCTGCACCTACTGCATCATCCCCTACACCAGAGGTCCGGTGCGGTCAGCTTCTTTGGAGCTGGCGCTACAGCAGGCCAGGGATTTGGAAAGACAAGGCTATCGGGAGATCGTGATCACCGGCATCGAGATCGCCTCCTGGGGCGCAGACCTGCCGGGTAAGCCGGGCTTGGGTGTGCTGATCCAGGCGGTTTGCAAGGCTGCTGCACAAATGCGGGTGCGGCTGGGGTCGCTAGAGCCCCGGATCGTTACCGAGGAATTTTGCAAAACACTACAAACCCTTCCCAATTTGTGTCCCCAGTTTCACCTTTCTATGCAGTCCGGCTGCGACAGTGTGCTAAAGCGGATGCACAGAAAGTACGATACTGCCCGGTATCTGGAAAGTGTTACATTATTAAAGCGGTTTTTCCCCGGCTGCGCCGTTACCACCGATATGATCGTGGCCTTTCCCGGGGAGACGGAGGAGGAATTCCTGGAAAGTCTGGCGTTCATCCAAAAATGCGCCTTTGCCCAGATGCACATCTTCCCCTATTCCCGCCGCCCCGGCACCCCCGCAGACAAAATGCCCGGCCAGCACAGCAATGAAACCAAGGAGCGCCGCAGCAAGCAGGCCATCGCCGTTGCCGAGAATATGGCCCTTGCTTACCGCAAGGGGCTGATCGGCAGCAGGCAGCAGGTGCTTTTTGAAGAGCGGTGGGGGGAATTCTTTACCGGCCACGCCCCCAACTATGCAAAGGTGTATGTAAAGGCGGAAGACCTGCACAATGAGATCCGCACCGTTACCGTAACCGATGTTTTTGAGGACGGCGTGTTGGGAAAATTGGACGATTGACCAAGCACAGCAAAATGTGCTATACTATACTGAAATGAAAAAACAAGGAGGTGTCTGCTTTGAAAACTTGGTGGGGATATTTATCCGCTGCGATCTTCGCGGCGATCTCCTGGGCATTGACGGAATTTGCCAAGGCCCACAGTGTTTTGGTGGATATGATCTATCCTTATATTACCCGGTTGATCATTACCGCACTGGCAGACTTCAGCAGCGCAATCAGCGGTATCCTTTGGCAGATGCTGTTGGGAATTTTCATCGTGGCGGTGCTTGTAACCGGCGTACTGATGGTGATCCGCAAGAAAAACCCCATTCGCTGGTTTGGTTGGGTGCTGGCAGTGATCAGCTTCGTGGTGCTGCTCAATACTGCGCTGTATGGGCTGAATACTTACACCAGCCCTCTGGCAGACGATCTGCGGCTGGACATTGCCGATTACAACATTACCCAGCTGAATGAAACGGCTGTGTTTCTCCGGGACAAGGCCAACGCCCTTGCCGAACAGGTGGAGCGCAAAGAGGACGGCACACCCAAGTCCGGCAGCTTTGAGAAAATGGCAAAGCAGGCTGCCGACGGCTTTGAAGACTTAACCTATGAGCAGACCATCTCGGTATTTGCCGGTTCTACTGCGCCGGTGAAGAAGCTGACCTTGGGCGCAAAGAAGGGCGATACCGGCATTACCGTTGCCCTCACCGGCGAATCGGCGGTCAACCCCAATGTGCCTGTGGCGGCAATGCCCTTTGCAATGTGCAAGGAAATGGCCCACCGGATGACCATTTACACCGATACCGATGCCCGGTTTGCGGCATTTTTGGCTTGCACAAGCAATGAATCTGTGAATTTCCAGTATTCCGGCTATTTGATGGCTTACTTTTACTGCTACGAGGCATTGGCATCCGTGCCTACCTCCACCGCCCAAGCCTGCGCCGAGGCTACCGACAAAGAGGTAAATGACCTTTTGCGGCAGGATCTGGAGGTCGTTTTGGAATTCTTTGGCAAGCCGGAGCCGGACTTGAGCATCCGCACCGAGGAAAAGAAGGAGGAAAAGAAGGAAGAGAAGAAGGAAGAGAAGAAGGAAGAAACCACCGAGGGAACAGAACCGACCGGAGAGGGCGAGGAAGGCAAGACCGAGGAGACCACCCCCGCGGTGGATATGTCTTTCTCCTCTTATAAGGATGTTTCTGATCTGCTGGCCAGCTGGTATATCCAGAATTATGTGCTGCCGCTGCACCAGGAGGAAGAGGAAGTCTTTGACCCCTTTGACACCACCCAGGTGGACTTAAGCGGCAACGCCAACGCCAAGAAAAAGTGATGGAAATGGAAAAGGCCCTGCAGGCAGGGCTTCCCCAACTGGGGCTGGAACTGACGGAAGATACCCAAAAGCAGCTTTGCGCCTTCGCACAGGCGGTGATCGAGCAAAACAAGGTGATGAACCTGACGGCCATTACCGAGCCGGAAAAGGTGGCGCGACTGCATTTGCTGGACAGCCTTTCGCTGCTGGCGGCAGCGGAGCTAAAGGGCAAAAAGCTCATTGATGTGGGCTGCGGTGCAGGCTTTCCCGGTGTGCCGGTGAAGATCGCCTGCCCGGAAACGGAGCTGACCCTTTTGGATTCTCTGGGCAAACGGATGGCTTGGCTGGAAACGGTACTGCCGCAGCTGGGCGTGGACGCAAAATGCGTTACCGCCCGGGCAGAAGAAGCGGTGGGCGCTTGCCGGGAAAGCTACGATGTGGCAACCTCCCGGGCGGTGGCAAGGCTGAATGTCTTGCTGGAGCTGACCGCGCCTTTTGTAAAGGTGGGTGGCTTGGTGCTGGCAATGAAAGGCGCTGCCGCCCAGCAGGAGCTGGAAGAGGCAAAAAACGCGGTCAAGCGTTTGGGCTTGAAGGTGGAAAAGGTGATGTCCTTCCCCATTGAGGAAGCTGCTCACGCGGTGATCGTGCTGCGTAAGGTCTCTCCTACGCCGCCCCAGTATCCCCGGCGTTATCCCAAAATCAAACAAAGCCCATTATAAATTTGGCCAAGTGTTTTTAACACTTGGCCAGTTTTATTCGCTTTACGCGAGTGGTATTGCTACGCAGTGATATTTGTCTTGCGACAAGTGGTATTGCCTTCGGCAGTTTAAGGCGAATAAAATATCACGAAAACTGCCAAGTTTTCATATCACTTTTGCAACGCAAAAATATCACTCTGTGCAAAGCACAGAATATAACTTGTTCTTGCAATATCTTGTATTTTTGTAGAAAAATTTACCCTATATCTTGTGTTTCGACAAATTCTGCATAGAATATGTGATATTTTGTAGAAGGTAACTACAGAGGCGCCAGGGTTACCGTGATCACTGTGGCATCATCCTCTCCGCCCAGTTGGGAGTTTGCCAGCAGCGCAGAAGCCAGATCCCCAGGCGCTGCGTCTGCCATTTGGGTGCAGCAGTGCAGGGCCCCCTCTTCCCCTACACCGTCGCTGACCAACACAAGCATCTCCCCCCGGCGCAGGGACAGCCGATAAGCCAGAGCCTGACTATCCGCGACAGATAGTCCCGGCGGCGGACCGGCTGTCCCCACTTTTTCTGCCCCCAGTTTGGAGATCAGATAGCTGGGGGCAGCGCCCCATTTATAAAGGAAGGCCTTGCCCGAGTCCAGCTGCAGCTCCAAAAGTTCGATGGTAACTGCCCCTGCCCGGGCGCGCAAAGCGCAAAGGCTATTCAAGGTCTGCAGGGCGTGTTCCGCAGGAAAGCCTGCGGTGAGCAGCTTTTGCAAAAAGCTCCCTGCGGCGCGGCCCTCCTGCACTGCGCCGACGCCTGTTCCCATACCGTCGCACAAAAGCACATAGTAGCGGCAGCGGGTGCCGGCAAAGAGGAAGCACCGATCTCCGTTGTCGTCTTGGGGATGGTTACCGAAGATCTCGATCTTCGGCACATACAGCGGCTGCAGGGTGTGGGCCTTTTGGGCCAGCTGGTCAGAAAGCTCCTGCAAATACTCGGAAAGAAAGCGGTATTGCTGCACCGTTGCCGTCCGGTACTCTTTTTGCCGCTCCCGGTCTGCCCGCATGGAGCGCAGCTCCTCCTGCATCCGGTGCAGCTGGGCACGGAACCGTCCGCTTTTCCGACAGGCGATGGGAAGCTCGTCAGTGCCCAACAGTGGCTTATGCAGCAGCGCCGCCGGCAGCTGGGCAATGTTTTTGGTGTCCTTGCAGTGGTTGCGGCAAGGACAGCCGCTACAGGCAAGCTGCGCCGCCCGGGCTACCAGCGCGTCCTCGTCAATGGGATTTTCCGGGGCTTCCAGCAAAAGCTGCTCCGTCTGGGAAAGCACCCCCGCCACCATTTCCAGCCGCACCTGCGCCACGCCCGTCTCTCCCCGGCGGCTGGGCACATTGGATGGGGCGGGCAAAAAGATGCTGACAAAGCCGCCCAAAACCAGCCCCGGCAAGGGGGAAAGATCTGTTTGCCGGGTCAGGGTTGCGACCAAAAGGAATGCCCCGGCGGGAAGGATGGCAAAAAACCACTTGCGCTGCAAGGGTAAAAAACGGGCAAGAAAGCCGCAGCACATCACCGCGGTCATAGCAACCGGGGTAATGCCCGCAAAATCCAGGGCGATGCCTGCCAAAGCGGCGGCGGGGAACGCACCCAATACCACCAGCGCCCCGGCAGCCACATACCCCAAATTCAAAAAGGGCAGCGGCGCGATCTGGGCAAGAGCAAGGACACAGATCCCGCACCCCAGCCAGTCGGTGATGGGGTTTCTGCCCTGCAAGAGCCTGCCGAAAAGCCAAACGGAAAAGGCAGCCAGGCCCACCCGGATCAAATATAGGTCTACCGGGGCGCTGTCTTGCAGCCAGGCCTGGAAGGCAACGCCGGTGGCAGACACGATCAGCCCCGCCAAAGCCGGCAGCAGCAGCGGCGACTCCCGGAAGGTCCGGCGGTCTGAAAAGCATAAGCACGCGCCCAGGGCCGCCACCAGCCAGAAAAGTCCCTGCTGTCCGGCGCTGCCCCAAAAGACCATATACCCCACTGCGCCTCCGGCTGCCACCAGTAGTGCCGGCCAGCCACCGGCGGACATCACCAGCGCCATAGAAAGAGGCAGTGGCGCGTTTTTCAGTCCTGCGGCGCTGAGGCAAAAGCCTGCCAGCACAAATGCCCCCGCCCGGACGCCGGCGTGGACCTTGGGGTCTAACGCCAGATTGCGCACCGCGCGCTTTCCCTGCCGCACATAAGATTGTAGCGTTTGCATCATATGTAACACAACCTTTCAAGAAAAGCCTAACACAAAAGGCGCAAGGAATTTGTCAAAATTCGTTTGCTGGGAAAGAATCTTGCACATATTTTGCATTGGGTGTATAATGAGGGTAAGTTTTCAGAAAGGGGTCTTCAAATGGGCGTTGAATTTGAGGTAAAATTCCGGGCAAATCCGGAAATATTACAGCAGCTGGACAAGGCAATCTCCGGGGAAAGAACGGTCGTCCAAATGGAAACGACCTACTATGACACAGAAGATAAGGCCCTTTCCCGGCTGCATTATACCCTCCGTCGACGGCTGGAAAACGGCCTGTCCGTCTGTACCCTCAAGACGCCTGCGGGAGGCTTTGGGCGGCAGGAATTTGAGGTAAACTGCGAAAATATCGAAACCGCGATTCCGATGTTATGTAAACTTGCAGATAACGAGGCGCTGGAGGCTGTTTTGGGAGCGGGCGTGGCCCCCCTCTGCGGCGCAAGGTTTACCCGCATCGCCAAGACGGTGGTTTTGGCTGGCGGCGTTGTGGAGCTGGCGCTGGACGAAGGCTTGCTTATTGGCGGCGGTAAGACCGCTCCCCTTTGCGAAATTGAGGTGGAGCTGAAGGAAGGGACGGAGTCGGTTGCGCTGGCGTATGCCAAGTATCTGGCAAACACCTATGGCTTGACCCAAGAGAAAAAGAGCAAATTCCGCCGGGCAAAGGACCTACAAGAAGGAGTACTGTAAATGGAATTTCAGGCATTGTTTTCCCGGTATGACCGGTTGTTTCTGTTTGATACGGAGACCACAGGCTTAAAGTTTTCCGGGGATCAGATCATTGAATTTGCCGCGGTGGTGGTAGAGCAAAAAGACGGAAAAGCGGCTATTGTGGAGGAATATGATCAGCTGATCTCCCTTGCCCCCGGCACCACCGTGCCACCGGAGATCGTGCAGCTGACGGGCATCACCAACGAAGACATCGCCCAAAGGGGTATCTCCAAAGAAAAGGTCTGCGCGGACATTGCCCGGATGATAACGGGAAACACCTTGCTTCTGGCCTACAATGCCCATTTTGATCTGAGCTTTCTGTTTTATCTTCTGTATCAGCATGGGGATGTGGAAATCCTCAAGGGCAAGGACAAGCTGGATCTGCTGACGGTTTACAAGGACCGCAGAGAATATCCCCACCGGCTGTGCAACGCCATTGAGGGCTATGGCCTTACCGGGCAGGTGGTCAACTCCCACCGGGCGGTGGACGATGTGATCGCCACGGTGGCGGTGATGCGGGAAATGGAAAAGGAAAAGGACGATCTTTTGTGTTATGTAAACCTTTTTGGCTACAATCCTCGATATGGCGTGGGGGGAAAGCCCATCCGCTCCATTACATACAAGCCCCAGTACTACGATGCCACCAAGCCTCTTTATGAAATTGACAATTGAGAATTGATAATTGATAATTATTGTGTCGCTGCAGGCGGCGAATTGAAAACGGGCGAACACAGTTCGCCCCTACAGACGGCCATAAGCTGCGTAGGGGCGAACTGTGTTCGCCCGTATTTTAATGCTTGAAAATACCTATTGACAAACGGGAAAGACTGGTGTATCCTAACTGTACTAGTACACTTAATACAGTTGACACGGAAGGTCCGGGAGGGCCGACCGAACAGAAAGCAAGAAAGCAAGGAGGAATGCCCTGTGATACATTTGGATTACCGGGATGCCCGGCCCATCTACAGCCAGATCACCGATGGATTTCGGCAGCAGATCCTGGCTGGGGTCTTGCAGGAGGGAGACAGACTCCCCTCGGTACGGGAGCTGGCAAGCCAGCTGACCATTAACCCCAACACTATCCAGCGGGCCTATCGGGAGCTGGAAAACGAGGGCTGGATCGCCACCGTACCGGGCAAGGGCTGCTTTGTCTGCGGCGTTGCCCAGGCAGAGGACCACCGGTGGCAGGACTTTGACAAGGCGGTGGCAGCCCTGCTGGCTGCCGGTTTAACCCGGGAGCAGATCATCGCCCGGCTGAAAGGAGGAAACAACGATGCTTGAACTGAAAAACATTACCAAGACCTTTGAGGGCTTTCAGGCGTTGGATGACCTTTGTATGTCCGTTCCCAAGGGTGCAGTTTACGGCTTGGTCGGCCCTAACGGCGCAGGCAAATCCACCGCCATCCGGCTGCTCACCGGCGTTTACCGCCCGGACAGCGGCGAAATCACAATGGAGGGCGCACCGATTTATGAAAATCCGGCGGCGAAGGAACGCATCGGCTATATCCCCGATGACATTTTCTTCTTCCCCTCTGCCACGATGGAGGATATGCGGCGGTTTTATAAGGGCATTTATCCCGGCTTTGACGATGCTCTCTTTGAAAAGCTGTTCGAGGTGTTCCAGCTGCCCCGGAAAGGGCAAATTCGCCGGTTTTCCAAGGGTATGCAAAAGCAGGCGGCTTTCCATTTGAGCATTTGCACCCGGCCGGATGTGCTGGTTTTGGATGAGCCGGTGGACGGCCTGGACCCGGTGATGCGCCGGCAGGTGTGGAGTCTGATCCTGTCGGATGTGGCCCAGAGAAGCACAACAGTGCTCATCTCCTCCCACAACCTGCGGGAGCTGGAAGACATTTGCGATCACGTGGGAATTATGGACCACGGCAAAATGCTCCTGGAAAGATCCCTTGCGGATATGCAGGGCAGCACCGTCAAGGTGCAGATGGTGGGCGATGCCCCGGCGGGTCTGGAAATTCTGCACACAGCTACCTCCGGGCGGCTGAACACCTTTGTGGTCCGGGGAGCTGGAGAAACGGTGAAAAAGCTGGTGGAGCAAACCGGCACGCCCTATTTTGACATTTTGCCCCTTTCTTTGGAGGAGATCTTTATCTACGAGCTGGGAGGTGTGAACTATGAAGTCAAGAACATCCTTCTTTAATCTTACGGTACTGAAAAAGGATATCACACGGTTTGCGCCTGTTTGGGGACTTTACACGGTGTTTACCCTTTTGTATGTGCTGGGCCTGTGGGATGACGGTTTTTACAGCGCGGCGGAGACCTTTATGGTGATGGGCGCGGTGAATCTAGTCTATGGCGGCCTTTGCGCGCTGGTACTCTTTGGCGATCTGTTTAACCCCCGGCACTGTAACGCTTTGCACGCAATGCCGATGCGCCGGGAGGGGTGGTTTTTCACCCACCTGACCGCAGGCACGCTTTTTTGTGTTGTTCCCAATCTGCTGGGGGCGATGGTGGCATTTGTGGTGATGGAAAACAGCGCCTATCTTGCCTTTTTGTGGCTGCTGGTGGCGGTGCTTTCCTATCTGTTTTTCTTTGGTGTGGGCGCTTTTTCTGCCCTGTGCGCCGGAAACCGGTTGGGCGCGGCGGCGGTGTATGCCCTGGTCAATTTCCTGGCGGTGCTCATCGCCTGGCTGGTGGACACCTTCTATGCTCCGGCGCTGCCCGGTGTGGTGCTGGACCTTGCCTGGCTGAGCTGGCTTTGCCCGGTGCTGCGAATAAGTCAGACAGAATTTGTCGATGTTTATATCGATAAGTACCGGGGTCTTGTGGTAAAGGAGATCTACTGGGAAGGCTTTGGCTATGCTGCCATTGTGGCGGCAGCGGGCATTGGCTTTATGGCGCTGGCGCTGCTGGTGTATCGCAAGCGCAAGCTGGAAAGCGCCGGGGATCTCATTGCATTAAAGCCGGTCTCCCCTGTGTTTTTGGTGCTGTATACCCTGTGCGTCGGCGCGATTCTTTACTTGATCGCGGAGCTGTTTGGCACCAATGCGGAGTATGTCTTTTTGGTGGTTGGCTTGATCGTGGGCTTTTTCACCGGCTGGATGCTCCTGGAAAAGCGGGTCAGGGTCTTCCGGAAAAAGCGGTTTTTGCAGCTGGTGATTTTGCTGGTGTGCTTTTTCGGAACCATCGGCATCACCTGGCTGGACCCCATCGGCGTTACCCGGTATGTGCCGGAAAAAGAGCAGGTAAAGTCCGTCAGCATCAGCCCCTACAGCGCAGATGGCGGTGTGTCCAGCCTTGCGACAGACAAATATGTGTATCAAAGAGGAGTCATCAAATTGACAGACCCGGAGGATGTGGAAACGATCCTGGGCGTTCACGGCAGCTGCATCGAAAATCGGTTTGGCTTTCAGAAAGATGGCGGAGCTTCCATTTTGACCTCCTATACCTATATCGTTTCTGCCACCACGCCCCTGCACATTCGCTATGAACTGACAAACGGCGCAGCGGTGGAGCGGTGCTACTGGATCCCCAAAGGCTCGGAGGCCAGCAAGGCCTTGAAGCCTTATTACAGCAGCCCAGAGTATGTTTTGGGTACGGAGAATGTGGGGGACCTGCTCTCCCGGGTGATCCAACTGGATTATAGCGACCACTATTATAAGGAAAACAGAGTTTTGCGTTTCCAGCCGGGCAGCGCCAACAACGCCCGGATCGAGGATGTGGGCTCGTCTTATGCCCCCGGTACGGTAAGCTATCATGTGGTGGGCGATCTGACCAACTCCCCGGAGGCAGTGATGCTGTTCCAGGCGCTGCTTGCCGACTGCGAGGCAGGCACGATGGCCCAGCTGTTTGACTATCACGGCGATGTGGCGGGAAGTCTCGCTATCCAGTATCGAGATGAAAAGGGTGTGATGCAGTATATGGACATTACCGTTTACACCGACAGCAAAAATACGGTGGCGCAACTAAACAGCTTGCTGAATCAATAACAGGAAACACCCAAGGCTATGCCTTGGGTGTTTTTGCGGAAAAGGCTTGCCATTGTTGGAAGATTTCGGTATAATAACAAAAAAGCCTTCAAAAAGGAGGTTTCCGGGTGAATCAGAGAGAACTTGCCTGTCGCGGCTGCCTGCTTGGTCTGGCGGTGGGCGATGCTATGGGCTATACCGTAGACAAGAAAAACTGGGAGGAGATCTGCGCCGATTACGGCCCCAACGGTCTGCTTGGCTATGACCTTGCCAACGGCTGCGCGGAGATCACCTCTTATACCCAATTGGCGGCCTTTGCTGCCAACGGTCTGCTTTTGGGCGTCAACCGGGGACACAGCGAAAAGTACAGCCGCTATATCGCGTTGGGGCTGAAGGAGTGGCTCAAGGGCCAGATGACCCGGGGGGAAATGGAAAAGACCTATTGCTGGCTGGCCCAGGTGGAGCCTCTGCGCCGCCGCCACTGCGCGGACACCCGGCTGCAGGATGTGCTGGCAAGGGACACCCTGGGTACGCCGGAAAAGCCGGTGTTTAAGTCGGACAATCCCGGAGCGATCACGATTCCTGTGGCGGTGGGCCTGCTTTACGACAAGGCCTGGATGGAGACGCAGCAGGTGGGGCAGCTGGGCGCAGAGGCGGTGGCCTTTGTAAGCGGCGACCCAGAGACCTTTCTTTCCGGAACGGTCCTTGCCTATGCCGTTGCGGGCATTCTCCAAGACCCGGAAAAGCCGCTGGATGCCCGGTTTTTGCAGGCGGCAAGGGGAATGGTCTCCCAGTTTGGAGAGGCGTATCCCCAGGCAGAGGGCGTGTTTGAAAAGCTCCAAAGAGCCATCACTCTGGCAAAGGACCCGGAGTTAAGCCCCCTGGCGGCAATGTCTATTTTGGGCTGCACCACTGCCGCCACCTGTCTTGCCGGGGCGGTGTATGCCGCTTGTTTGCATCCGGATAACTTTGACGATGCGGTGATCGTGGCGGTCAACCACTCCGGACGCAGCTGCGCGGTGGGCGCGCTCACCGGCGCGATTTTAGGGGCAAAGCTGGGCGCGGATGCCCTGCCGGAATTCTATCTGGAGTGTCTGGAGGCAGCGCCTGTGCTGGCGGAACTGGCAACAGATGTCTCCCTGGGTCGGCAGGTAATGCAGATCTTTGACGACAGCTGGGACCAAAAATACGTCCAGGGTCTGCCTGCCAAATAGGAAAATTTCGGTTTTTGACCGGAATTCTTTAAAAAACCCTTGCAAAAGCGATTGCAAGGTGCTATAATGCAGGTAACCGAATGTTGACTTTACAAAGAGAGGAGCAAGCGCTCCTCTCTTTTTACACGAAAGAAGGGAAATTTGTGAAGGTTACGGAGGTTGTTACCCAGTTTGCCCAGCCGGTGGTGGAAAGCTGCGGCTGCAGGCTGTGGGATGTGGAATATGTCCGGGAGGGAACAGAGCGATATCTGCGGCTGTATATCGACAAAGAAGGCGGCGTGGATATCGAGGACTGCGAAAAGATCCACCGGGCGGTGGATCCCATTTTGGACGAGAAAGACCCCATTTCCGAAAGCTACCATTTTGAGGTCTGCTCTGCCGGCTTGGAGCGCCCCCTGAAGCGCCCGGCGGATTTTCAGCAGTTTATGGGCAGCCCGGTTACGGTCAAGCTGTACCGCCCCAGAAACGGGCTGAAGGAGATCCCCGGTGTTCTTTGCGGCTACGAAGAGGGCAAGGTTACGGTCCAGGCAGGAAAAGAGACCATCGTATTTGAAAAATCCGAGGTCGCATTGGTGCGCCTTCGCGTAGAATTTTGAGAAAACATATTTACTATATAAAGAAGCCTTTTTAAGGCGAAGGAGGAAGTTATGGCAAGAACAACAAAGTCCAAAAAGCAGGCGATGCCCCAGGTGGACATCGGCGCGGAGATTTTCGCCAGCCTGCGGGATTTGGAAAAGCTCAAGGGTATTCCGGTGGAATATATGGTCGAGCGGCTGAAACAGGCCCTGACCAATGCTTACCGGAAGGACCGGGAGGACAATCGGGACATCCCCGCTGAAAATGTGGTGGTGGACCTGAGCGAAAAGGGCCTTTATATGAGCCTGGTCAAGACGGTAGTGGAAGAGGTAGAGGACAGCGCGGTGGAAATGCACATCGATGCCGCCAAAAAGCTGGATCCCACAGCCGCTGTCGGTGGTACGGTCTCCATTCCTGTAGATATTCAGAAGTTTGGCCGCATCGCTGCCCAGACTGCCAAGCAGGTGGTCATCCAGGGTATCCGGGAAGCCGAGCGGGGCGTTGTGTATGATAATTACGCAGGCAAGACCCAG